>JBKPMO010000113.1:0-4525 GCA_046732175.1 Verrucomicrobiota bacterium
CAAACGCGATCTTCTTCCCATCCGGCGACCAGGCCGGGTCTTCGTGGTCGGAATCATCGCGTGTGAGCTGCGCGATGTTTTTCCCGTCAACGTCCATCTTGAAGAGCTGTTCCTTGCCGGATAGCATCGAAATGAAAACGAGTTTCTTCCCGTCGGGCGACGGCGCCGGATCGAAGTTCTGCGCATGCGTCAACTGAATCGGAATCGAGATTTCGAGGTCCGCTGCGTTCGCTTGCCACGAGCCGAGTGAGATAGCGCAAATCACAAGCAAACCGGCGAAGGAGAATTTCATAGTCGAACGTGTCACGGCATCCACCGCCAGCAAGAGAATAGAACCTTCTGTCGTCTCTCAGCTTTCAACCATCAGCCATCACCTACGAAGTTCCGTCACGCGCGAAAACAATTTTCCGTCGATCTTGAAATCTTCATGCCTCAGCGAAGGTATGCGGATGCCTCGCGCCCCGATCACCGTGGATGACTTGCGCCGCTTCGCGGTGGCGCGGTCGCTTTTTCCGCCAACCACGTTGCGGCGCGCGCTGGCGCGGATGGGATTTGTTCAGGCTGACCCGATCCGTGCACCGGCGCGCGCGCAGGACCTGATCTTGCGGCATCGGGTGAAAGGCTATCGCGCGGGCGATCTGGAGCGGAACTACGTCTCGTTAGGTATCGAGGAAGATACGTTCGTTAATTACGGCTTTGTCACGCGTGAATTGCAGGCCTTAATGCATCCGCGACCCGATGTGCGCGTGCCGGCGGCAGGCTTGGGGGCGTGGTCGGCAGCCGAACGGAAGAAAGCCGAGCTGCTGCTCAAGTTCGTCGAGTCACGCGGCGAGGTCCATCCGCGCGAAGTGGAGGAACATTTCGCCCACGGCCGGGTGCGGAATTACTGGGGCGGCTCGTCGAATGCGACGACGCACATGCTTGACGCCCTACACTACCGCGGCCTGGTGCGCGTGGTGCGACGCGAGAACGGCATTCGCATCTACCGCACGCACCGCCATGATGCGACGCGCTTGAGTGAAGAGGAACGCCGGGCCCGGATAGATGCGCTGGTGGATGTGGCAGTAAACATTTACGCACCGCTGCCCGCCTCGAGTCTTTCGTTTTACATCCGGCGATTGCGCTATGCGGTCCCGCAGTGGCGAAGCGAAATACCAGCGACTCTTCAGCGCGCACGCGACCGATTAGCCCGCGCGCCCGTCGCGGGCATAGACTGGTATTGGCCTAACGAAGAGAATCCGCGGCGCGCCGTCACTCCGGAAAAGGTGCACTTGCTCGCGCCATTCGATCCAGTCGTGCACGACCGAGCCCGCTTCGAACTACTGTGGGGCTGGACCTACCGCTTTGAAGCCTACACTCCGGCGTCAAAACGAAAGCTAGGTTATTACGCGCTGCCGCTCCTTTGGCGCGATCGCGTGATCGGCTGGGCCAATCTGTCGGTCAAAGGCGGCGCGCTGCGGGCCGACGTCGGCTACGTGCAACCGCCTAACGACGGCGCTTTCGAGCGTGCGCTCGAGGCAGAGTTAAGCCGAGTGCAATTCTTTCTACGAAATGTTAAATAGCCTACTCGCGAATGCTTTCGAAGTTAAGCGCGAAGATGACTGGGAGGGGCGACTCCCAAGTCGCCCATTTTATTTCGACGCTTGCCTGTTTACAGGACGGCCCCGAATGCTTTCGGGGTTGGGCGTTTCACCGCGGGAGGCGGAGCCTTCTACGCGGTTCGGTGGCTTCAAGTGTTGTCGAAAAAATTCGATCGCCTGCGTGCGCACATCTTCCAGCGCAGCCGGTTTAAACTTGTGCCCCTGCGTCGGGAAAACGCGGCTCGCGTAGGCAATGTGCTGTTGTTCCAGATAACTAAACAGCGGTTGCACATATTTTTTGTATGGAACCCAGCGATCGCGTTGCCCGTTCAGGAATAACAACGGTGGCATCCGACCGAGCGCTTTCATATCGCCCTCGACCCATCCCCCGGCGTGATCTACCACCGCCCCGACCTGCGGATTGTCCGATGCCGCCTCGAGCGCGATAAATCCTCCCAGCGAATAGCCCCAAATGCCGATTGCCGCGGATGAGGCTGGCTGCTTATGAATCCAGTCGATGGCGTAGCGCACAGTTTCCACCCAGTCATCGAAATGCTTCGGTATACTCGAGCGCGTGGTCATAAACGCTCCGGTTTCGTCAAAATAATGAAGCAGATAAACGTTATAGCCGGCCTGAACCAGCCGCTGCGCAGTCACTCTCATCCGTGACCCGTCGAAAGCCAGGCCACCCGCTCCATAGAGAAGCAAAATGGTCGGATGTGGCTTTTGACTCGCCGCGCCGTAGCCGAGCAAAGGCGGGTCGGTCGGCTGATACAAGTCGAGCCGCACCGGGTTTTGCCGCGTCGGAATACGGACTTCGGTGAAAGAGATCGGCTTCGCCAGGGCGTGACTCACGCAAAACGCCGCCGCAACGAAATAGATAAATCCGAACGATTTCCCTCTGCTCATTTTGCAACGGTGTTGATAAACAACACGTGAGCGATCTCCAAGGGCGGCTTCGCTTTTTGTTCCTCCGACATCTGGAGCGCAACGTTAACGGCACTTGCTCCTGCTCTCTACCCGATTTTTCAGTGAAAATCACCGCATGAGGCGCAGCCTTTTTACGCCGTGTATCCGCGCCAACTCAGCTCGCGTCCCGCCCGTTCCAATCGATTTTGCCAGTCACGAACATGACGTTGCCAGAACGCATGAAGAGAGCAACTGCGCCCATCAGCAAGGCATAATTCTGTGGGCGCAAAGTAATGTAGAGAAAATCCCAGCTAACTCGCCCGGGTCGCCACCGAGAAAACTCGACAATACTAGGTTATTAAAGGTACACCGCGCGACTAAAAGGTCGTGCCGCCCGTAATCGGCCGCGTGGGTACGTTTGGGGGCGACGGCAGATTCGCGCACCGAGCGTTTATCTATTCCCATGAAATTCCTGATCACGAACGATGATGGCATCGACGCTGCCGGGCTGAATGCGTTGCTCGAAGCCGCGCGAAATTTTGGCGAAGCCACCATCGTTGCCCCGGCAGCGCCGCAATCGGGCGTGAGCCACGCCGTCACCTGGCACGAAGGTGTGCGCATCGAACCGCGTGGCGAGAAACGTTTCGCCATCCACGGCACACCGGCCGATTGCATTCGGCTCGGGCTCCTCCATTTGGTGCCGGACGCGAACTGGGTGCTGAGCGGCATCAATCACGGCGCGAACCTTGGCGCGGATGTTTATTATTCCGGCACGGTCGCGGCCGTGCGCGAAGCCATCCTGCATGGCTGGCCCGGCATCGCATTTTCGCATTATCGCAAAGGCGCAGAGTTCGATTGGACCCGCGCGACGCGGTGGATCACGCCCCTGCTGCGCGAGCTACTCGCTCGGCCGATCGAGCCCGGTCTCTTTTACAATGTCAATCTTCCTCTCCTGCCGGCCGATGCGCCCGACCCGGAGGTCATTTGGTGTCCGCTCGATCCGAAACCGCTCCCTTTGAATTACCGGCACGAAGAAGAGACCGGCTTATATTTCGCCGGCGACTACAACCTGCGCGGCCGCACCCCCAAGGCCGATGTCGATGTTTGCTTCAACGGCAACGTCGCCGTCTCCCAAGTGAAATTGCTCTAGAATAACCGAATAGCCGTAGTGATCTTCAGCATGACGACCCCCCGGGACGCCACTCGATCCCATGGTCTACATGCAATACGGAATCTGCGGGCGAAAGATTACGCCGTCGCCAGGCCAGGGCAAATTCTACCAAGAAATTGCAAGATTCTCGGTTGCACAATGTGCAACATCCTATATGTTGTCTGTCTCGTGATAACGGGTCAGCAGCGATCGAGCGGCTGGCGTTCTTCCTGGCTCAGGGCTGAGCCGATCTTGATCAGCGGTGGTAAGGTCGGCCTTTGTCGTGTACCAAGAAGAGCGGTTGATCTTTGACAATTTGGTCCCGAAAACATTCGGGATGGACACAGTCAGCAAACATTGAATTGTGCGTTATCTGTCGATTTTCTTTGAATTAAAAATTTAAAGATCGGACAAACCCGCGTAAAACGGATCGAGGAATCGATCCGACACGCGGTTTAAGAAAGTCAGATCGGCCGGTGTTATAGCAACACTGGCTACTCAAACTTTGGTCGTGGAGATGCTGATCTCTGCGGCCTAACGTTTTTAACGGAGAGTTTGATTCTGGCTCAGAACGAACGCTGGCGGCGTGGATAAGACATGCAAGTCGAACGAGATTTTCTTTGGTAGCAATACCGAAGAAAGTCTAGTGGCGAACGGGTGCGTAACACGTGGGCAATCTGCCTTAAAGTGGGGGATAGCTCGGCGAAAGCCGAATTAATACCGCACGTGATGAGGGGAGACATCTTCCCAAAATCAAAGTCGGGGCAACCTGACGCTTTTTGAGGAGCCCGCGGCCTATCAGCTAGTTGGTGAGGTAACGGCTCACCAAGGCTCTGACGGGTAGCTGGTCTGAGAGGACGACCAGTCACACTGGAACTGAGACACG
>JBKPMO010000114.1:0-44144 GCA_046732175.1 Verrucomicrobiota bacterium
GGGCGTCGCGCCGTGTAACCCAAATCGGTCCAGAAAGCTGAATCCGAATTGGCCGGCATTTCGTAGTCACGGAATTTTTGGTCCGCAACGAAATCCTCGATTTTGCGCCGGTAAACATCGTAGTTGATCTGTTCCTCGGGCGAGAGCTGCGCGCGCGGGATATCATTGAGCTTGTGCAGCACCTCCTCCCAGTGTTTCAGCCGCATTTCTTGCGTCGCCGGATCGACTTTCGGCAGACGATCGGGGACCGGCTTCGTCACTCCTTCGAGGCCGGGAAACTGCTCAAGCCGCCACTTCCATTCTTCTGTGTAGATAGCCCGCAGTCGTTCATCCGCGCTTTGCGCCTTAGCAATGTGCGGGACGCACCATAACGCTGCACCAGTAAACAAAACGGCGGTTTTGCTAATGATACGGTGGATGTCGTCCATTTTATTGCGGATAGCCGACAGGAACTTGTATGTACCCGCATGACAACCCAACAAAAAATTATTGCAATTCAGGCGATCGTCGCAAATCATCAAGATAACGTTGCCGCTAAGCAGGCAGCTAACGTCGACCAGGGTTTGGAACCCCTCGTAATTGAAGCGATGAACACCGCATTCAAGGATGATCTTGCCGCGGTTTTCTCAGCGAATTCCAGTCGGCCGGCAGCAGGCAACCAACGTACACGTGCCGAAGCACAAAATGTTCGGCGAAGGCGCCAAACGTAACGCGCGGATCGGGAGGCGAAGGCACGACTAAACCGCTGACGCACCGTAAGCGACTACATAAGTCCGCAGGCGACACACCTGCCATTCGGCACGCTGGTTTATCTGCCTTTGCGGAGCGATGCGACGACGTTTAGTTAACTAAGAAGGACGGAAGACCGACGCTGGTTGTGAACTGGCGAGAAGTTCCCTGACGCGGTATCTCTTAACTAGCCGGAGCTCGCCGTCGTCGGTTTCTGCGCTTTGATCCATCGCTCCAAGCGCTCTTGCAGCAGGTCCAGCGGCATAGCTCCGCCGTTCAGCACTTCATCGTGGAATGTTTTTATCTCGAACCTCGGACCGAGCTGCGCTTTGGCTTCCTCGCGCAACTTGCGGATGGTCAATTGCCCCATCTTGTAGGCCAGCGCTTGTCCTGGCCACGCGATATAACGGTCCGCCTCGGTTTGCGCGAGCGCGTCGTTCAAATCGTTGGCGTGCATGTAATCGATCACCTGCTGCCGGCTCCAGTTCTTGTCGTGAATGCCGGTGTCAACTACCAGCCGAACGGCGCGAAACAGCTCTGAATTCAGACGGCCATAGTCGGACACAGGGTTCTGGTAGAAACCGATTTCCTTGCCCAGTTCCTCCGCATAAAGCGCCCAACCTTCGGCGTAGGCGGGGTAAAAAGCGTGCAGGCGGAACTTCGGCATGTCCGGCAACGTCTGGGCGATGCTAATCTGCATGTGATGACCCGGAACGCCCTCGTGATAGGCGACGGCTTCGTCCGTGATCAACGTTCGCTTTGTGGGGTCAGCCACGGCCACGACCACACGCCCCGGCCGTTTCCCATCGGGCGTGCCTTGGACATAGTGAGTCGACTCGGCCTTGGCGAAGTCCGGTATTGGCTCGACCGTCACCGGCGCCTTGGGCAATAGCCCGGACCGCTCCGGCAGCTTTGGCTCCATCTGGTGGATGTATTTCCTAAAATCATCCACGATCTGCTGCTCGCTTTGCGGCTTCCACTTGGGATCGCTGTTGATGGCCGCGCGGAAGCTGGCGAGATCCTTGTGTCCCTGCGTCTGCGCGAGCTTGGTCATCTCCGCCGTAATGCGCTCCACTTCCTTCAGCCCCAGCTCATGCACCTCCGCAGGCGTAACGTTCAACGTGGTCATCAGCTTTACCGCTTCCGCGTAACGCCGCTTGCCGTCCGGCAGAGTTTCGATCGAGAGTTCGTTACGTCCTTTCGGGTCGTACTCGGTGCGCAGAAATTCCGCGAACTTCTTATAGGCGGGAAAAACATCCTCGTTAATCGCCTTCGTCATCTCCTCGGTCAGACGTTTCTTGTCCGCGTCTGAGAACTCGGCTGGAAACTTTTTCGTGGGCTGCAGAAACGGGTTCTCCGAGATAATGCCCTCGCATTGGCCGGGCAACTTCTCGAGCACGAGCTTGGGCGGCATCAGCCCGTCCTTCTTGCCCTGGCGCATCACCTCGGTCCTCTGCTCCAGCACACGCGGGATCTGATGCAACCGTGAAATGTAATCCTGGTAGTGCTGCACGGAATCCAAAGGTACGCTGAGCGGCAGATCGGCGAGTCGGATGTGGGCGCCGTTCTGCTGATTCACGGGCATCTCGTAATTTTTTAGGCTGTAATTCACGTCGTCCCGCTCGAGCTGCCGCTGCATTATCTGATGGCTCAGCAGATCCTTGTCGCTCATCCCGTCAGTAGGGATCGCTTGTAGGCGCTTCAGGAAATCATCGCCTTCTGCATGTTGGCGCGCGATCTCTGCCAGCGAATACTGTCCAAGTAGTGCGTTGTAGCGGTAGTCGCCATAGGCAGTGGCCCGCTCCGGATTGTTCTTTAGGTCTGTCTGATAGAACTCTTCAAACAATGTATTCTGCTGGGCCACGCGATCGGCCACAGGCGCCATCTGCCCAAACGCAGTAGAAGCCAGGGACAAAAAAACGGCAATATGTCGAATCATCATTCCCTGAGCCTAGCGTAGCCGGCCCTCAGCGAGCAAATTAACGATGAGAGCGGTGGCTCGACAGAGTCTCGCCCTACCAAACGGAAGAGATCAGCCGCGTTCGCGCGAAGCTACGGCGTGCCAGGGAGGTGGTGGTCACACGCGTCAGGGAACGCATGGGCGAGCCTTCCTCTAACCGAATCAACCCAACTTGCGAACTACCTCGCGGATCGCCGCGTCGAGCGCGTCCAGCTTGAATGGCTTGAAGAGCACCGTCGCCTTCGCTCGCTCAAAGAAAAATTTCATCCTGGGATCATTCTGGTGACCAGTAAAGAAAATGAACCGCGGACCAGCAGCCGGGCGCATCCGGGTCACCGCCCAGTAGAACATCTCGCCCCCGAGTTCCGGCATCATCATGTCGCAAATGATCAGATCGAAGGGATCCTTGAGGATTTCGCGCAGGCCCTCCACGCCGCTCGAGACCGACGTCACCTGAAACGAGCGAGAAATCAGGTAATCTTGGAGAACTTCGCGGAAATCATCTCGATCTTCCAGGAGCAAAGCCCTTTGGCTCGGCCGGAATGCGTATTCCGGGGGCTTCTCCACGCCGGGCATTTTCGCCTGCGTTGTGTCAAGGTCGAGGGTGATGGTCTCGGCCGGAACGTAGTGGAAGTCAGACACTTGAGGTCGCGGTCGCGTAGACATAACCCCGAGCCAATGAGCAGGACAGGTGCCCACGCCATAATTATGAGAATTTATCTGCCGGAGAATTAGGAGCGGAAGTGAGAATACGAAATGAGCATAATTTTCTCGGGCAGTACAATGGGCAGGATGCCCGTTGGCCCACAGGGTCCGAGCCGGACTGGCGTTAGATACCGGTGCTACTTCTGACCGCGGGGCCGATGATAACCAACTCGACAGACGCGGCCGGCGTTGCAGTGTTGGGTTTTGAGCGATGATCTCCTGTGGATCCGTTTAGTTACATATGCGTTCTGACCTCGATTGTCGCTGGCCTCGCCGTGACGCGGCTGGTCAGTGGCTTCGGCCAACTGCTCCAGACCCGTGCCCGCACCCCACCGTACTGGGTGCACGCGCTCTGGATGGTGAACGTGCTCTTAACAATGATCATCACCTGGTGGGTGCAATACCGCTGGCGCAACATCTCGCACTGGACGCTATTCTTGTTTCTTTGGCTGCTGGTCGCGCCATTGATCTTATACCTCGTCGCTGCCCTGCTTTTTCCTACCAACCAGGATGATGTCGTCGTCACCAGTTGGTGCGAACATTATTATGCAAACAACCGAAAGATCTTCACGTGGTTCGGGCTGACCTTTGTCATTGACCTTGTCGATACATTGTTCAAAGGACTCAGCTACTTCTTGTCGTTCGGTCCGCTCTACTACGGATCGATGTTGCTACACATCACTCTGTGCGGAGTCGCCGCGACAACAAAATCGCCGCGATATCACGCCTTCTTCGCTGTCTTCTATCTTATCTACAATCTGGCAATGCTCGGGAGCAATCTGCTGCGGTTGATGTAGCGTCGCTCAGAGACCAACGAGCTAAGGTCAGAAGTCCCAAGGGGAACAAGACAAAGACAACTGACTACGGACAGCAGGACAACAAGAACGAACAGACAGCGATCAAAACAAGCGCGGGAGGACGTTGCCGATAAAGTCGACCACGAAATGGCCGATCATGTTGGCTACGAGATCGCGCCGCCAGAGATAGACTAGAGTAAGAACGGCACCGAGCACTAGCGCGATGACGATGTTGGCCCAGCCACCGGTCCAATGCGCAATTCCGAAGATGAGAAGCGGGATAGCTCCGGCCCAAAAGCGATTCAGACCAAGCGCTTCCAGTCGTTCGATGGCGTAGCCGCGATAGAATAGTTCTTCGAGCACGCCGGCGCGGAGAACAATCAAGGTAACTAGCCAGAGCGGCAGCTTGGCCAAGGCCGCGCCCGATTGACCGCCGTTGTAGTGGGTTAACGCGACGACGACAAAAGCGAGCAAGGCGCAGACAAAGGCAATGATCCCGCCCCACGCTAAGGACGATTTAACCGTGGCATTGCCGATGCCGACAGAGCGGAACGGCAGACGTTCACCAAGGCGAATAATGAGCAGGAGTGCGACGGCGCATACGAAGTTTAGTGATTCTCTCCAAGCTACGGCGGGAAACGAGTAGGGCGGGTAAAATGCATAGACCGCCGCGCGCACGATCAAAATCCCAAAAAGCGCGATGAATAGGCCGACCCAGGTCGCCGCCCGGTTCCTTCTCGTGGGATTTCCGGTCATCGCCCGGCGACAATGCCGAAGAAACCGACCGGCGTTCAAGAATTTTTGTGGAAATTTCCGCAATCGACGATCCGCGGTTCGAGAAAATCGTTAACTCACTTGCTCCAAACTAATTTATTAGCTGTTAACCGCGCCGTAGCCGTGGCGAAGGCGGGTCGCTTCCATCGCCCCCAAAAGAATGATGTAGAAGCTTCCTCGCCAAGCCTCTAAAATGGGTGCCGGTGTCACCGGAAGTTAAGAAGGAGATTGAACTCGAAATAGCCTACGTGCTCTTTATCGACATCGTCGGCTACTCCAAACTGCTGATCGATCAGCAGCGCCGCCAACTTGAGACGCTCAACCAAATAGTCCGCGAGACGGAGCAGTTCCGAAAAGCCGAAGCAAACCACCGGCTGATCACGGTTCCAACCGGTGATGGGATGGCGCTGGTCTTTTACAATACACCGGAAGCGCCGGTGGAATGTGCGCTGGAGATCAGCCGTGCGGTAAAGGAGCATCCCGAGCTCAAGCTGCGCATGGGCGTGCATAGCGGCCCGGTGAGCGGAGTAGTGGATGTGAGTGGACGTGCCAACATCGCCGGCGCCGGCATCAACATTGCCCAGCGAGTGATGGATTGTGGCGATGCCGAGCACATCCTGCTTTCCAAGCATGTGGCTGAAGACTTGGAACAACTCGGCCATTGGCACCGGCATCTGCATAATCTGGGTGAGGCGGAAGTGAAACACGGGGCCCATGTTTCGGTGGTCAACCTCTACACTGAAGAGCTGGGCAATCCGGAAGTGCCGCAGAAATTTCTCCAGGCGCGCCACAAGGGAGCGGCCGTGCCAGTCGCAGCTAAGGCGCCGGGAACGAGCCGGAGCTGGATGATCACTGCTGCCGTCATAATCGTGGCAGCACTTGCTGCGGGCGGATATTTCTTGTCACGGCGTTCGGCGCCGGTGGCGACTAGTAGTGGCACAACTGCCGTACCTGCTGCCGCTCCTGCCACAACTGTTCCGGCCGCCGCACCCGAAAAGAGCATCGCGGTTCTGCCGTTCGAAAACCTGAGCGACGAAAAGCAGAACGCCTACTTCACCAACGGCGTGCAGGACGAAATTTTGACTGACCTCGCCAAAATCGCCGACCTGAAAGTGATCAGTCGCACTTCGGTGATGCAATACAAGACTGGAGTGGCGCGCAACCTGCGCGAAATCGCTCAGCAGCTCGGGGTCGCGCATTTGGTGGAAGGTAGCGTGCAAAAAGTCAGCAATCGGGTGCGGGTCAACGCGCAGCTGATCGACGCGCGTAATGACGCACATCTCTGGGCACAAACTTACGATCGCGACCTGGCCGATGTTTTCGCCATTCAGAGCGAGATCGCGAAAGCCATTGCCGATCAGTTGCAGGCTAAACTCTCGCCGGCGGAAAAGAATGCGATCGAGCAACGCCCAACGACAGATGTTGCTGCCTTTGAACTTTACAGCCGGGCAAAAGACCTCATCCTCAACACCGGCTTCAGCGCGATTCGCGCGCAGAATGTGCGGCAGGGGATCGATTTACTAAACCAGGCGCTCGCGCGCGATCCCTCCTTCTTCGCCGCGCAATACCAGTTGGCGCAAGCTCACGATACATTGTATACGCTCGCGATTGACCACACTCCTCAGCGGCTCGCGCTAGCGGAGAAGGCTCTCGACGCGTTGTCGCGACTACAGCCCAACGCCGGCGAAACACATCTCGCACGCGCCAGTCATTACTACTCGGCCTATCGCGATTATGATCGCGCACTGGCGGAACTCGAGGTTGCTCGTAGCATGACGCCCAATTCTCCGCGGATCTTCGAGCTGACTGGTTTTATCGCGCGTCGCCGGGGTGCGCACGAAGACGGGGTGCGCAATTTGCAACGCGCCGCAGAGTTGGATCCGCGGAATTTCTTCACCCTTCAGCAGCTCTCCATCAGCTACCAGTTGCTTCGCCGTTTTCCCGATGTCATTGCCACGGACGATCGCGCCTTGTCGATTAAACCCGATGATCCTGAGACGACGGGCGCGCGCTCGCTCGCTTACCTCGATTGGAAAGCTGACACTCGGCCTTTACATCAAGCGATTGATGAACTTCGCGCCAAACAGCCGGAAGCGGTAAAAAGTGTCGCCGATCTGTGGTTTATTTGTGCTTTGGCGGAGCACGATGCAGCTTCGGCGGAATTGGCTCTCACGGCGTTGGGCGACGGGCAATTTGGCGACAACCAAACGCAGTTGACTGCGGCCTTCGGACGCGGACTGCTCGCGCGCATGATGAAAGACGAAAACAAAGCAAGCGCCGTATTCGCAGCGATTCGACCTTCGCAGGAAAAAATGGCGCAGGAGCAGTCGGATTTTGGCCCCACAGTTTGCGTTCTCGCGCTGATAGATGCCGGTTTGGGTCGAAAGGAAGAAGCGCTGCGCGAGAGCCGGCATTCCGTCGAGTTGGTGCCACTGGAAAAGGATGCGCTCAACGGAGCAGATATGCTCCACTATTCGGGAATCGTCGCCGCATGGGTGGGCGAGAAAGATCTCGCTCTGCAAAATCTTGCGAAAGCGGCACAACTACCCGGCTTCCTCAGTTATGGCCGACTTAAACTGCTGCCGTGGTATGATCCGCTCCGCGGCGATCCGCGCTTCGAAAAAATCGTAGCCTCGCTCGCACCAAAAGAATGAGGATCCAGAGGCAGAAACTCGCTCGCGAAAAATTTCGGCTACGACATCCCTGATTCCCGAGACACCCGCGGCCTATGCCGTGGCTACAGCGCCAAAACAATAATCTGGAGCATTTGACCTCAAACACGTAGATTTGCTCTCCAACGCGTAAAGTTGGTTAGCCGATGGCCGAGGTCCAAAAGGAGATCGAGCTGGAGATCGCTTACGTGCTCTTCATCGACATCGTTGGCTATTCCAAGCTCCTGATCGATCAGCAGCGCCGGTTACTTGAGCTACTGAATGAGGTTGTTCGTAGCACTGAGCAGTTCCGCAAAGCCGATGCGCATCATCGCCTAATTACAATCCCGACAGGAGACGGAATGGCGCTGGTCTTTTACAACACACCGGAGGCGCCGGCGGAATGCGCGCTGGAAGTAAGCCGCGCGGCCGAAGCGCATCCTGAGTTGCCGCTCCGCATGGGTGTGCATAGCGGGCCAGTCAGCGGCGTCATTGATGTGGGCGGGCGGGCAAATGTGGCGGGGGCCGGCATTAACGTTGCCCAGCGAGTGATGGATTGCGGCGATGCCGGACACATCCTGCTTTCCAAACATGTGGCTGAAGACCTGGAACAATACGGCCATTGGAAAAAACATCTGCACGATCTGGGTGAGGCCGAGGTGAAACACGGCTCACGTGTTTCGGTAGTGAATCTCTACACGGACGAGCTGGGCAATCCGGAAGTGCCGCAGAAATTTCGGCAGGCGCGACAGAAAGCAACGACGCCCCTAGTACCTGCCAAACCTGCTCGAAGCAGAACAGGGATTGTTGTGACTACCGTTGCGGTGCTCGCGGCACTCATAATCGGCGGACTACTCGCTTGGCAACTTCGTGGGCCAGTTTCCACAAGGACGAGCACGGCTCCGGCCGGTGCAGGTACTCCAGTAACTAATGGCTCCGTTTCTGAAAAGGCTATTGCGGTTTTGCCGTTTGAAAATCTCAGCCGTGATCCCGACAACCAGTTTTTCACCGATGGCGTGCAGGATGAAATTTTGACAGATCTGTCCAAGGTCGCTGACTTGCGCGTGATCAGCCGTACCTCAGTGATGCAGTACAAGGCGGGAGTGCAGCGCAACCTGCGCGAGATTGCTCAACAGCTGGGCGTGGCGCATGTGGTTGAGGGCAGCGTCCAGCGCGCCGCGAACAAGGTGCGCGTGATCGCGCAGCTGATCGACGCCCGCAGCGACGCCCACCTCTGGGCGCAGACTTACGACCGCGATCTGGCCGATGTCTTCGCCATCCAAAGCGAGATTGCCAAAGGCATCGCCGATCAGTTGCAGGCGAAGCTCTCCCCCGCGGAGAAAAGTGCGATCGAGCAACGGCCGACCACAGATGTCGCTGCTTTTGAGCTCTACAGCCGGGCGAAGGACCTCGTGCTTAACTTTGGCTTCAGCGCGATTCGTGCTCAGAACTTGCGCTCAGGAATCGACTTACTCAATCAGGCCCTCGCCCGCGATCCCTCCTTTTTCGCCGCGCAATGCCAGCTCGCCTATGCACATGGCCAGCTTTACTCCATCGGTGTCGATCATACTCCTGAGCGCCGTGCCTTAGCGGAAGCCGCCGTTGAGGCCGCGTTCCGGCTACGGCCTGATGCCGGCGAAGCGCACCTCGCCCGCGCTGTTCACGTCTATTTTGGATACCGCGACTATGATGCAGCGTTGGCGGAGCTGGAGATCGCAAGGCGAACGTTGCCGAATGATCCGCGAATCTTTGAATTCACAGGCTACATCGCGCGCCGGCGAAGCCAGCACGAGGAAGGGCTCCGCAATCTACAGCGAGCGGTGGAATTGGACCCGCGCAACTTCTTCACTCTTCAGCAGCTCGCAATCAGCTACGAGGTTCTCCGCCGCTATGCTGAAGCGATCGCCACAGACGACCGCGCGTTATCTATCAAACCAGATGATCCTGAGACCAAGGCAGACCGAGCATTGGCAGCGCTCGAATGGAAAGCTGACACGCGACCGTTGCACCAAACAATCGATGAAATTCGCAGCAAAAACCCAGAGGCGATCAAGAGTGTCGCCGATGTATGGTTTCTCTGCGCTTTAGCGGAGCGTGATGCAGCCGCGGCAGAGATGGCCCTCACTGCACTTGGCGAGGCCACGTTTGGCGATGCTCAAACGCAGTTCAACGCTGCGTTCGGCCGTGGCCTTCTCGCGCGGATGATGAAAGACGAAAGCAAAGCGCGCACCGTGTTCGCGGCACTGCGCCCGGAGCAGGAGAAGATCGTACAGGCGCAAGCCGATTATGGTCCGGCCGTTTGCATTCTTGCCTTGATTGATGCCGGACTCGGCCGAAAGGAAGAAGCGTTGCACGAAAGCCGGCGTGCCGTTGAGCTAGTGCCGGTGACGAAAGATTCCACTAATGGAGTGGCCATGATTGAGTATTCGGCCATCGTCGCCGCATGGGTCGGTGAGAAGGACATTGCCTTAGAAAATCTGGCGAAGGCCGCAGAATTGCCCGGTTATCTCAGTTACGGCCGATTGAAACTGCTGCCTTGGTGGGACCCGTTGCGCGGCGATCCCCGCTTCGACCAAATCGTCGCCTCGTTAGCGCCGAAGCTGTAGCCACGTCGCTGCGCGACGTTTACCAATGTTGCTAATCGAACTGAAAAGACCGCCCACAGGTCTGTGGCTACAGCACCGTGGCTACAGCGCCAAAACAATAATCTGGAGCATTTGCCCTCAAACACGTAGATTTGCTTTCCAACGCGTAAAATTGGTTAGCCGATGGCCGAGGTCCAAAAGGAGATCGAGCTGGAGATCGCTTATGTGCTCTTCATCGACATTGTCGGCTACTCCAAGCTCCTGATCGATCAGCAGCACCGATTGCTCGAGCTGTTGAATCAGGTTGTTCGCAGCACCGAACAATTTCGCAAAGCCGAAGCGCACCATCGGCTGATTACGATTCCCACCGGCGATGGAATGGCGCTGGTGTTTTATAACACCCCAGAAGCGCCAGTGGAGTGCGCGTTGGAAATCAGCCGCGCGGCCAAGGAGCATCCCCAACTAAGGCTGCGCATGGGAGTGCACAGCGGGCCAGTGAGCGGAGTGGTGGATGTCAGCGGTCGGGCGAATATCGCCGGTGCTGGAATCAACATTGCCCAGCGGGTGATGGATTGCGGTGATGCCGAGCACATCCTTCTTTCAAAGCATGTGGCTGAAGACCTCGAACAATACGGTCATTGGCACCGGCATCTGCACAATCTGGGCGACTGCGAGGTGAAACACGGTGCACATGTTTCAGTGGTGAACCTTTATACCGAGGAACTGGGTAATCCCGAAGTGCCACAGAAATTTCGGCGGGTGCGGCAGAAACCCGCACCGGCCTTCGCTGAGACCCCAAGTCGAGGGAGAAGCTGGGTTATCGCTGCCGCTGTATCAATTGTCGCCGCGCTCGCTCTGGGCGGATTTCTGTTGTCGCGGCGGTCTGCGCCTGTCATAAGTGATAGCGGCACAACGGCCGTGCCTGCTGTTACTCCAGGGACGACGGCGGCCGCCGTTCCTGAAAAAACCATTGCGGTTTTGCCGTTTGAAAATCTCAGCCGCGATCCTGACAACGCTTTCTTCACTGATGGCGTACAGGATGAGATTTTGACTAACCTATCGAAAATCGCTGACCTGAAGGTCATCAGCCGCACTTCAGTGATGCAGTACAAAACTGGTACGCCCCGCAATCTGCGCGAGATTGGTCAGCAGCTTGGGGTTGCGCGCCTGGTCGAGGGTAGCGTGCAACGCGTCGCCAATCGGGTGCGCGTGAACGCGCAATTAGTCGACGCTCGCAACGACGCTCATCTCTGGGCGCAAACTTATGATCGCGATCTGGCTGATGTCTTCGCCATTCAAAGCGAAATCGCCAAAGCCATCGCCGACCAGTTGCAGGCCAAGCTTTCGCCTGCCGAGAAAAATGCAATCGAACAACGCCCGACCTCGGACATAGCGGCGTTTGAGCTCTACAGCCGGGCGAATGATCTCATTCTTAACATTGGCTTCAGTAGCCTGCAGGTGCCGAATGTCCATGCAGGGATCGACCTGCTCAATCAAGCCCTGGCTCGCGATCCCTCGTTCTTCGCGGCGCAGTGTCAGCTCGCTCGTGCCCATGACACATTGTATGCTCTGCGTGAGCATACTCCTGAACAGCGCGCGTTGGCAGAAGCCGCCGTCAAGGCGGCATTCCAGTTGCGCCCTGATGCGGGCGAAGCGCATCTCGCGCGCGCCAATCACCTTTACTCCGCCTATCGTGATTACGACGGCGCGCTCACTGAGCTCGACATTGTCCGGAGCAAAATGCCCAATGCCCCTCGGGTTTTCGAGATCACTGGGTTTATCGCCCGCCGCCGAGGTGCGCACGAGCAGGGATTGCGCAATCTCCAGCGCGCGGTGGAACTGGATCCGCGCAACTTCTTCACCCTTCAGCAGCTCGCACTCAGCTACAAAGTTCTGCGCCGTTATGCTGAAGAGATCGCCACGTTGGATCGCGCGTTGTCGATCAAACCGGATGATCCTGAGGCCAGAGGAGCGCGTGGACTCGCCCTCTTTGACTGGAAAGCCGACACTCAAACGCTCCAACAGACGATCGATGAGATTCGCACCAAAACCCCTGAGGCGGTGAAGAGCGTCGCTGATCTGTGGTTCATCGTTGCGTTGGCGGAACGTGACTCGGCGGCAGCCGAAGCGGCACTTGCTGCACTTGGCGACGGCAGATTGTTTGGCGCCAACGCAACCTCTTTTGATGCCGCTTTTGGGCGCGGCCTGCTTGCGAGGATGCTAAAGGACCAAAATAAAGCACGCTCCACATTCAGCGCGCTTCGTCCGGAGCAGGAGAAGATTGTGCAGTCGCAACCGGATTATGCTCCACCAGTTTGCGTCCTCGCGTTGATTGATGCCGGGCTTGGCCGCAAAGAGGAAGCCGAGCGCGAAATCCGGCATGCGGTCGACTTGGTGCCAATGGAAAAAGATTCGCTCAACGGAGCAGATATGATCCAGTATTCGGCCATCGTCGCAGCATGGGTCGGAGAGAAAGACCTTGCGCTGCAAAATCTCGCGAAGGCTGCACAATTACCCGGCTTTGTCACTTATGGCCGACTGAAGCTATTGCCGTGGTGGGACCCGCTCCGCGGCGATCCGCGCTTCGAAAAAATCGTAGCCTCGTTAGCGCCCAAAGAATGATCTAGAGCCCTCGCTCGTAACCGAGTAGAATTCGCCGCCGTGTCCACGGAAGTAAAAAAGGAAATCGAGCTCGAGATCGCCTATGTCCTCTTTGTCGACATCGTCGGCTACTCCAAGCTGGTGACTTCCGAGCAGCGGCGCCTGCTCGAATTGCTTAATAAAATTGTCCGCGGGTGCGAACATTTCCTATCAGCCGAGGCCAAGCACCGTCTCCTGACCGTCCCCACCGGTGATGGCATGGCACTGGTGTTTTACAACACCCCGGCGGCGCCGGTGGAATGCGCCTTGGAGATCAGCACCGCCGCAGCTGAACACCCTGAGTTGCCACTGCGCATGGGGATTCATAGCGGACCCGTTAGCGGTGTGATTGACGTCAGTGGTCGCTCCAATATTGCTGGTGCCGGCATCAACATCGCGCAACGGGTAATGGATTGTGGTGATGCCGGTCACATTCTCGTGTCAAAACACATGGCCGAGGATTTGGAGCAGTACGGCCAATGGAAGCAACATCTGCACGAGCTTGGCGAATGCGAGATAAAGCACGGCGTGCGCGTTTCCGTCGTCAATCTCTACACCGAAGACCATGGCAATCCGGAGGTACCGCAAAAGTTTCTCCAGGCGCGACATAAAACAGCCGCAGCGATGCCGACGGCAGCTAAGACGCCGGGAACAAACAAAAGCTGGATCATCGCAGCTGCCCTCATAATCGTGGGAGCACTTGCGCTCGGCGGATATTTCTTGTCGCGGCCTTCGGCGCCGGTCGCCGGCAGCGCTGTGCCATCGCAGGGAGCTGTTGCCAGTCCTGCGGCAGTGGCGAGTGCCGCGCCCGCCGCCGCCCCTGTCACAACTGTTCCCGCGGCAGTTCCTGAAAAGAGCATCGCGGTCCTGCCGTTCGAAAATTTGAGCGAAGAAAAGGCGAACGCCTTTTTCACCGATGGCGTGCAGGACGAAATTTTGACAAACCTCGCCAAAATCGCCGACCTGAAAGTGATTAGCCGAACATCAGTCATGCCGTACAAGACGGGCACACAGCGCAACCTGCGTGAAATCGCGCAACAATTGGGCGTGGCGCATTTGGTGGAGGGCAGCGTACAAAAAGTCGCCAATCGCGTGCGGGTCAACGCGCAGTTGATAGACGCCCGCAATGACGCGCATCTTTGGGCGCAAACCTACGATCGCGATCTAGCCGACGTTTTTGCTATTCAAAGTGAGATCGCGAAAGCCATTGCCGATCAGCTGCAGGCCAAGCTTTCGCCAGTCGAAAAGGCGGCAATCGAACAGCAACCGACCACGGATCTCGTTGCCTTCGATCTTTATACTCGCGCGAAAGCGCTCCGACTCAGCACGGTAACCTTCAATGTGCTGGCAAAGGAGAACCTGTTTCAAGCGGTTGAGCTCCTCAACCAGGCCGTGGCCCGTGATCCAGCGTTTCTTCTCGCATGGTGTGAGTTAGCCAGTAATCACGATCAGCTTTACTTTTTTGGTTACGATCACACACCTGCCCGCCTGGCTTCGGCGGAAGCTGCGGTAGAAAAAGCTAAGAGTTTGCGTCCGGATGCCGGCGAGACCCATCTCGCCATCGCCCAGCACCGTTATCGGGGATATCGCGACTATGATGGCGCGCGTGCCGAGATCGCTCTGGCACAGCGAACATTGCCAAACGATCCACTACCGTTCGAAGTGCTCGGTTTTATTGATCGCCGTCAGGGTCGCTGGACTGAATCCACTCGCAATCTTGAGCGTGCGATTGAACTTGATCCGCGCAACTTTTTCACGCTTCAGCAGATTTCCCTCAGTTATCGGGAACTGCGCCAGTTCGCCAATATGGCGGCGGTTTTGGATCGCGCCCACGCCATAGTGCCGCACGATGTTGATACCAAGGTTGCGCGCGCATTGGTGGAGCTGGAGTGGCGGGCCGACACTCGGCCGTTGCACACTGTTATCGGCACGGTTCTGGCGGAGAATCCCGCTATCGCGTCGACCGTCGCGGACACATGGTTGACACTTGCTTTATGTGAACACGACTTTGGAACAGCCGCTCGCGCATTGGCCGCGCTGGGCAATAATCCTATCACCATTGATATTGTTAGCTTAAGTCCCGCTTTTGCTCGCGGACTGGTCGCGCGCGCCCAAGGCGACGGGATCGCAGCTAACGCCGCTTTTTCTGAAGCGCGTACGCAGCAGGAAAAATTAGTTCGCGAGCAACCTGACTATGCTCCGGGACTTTGTGTCCTCGGCTTGATTGACGCCGCCCTTGGGAAAAAAGAAGATGCATTACGCGAAGGCCGCCGCGCGATTGAACTTCTCCCAATCACAAAAGATTCCATCAATGGTGCCCACATGGTCGAATTCTTCGCAGTTAGTTGTGCATGGATAGGCGAAAAGGATCTCGCTTTGCAGCAATTGACCGTCGTAATACAGAACCCCAGTTTTATAAGCTACGGTCAGCTGAAACTTCATCCCTGGTGGGCCCCGCTGCGCGGCGATCCGCGCTTCGGAAAAATGGTTGATTCGCTTGCCCCAAAATAGTCCGTTGTTCTTTTAACCACGCCGTAGCCTTGGCGAAGGCGGGTAGCCTCATTAGCGCCTAAAGATTGATGTAGAGCCTTCGCTCGCGACTGAGTAGAATCCGCCGCCGTGTCCGCAGAGGCTAAGAGGGAGATTGAGTTCGAGATCGCGCATGTGGCCTTCCTCGACATCGTCGGCTACTCAAGGCTCTCTTAATGAGCAACACGCCAGAATTCAGGAGCTAAACGAGGTTGTTCGTGAATCTGAGCAATTTCGGAAGGCGGAAGCGGCCAGCCGAATCTTAAAGATCCCGACCGGGGATGGGATGGCGCTGGTCTTCTACAAGAGTCCGGAGGAACCCGCGCAGTGTGCGTCTGAGATCAGCCGGCGCGCTAAAAAGCAACCCGCGCCTGCAAATACGCAAGGGCATCCACAGCGGACCGAAGGCGCGCGTGCGCTCGCTTTCTTCGACTGGAAAGCTGATACTAAACCATTACACCAAACGATCGATGAGATTCGCACGAAAAACCCAGAGGCATTGAAGAGCGTTGCTGACGTATGGTTCATCTGCGCGTTGGCGGAGCGTGACGTCCCCGCAGCCGAAGCCGCCCTCGCTGCCCTTGGCGACGTGAGGTTATTTGCCGTCAATGCAACGTTTTTTAGCGCCGACTTCGGGCGTGGCCTGCTTGCCAGGATGCTGAAAGACGAAAATAAGGCGCGCTCGGCTTTCAATGCAGCTCGTGCAGACCAGGAGAAGCTCGTGCAGACGCAGGCAGATTATGGCCCGCCAGTTTGCGCTCTTGCGGTAATTAATTCGGGCCTAGGCCGCAAGGAGGAAGCACTGCGTCAGATCCAGCGTGCGGTCGAGTTGGTGCCGATAGAGAAGGATTTCTTGAACGGGGGGGACATGATCGAGTATTCGGCAGTTGTGGCGGCATGGGTCGGCGACAAAGATCTCGCGCTGCAAGATCTGGCGAAGGCCACACAGTTACCCAGCTTCGGTGTCACTTACGGTCGGCTCAAACTGCTACCTTGGTGGGACCCGCTCCGCGGCGATCCGCGCTTCGAAAAAATCGTCGCTTCCCTCGCCCCGAAAGAATGATCTGCCTAGAGAGGGCGGACGCAGAGTAGTTCTTGCTGCGATTGCCGGGCGTTGTTTTGGAAAATCGGCACGCGGATTTTTCAAAATTGCGGTCGGAGCGACACCGAATCCGGAAATTGCCATTTGACCATTTGCGGAACCGTAATCGTATTTGCGTTATGAAAGCAGTGCAAATCGAACGTTACGGAAACGAAGAAGTGATAGAACTAGCGGAGGTAGAGCAACCGAAGTCCGGCGCGGGACAGGTGCTGGTAAAGGTGAAGGCCGCGGCGGTGAATCCAGTGGATTGGAAAATCCGCGACGGATTAGGCGAGATGTTCGGGCTGAAACTGCCGGTGATTCTGGGCTGCGAGGTGGCTGGGACGGTGGAAGGTCCGGGCCGGGCGGCGGGTAACCATTTTTCCGTGGGCGATGAGATCTATGGCTATCTCAGCACGCACAGCGGCGGCTATGCCGAGTACGTAGCGGCGCCCGCGAACGAGTTCGTGCGCAAGCCGAAGCACGTCGATTTTGATACGGCGGCGTCGGTCCCAGTCGGCGCGCTAACGGCATGGCAGGGAATTTTCGATCACGGCAAGCTCGCGAGCGGTCAGCGCATCCTGATTACGGGAGCGTCGGGCGCGGTCGGATCGATGGCGGTACAGCTCGCAAAAAACAAAGGTGCGCACGTAATCGGACTCGCGTCGGGCAAGAACGAGGAGTTTGTGAGAAAACTCGGGGCGGATGATTTCATCGATTACAAGAAAGCAAAATTCGAAGAGAGGGTGCGCGACGTGGATGTGGTATTCGACACCGTGGGCGGCGAGACGCAGGAGCGCGCCTTTCAAACCGTGAAGCGCGGCGGTTTCCTGGTGAGCACGGTCAGTCCGCCGTCGGCGGAAAGGGCGAAGGAATTCGGCGTGACGGTGGCAATGGTGCAAATGATGCCGAACCCGGAACAGCTGGCGGAGATTAATCGGCTGGTGGAAACCGGAAAACTAAAGGTACGCGTGGTGGCGGTGTTGCCGCTTGCTGAGGTGAAGAAGGCGCATCAGCTCTCGGCGAGCGGGCACGCGGACGGGAAAATTATTTTGCGTCCTTAGAGCCGAGACCCTAAAGCAGAGACTCGCTCGTAGCACTCGAAGTTTACTTCGTGCACGTCGTCCTAGTAGAAACGTGCGTTTTTGCTTTACTGATCCGCCAAGAGAGGTGTCAACATACATCAAGGAGTTCTTATGAAACATTATGTCTTACTCGTTGTTACTTTAACTTTGCTGCTGGGCCTGCCTGCTGGCGTCTTGGCCCAGGGTGACTCAGCAACAGAGAAAGAAGTCCGGGATGCGCTGGAGAAATATCGTAAGGCGCTAGTGGACCATGACGTCGCGACTGTTAAACATATCTGGGCGGATGATTATACTTTCATCAACGGCGCGGGAGAAATCCTCACGAAAGATCAACGCCTCGCTAACCTCGACTCGCGCGCAACCGCCCTCGACACGATCACCCTCGCTGGCGATGTGAAGGTGCGAGTCTACGGGAGCGACGCTGCCGTCTCGACCAGCCGGGTAACGATCAAGGGAAAATACAGTGGAAAAGCAGCGAGCGGGGATTACCAGAGCATGACTGTCTGGGTAAAAAGACCGACAGGCTGGCAGTTAGTGGCAAACCAAATAACGCCGATCACCGGCAAGCATTAGGTCCGGGCCGGACTGGCATTTCCGGCCAAAACAACTTCTAGGTCTTTCGGCGAGCCGCTGCCGAAACGCTAAGTTCGAAGCGGTTTCGCGGCACTGAAGTGGCTCGACAGAGTCTCGCCCTACCATTTAACGATTCAATAACGCCAGTCCGGCTCGGACCTCAACGCAACGGAGCGAAGCGCAGTCATCCGTAGCACTCGAGGTATTTGATGCCGGAGCCGGTGTTGAAGATCACCACATTTTCGCTGTGCTGGATCGCGCCAGAATCGATAAGCGATCGCAGAGCAGCGAAACAGGCGGCGCCTTCGGGCGCAACAAATAAACCTTCGGCTCCGCCGACTTCGCGTGTGACCCGGATCATCTCGTCATCGTCGATTGCAACCGCGCCACCACCCGATTCGCGCAGAATCGGAAGCATGAGGAAATCGCCGATCGCTTTTGGCACGCGCAAGCCCGAGGCGCGGGTCTGAGCATTCGGAAATTCGGCGGCATGGTCGGCGCCGGCTTCGAATGCACGAACAATCGGCGCACATCCCGAGGCTTGCACGGAATACATGCGTGGGCGTTTGGCGTCGATCCAGCCGAGTGCTTCCATTTCATTAAATGCTTTCCACATTCCAATGAGACCCGTGCCACCGCCGGTTGGATAAAGGATGGCATCGGGCAGGGACCAACCGAGTTGTTCGGCCAGCTCGTAGCCGAGCGTTTTTTTGCCTTCGACTCGATATGGTTCCTTCAGGGTGGACATGTCGAACCAGCCTGCGTCAGTTTTGCGGCGCGCGATCTCTGCGCCGCAGTCGGTAATCAGCCCATCGATCAATGTTACGTGTGCGCCGAGCTGGCGGCATTCGATGATGTTCGCGGGCGGAGTATCGCGCGGCATGAAAACTTGCGCCTCCAGTCCGGCGCGCGCGGCGTAAGCGGCGAGCGCGCCACCGGCGTTACCCGCGCTCGGCACCGCGAGTTTGGCTGCGCCGAGATATTTCGCCATGGAAACGGCGACCGACATTCCGCGAGCCTTGAAACTTTGCGTCGGGTTCAGCGATTCATCTTTGATCCATAAATTCGACAGTCCGACCTGCTTACAGAAGCGCGCCGCGCGGAGCAAAGGCGTTCCGCCTTCACCGAGGGATACCGGATCAATGTTTCGCGGCAGCGGCAGCAGCTCTCGGAATCGCCATAGGCTTTTATCGGGTCGCGTCCGCAGCGTCTCGCGGGTCAGCGCGCGTCCGACCGCAGCGAGATCGTATTGCACAAGCAACGGTTTCTGACATTTGCTGCACAGATTCTGCAGTTGCTTTGCATCGTGCACCGTGCCGCACGCGCTGCAAGAGAGATGCGTCAAAAACATTGCAGCAATGGAGCACTTTTATCCTGCTCATGCTCCTACTCATACTCATGCTCGGCGATTTTCTGATTCTTAAAGTTCCCAAGCAGGCTGCACTCTTGCATTGCCGCTAAGGACAGCGGCCTCTACAACAAATCCCGAAGTGAAAATGCAACGCGCGTGGTATCGGCCATCCCTAACCACCCAGATTCTAATCGGATTGGTGGTGGGTGTGCTCATCGGTTGGCTCCGGCCGGCCTGGGGCAATTCGATCTATTTCCTGCGCGACATTTTTCTGAATTTGATCAAATCGATCATTGGGCCGCTGGTGTTTTCCACGCTGGTCGTCGGTATCGCCGGCGGCGGCGACCTGCGAAAAGTCGGGCGCATGGGGGTGAAGGCGCTCATCTATTTCGAGGTCATCACGACCGTCGCGCTATTTCTCGGCCTCGCCGTGGTGAATATCACCAAGCCGGGCGTCGGCGTCCCGCTCGTCGGCGCTGCAGGTGAAGCAGTACAAAAAATCGGCGAGACACATCCGCGCACATTCGTCGAGACGCTGGTGCACATCTTTCCGGCGAGCGTGGTGGATTCGCTGGTACGCGGTGACATTCTGCAGATCGTCGCCTTTGCGGTGCTATTCGCGATGGCAGTCTCCGCCATCGGCGAGAAAGGGCGGCCCATGCTGGTGGCGATGGAGAGTCTGTCCCAGGTCATGTTCAAGCTAACGAATTATGTGATGCGTTTCGCTCCGTTTGGCGTGGCGGCAGCGATGGCGCATACGATCGGCACGCAGGGACCAGGTGTGCTGGTCAGTCTTGGCAACCTGATCGTATCCTACTATCTCGCGTTGATTCTCTTCGTGGTTTTGGTCTTTGGCATCATCGTGTTTATCGCGCGCGTGCCAATGCGGCAGTTCGTACGGGCAGTGCGCGAACCGGCGACGATCGCGTTCGCCACTACCAGCAGCGAATCGGCCATGCCAAAAGCGATGCAGGCGATGGAACGACTCGGGGTGCCGAAGCGAATCGTGGGGTTCGTCATGCCGACGGGTTACTCATTCAATCTGGATGGCTCGATGATCTTTCTCGCCATCACTTCCATTTTTATCGTGAAAGCGGCCGAACCGATAACCCATCAACACTTCGGATTCGGGCAACAACTAATGATGATGCTGGCCTTCGTCGTGACATCGAAGGGAATTGCAGGTGTGCCGCGGTCGTCCATTCTCGTGTTGCTGGCAACGCTCAGCGGGATCCTGCCGCCGCCGATCGCGGCCAGCGGCGTTGCCATTCTGCTGGGGATTGATGCGATCATGGACATGGGACGTTCCGCCATGAACCTGATCGGAAATTGTCTCGCGACAGCGGTGATCGCCCGCTGGGAAGGCGAGTTCGATGACAAGCGCGCCCAAGTCTTTGGGACACCGCAAGAAGCCGAGCTCGATTTGCAGGAGGGCGATCTGGCAGCCGCGGAGTCTGCGCGGCGCGGTGAATGAGTCCGAGCCGGGCCCGCGGTAATGACCAAGGAAGGCTGAATACTCGAATGACGAACGACCGAACCGCTGATTCCTCGCGTAGTTCTAATGGGGAATAACAAGAAGGAAAGCTATGCAAACGAGTTCCGAAACAGAACTGGATCTAGAAAAGGAAGCGGCCTATTGGCGTGAGCAACATTCCAAACAACCGTACGCGAAGAATTATACTTACGAACAATTCGAGCACGCGTATCGCACCGGCTTAAATTCGTTCTTGAAACATCGCGGAAAGAAGTTCGAAGAGGTCGAAGATTCCATTGCGTCGGATTACGAGGAGGCGAAACCCGGTTCAGCATTGCCGTGGGACACAGTGCGTCCCGCAGCGAGTTCGGTCTGGGAAAGAATGAGCGGCGTCATCGCTCCGCGCGATCCCGACCGCGGTCTGCGCTCGGGGATTTGAGTTGGTGTGTAGGCGATCGCCTGCATCAGCGCCAAGCATCTCCGAATTTTCCGGGGTCGCCGACCCCGACTACACACGAAGCGATATCGTTGATGCGTTGACGTCCTTGCCGCGTGTGTTCCGCAATGCCGGTTTCAATTTTACCTTAACAGCACATCTTTAACGGCGATCACAGTCGAACTGATCGCGGCCAGCGAGTAAGGATATCGTTGTGAAGATTCTTGGAATGATCGGTGGGACAGGGCCGGAATCGACGGTGGAGTACTATCGGCGTTTGATCTCAGCTTATCAGAAGCGCGTGGCGAAAACTGATCATGTGCCACCCATGATCATCAACAGCGTCGATTACCGGAAGCTGGTGGATTGGTTCACGGCCGGCGAGCTCGGTGCAGTCACTGATTTTTTGGTGGACGAAATCGGGCGACTGGAACGCGCGGGTGCCGATTTCGGACTCATTGCAGCGAACACGCCGCATCTCGTTTTCGATGAGCTGCAGCGGCGGGTTCGCATTCCGCTGCTCAGTATTATTGAAGCAACTGCGGACGCGGCTGCGGCAGCCAGATTGCGGCGGCTGGCACTTTTCGGCACGCGCTTCACCATGCAGGCGCCACTGTTTCCGGACACGTTTGCGCGGCGCGGGATGATGATCATCGTGCCGAACGAGGAAGAACGGACGTTTATTCACGAAAAATATATGGGCGAGCTTGTCGACGGGATAATTCTCGATGAAACCCGCACCGCGTTATTCGACATCGTGGAAACAATGAAACAGCGTAACAACGTCGATTCGTTGATTCTCGGCGGCACGGAGTTATCCTTGATTCTGCGCGAATCGACGGCCGCCAGTATGCCGGTGCTCGACACGACGCAGATCCATGTTGATGCCGCGATCGAGTGGATGCTACGGCCTTAAAAGTACCAACGGCGCTGATATCACCGAAGTTCACAACGTGTGTGACATCTCGGGATGACGCCGCGCCTTTGGCGCTCAAGATAGATTCCAATTATGACGAGCGGTGTCGTTCGTGACGACCAAGGCGGAATCGCACGCCGATGGCATAAACGAAGTAATACCCGATCAATCCGCCAGCAACTGCTATGGATAACTGAGTTGCAGTAGCGGTCATGAACCAATGTTGGTCGACGGCCATGCTGTTTCTAAAATGGGTGGCGTGCCACCAGCCGTAAATGAAACGTGCTGTGATCGCGAAAGTAATAATAAGCGCAAGCCAGCGGCTCGGCGTGTAGAAAAGTTCTTCTCGCTCAACTTCCCACCGGGTTAAAGCCAAACCGAGCAAGCCGAGAACGGCTCCGATCGCCATACCACCGAGGGCAAAGCGAAGAGTTGGCCCGAGCCAGAATGACATGAGGAAAGCAACGAAAAGAAAAAGTACGGCGGAGAAAATGGTCATCCACACATTCATGGTGGCGACCCAGCGCCGGCCTCGCCTTCGCGCGGTACCGGCCCGGTAACGCAAACCGAGCGAGAGCAAAACCACGCCGCCGAAAGCCAGCAGAACACAAAGGATAAGAGCAAAAAGAATGAGCGGCACGGCCGAGGTTAACACGAGTCCGAGCCGGACTTGCGTTTACATAGTGAGCCGGCCATTTCGCGCTTTTCTAGCGTCATCGACTGACGATGATGTTCGAACACTACCGGTTCCACTTAATGAGTATCGAATTTGAATTCACTGCCACGCCTGAGCTCGGGAACAAAGCCCTTCGCTATTTGCTCTGGCGCCGTGGTGGTCCAGTTGGACCAATTGCGATCATTCTGTTTCCGGTTGTGCTCGCGATCGTGGCCGCGGATCCGAGAATTCGACCGGTCGCCTACATCGCTGGCGGCGCCGCGATCATGCTGTTCGTGCTTTTTCTTCTTGCGGTGGCGCATCGCCGTAGAATCAGGCGACGCTTTTTCGAATCAACAACTGATCACATTGTCAGAGTATCAATCGACGATAGCGGAATGGCGGTGAACACTGCCGCCGGCAGCTCTACTTTACCGTGGACTGCAATCAATAGAATTTGGGCTGGGAAAGAAGTCGTCCTAATTTTCTACCACGGTTGGCACAAGGTCGCGTTCCCTGCGGCCGATGTCCCAGCGAAGGCGGTCGAATTCATCACGTCGAAAATAAGAGAGGGCTGTAGTCGGCGTCGGTGACGCCGCCCCGCGATCAGCGACTCCGAAAGCCTTCGGGAGCGGGCCCGCGGCTACAGAATGTCGAGGCGAAGATTAGGGTAGAGAGGCTTGCCGGAAATGCTTAATGTCACGAACTAATGGCTGACGAGCAGAAGACCAAGCTGCGCCTCGAGATCGCGCATGTCCTTTTCATCGACATCGTCGGTTACTCCAAGCTATTGATCGACGAGCAATCCGAAGCGTTGCAGGAGTTGAATCAACTCGTGTGCAACACGGAAGCAGCGCGCGAAGCGGAAGCAGCAGGTCAGCTCATTATTCTTCCTACCGGCGACGGCATGGCATTGGTTTTCACCGGCTCTGTGGAAGAGCCGGTCGATTGCGCGTTGCAGATCAGTCAGGCGTTGCGGGCACAACCGAGTTTGCCGGTGCGAATGGGCATCCACAGTGGGCCGGTCCATCACGTTCTCGATGCAAATCAGCGCGAGAACATCGCCGGTGCGGGCATTAACATTGCCCAGCGGGTGATGGATTGCGGCGATGCCGGGCACATTCTTCTTTCCAAACGCGTGGGAGACGACCTTGCCCAATATCGCCGGTGGCAGCCATACCTCCACGAGCTGGGCGACTTCGAAGTGAAACACGGCGTCATCGTTTCGGTGGTGAACCTTTATGCCGACGTCGTGGGCAATCCCGAGCCGCCTGCAAAACTGAAACACGGAAAGCGATTGCCGCCGCGCATGCCGGTGTCAGGCCGTCCAAAACGGTCGCCGGTTTTTATCACTCTTTTAATCGTCGGCTTGATGCTCTTCACCGTTGCAGTCCTCGCGATCGTTTTCGCACCGGCCATTCTGAAACAGATTCGAGCGGGAAAGACAACCGCTGCTCCGTCCACGACGGCTGAAGGACCAGCGACTTCCACTGATCATGGTCCTTCCCCCGCCCCTGTGGGCTCGCCGGCGGCACCAGAGAAGAGCATCGCGGTCCTTCCTTTTGAGAATATGAGCCGCGATCCCGACAACGCCTTTTTTACCGATGGCGTGCAGGATCAAATCCTGACTGCGCTGGCCAAAGTTGCCGACCTCAAGGTGATCAGCCGCACGTCGGTCATGCAGTACAAGAGCGGGGTTGCGCGTAACCTTCGTGAAATCGCTCAGCAACTCGGTGTGACTCATGTGCTCGAAGGCAGTGTGCAGCGCGCCGGAAACAAAGTGCGAGTGAACGCGCAGCTAATCAATGCGCGCACCGATGCGCACGAGTGGGCGGACAATTACGATCGGCCGGTCGATGATGTCTTCGCCATCCAGAGCGAGATCGCCAAAGCGATCGCGGATCAATTGCAGGCGAAACTGTCGCCCAATGAGAAGAATGCAATTGAGCAGCCTCCGACGGCAGATGTCACCGCGTTCGATCTCTACAGCCGCGCGAAGAGTCTGATTCTTTCGACGAGCTTCAGCGCTGTCGGAAAACCGAAACTGCTGCAAGCAGTTGATCTGCTAAATCAGGCGATTGCGCGCGATCCCTCCTTTTTTCTTGCTTACTGCCAGCTCGGCTACGCCCACGACAACCTCTATTTCATCTACGGGGAGCACACTGCCGAGCGGCTGGCGTCGGCCGAGGCCGCGGTTGAAGCCGCTTTCCGCCTTCGCTCGGACGCTGGAGAGGCGCACCTCGCCCGCGCGGAACATCTCTATCGCGGTTATCTCGACTATGATGGCGCGATCGCGGAGCTCGACATCGCGAGGAGAACACTCCCGAATGATCCTCACGTTTTCGAGTTGACCGGCTACATCGCGCGACGGCAAGGCAAACACGAAGAAGGATTGCGGAATCTAGAGCGCGCGCTTGAGTTGGATCCGCGTAATTTCTTCACCCTCCAACAAATCGCGCTCAGCTACAGCAACCTCCGGCGTTATCCGGAGCAGGCTGCTATGCTTGACCGAGGGTTGTCGATAAAGCCTGATGACGTTGAGACCAAAGTGGCCCGAGCGTTGCTCGAACTGGATTGGAAAGCTGACACGCGGCCTTTGCATCAAACGATCGATGAAATCCGCACCAAAAATCCTGCTGGGGTCCAGAGTGTGGCGGACAGTTGGCTCACTTGCGCGCTGGCTGAGCGTGACGCCAATGCAGCTACCAACGCGCTGGCGGCACTCGGGGAAAACTTCTTTGGTAATGACGCCGTTCATCTCTACCGAAGGTTCGGTGAGGGTCTCGTTGCCCGGATGACGAAGGATGAAGGGAGAGCACGCGCCGCATTTTCTGCTGCGCGTGACGAACAAGAGAAAGCCGTGCAAGCGCAACCGAATTACGGCCCGGCACTTTGCATTCTGGGTTTAATCGATGCCGGTCTCGGACGAAAAGAAGACGCATTGCGCGAGGGGCGGCGCGCCGTCGAACTTGTTTCAGTGGCAAAAGATTCGATTAACGGCGCCCACATGATTGAATATTTCGCCATCATCGCAGCATGGGTCGGCGAGAAAGATCTGGCTCTCGATCAGCTAGCCACCGCGACGCGGATACCCAGTTACGGCACCATCACCTATGGCCAGCTGAAGCTGACGCCATACTGGGATCCGTTGCGCGGCGACCCTCGCTTCGAAAAAATCGTCGCCTCACTGGCGCCGAAAAAATGACCTAGAAGCGCTTCCGACAAGCGTCTAGTGTAGCGCGAGACGGCTCACGAGCGGAAGACCAAGTGCCCGCGCGCTGCCATACCATGCAGTAACGCCCGATGAAGCTCTCGGTCGCAGATCGCATTAAAAACCTGCTGCCGGCAAACCTGTATTACCCACACAAATTCAGTCGAGAAGTACGCGGGGTCGAGCCGGAACTGGCAATGCTCCGCGAACTCGTTCCGCCTGGATGCACCGCGATCGATGTGGGCGCTAATCGCGGCTATTATAGCTGGGCGTTGGCTAGCGTCGCTGCCGCCGTGGAAGCTTTTGAACCCAATCCGGTTTTGGCCAGGTTCGCCCAGACCAAACTGGGAAGAAGAGCGCGTCTGCATCAAGTGGCGCTCTCCGATCACGAGGGAGTTGCCACCCTTTACGTTCCGCGCCGGGCGAGTGGATCCTCCCTACACATCATCGGCAATCTCGGCAATGTCTATGCGCACGATAGCGTGGATGAAATACAGGTGCGGCTCGCCACTCTCGACAGTTACGGTTTTGAAAATGTCGGTTTTCTTAAAGTCGACGTGGAAGGGTCGGAGATGGAGGTGCTGGCGGGGGCACGCGAAACCATTCGCATCAATCGGCCGAGCATGTTGATCGAACTGCTTGCCGGCATTCACCCAGATCACCTGGCCCGCATTGAACAGATCAAGAACGACTTTGGTTATGATGCCTGGATCGTGATCGGTCGCGAAAAATTCGAGGCGAAACTGGCGCTTGCGGAAATGGAGCCTCTACGAAAGACGAGCAATATTTTATTCACGCCAGCACCGAGATAGCGGTTTCGCGCGAACTAAATAAGATCAGCCTGTGCGGCCACGTCGCTTTTGTTCTGCCACGCTCATTGCGGCCGGGTGCGAGCTTTTGCTATTGGCGGCATGCCATCATGCGCGCCTTCCAGGCGGGTTGGCCAAACTCAACCAATGCCGATTAGAGGGCATCGATGAAGAGTTGTTCTGCGGCAAGCTGAGCGTTTTTGAAAATCGCGAGACGCGGGTGGGTCGCAAGATTGATCTCAACGTGGTTGTGCTGCCAGCGTTCGACCAGAAAGCAAAGGCGGATCCATTATTCGATCTCGCCGGCGGACCTGGCGAGGCATCGACCGACGCAGCGACGTTTTACGCGACAACCGGGAAAGAATATCGGCGTCGCCACGACGTGGTACTGGTCGATCAACGCGGTACCGGGAAATCGAACCCGCTGTCGGTGCCGAGGGAAAAAACGCCGCAGTATTACCTCAGCGAAATGTATCCGGTGGATTACGTGCAGAAGCTTCGACAGGCACTGGAGAAGCGCGCCGATCTCACGCAATACACCACTTCCATTGCGATGGATGATCTGGATGATGTGCGGGCCTGGCTCGGCTACGATCTGATCAATCTTTTCGGTCAATCTTACGGCACGCGCGCGGCCCTCGTCTATCTGCGGCAACATCCTGACCGGGTTCGAACAGTCACGCTCATAGGTGTGGCGCCTACCTATTTGAAAATGCCAATGTATCACGCGGAGGCGGCAGCGCGCGCGATGAACTTGTTGTTGCAGCAATGCGAACAGGAAGCACATTGTCACCAGGCGTTCCCGCAAATTCGCGATGATTGGACAAACCTGCTGGCGCAATTAGAACGCGCACCGGCGCGAGTGGAATATTCGCCGCCGGACAAGAGCGCTACAGTCGAAATTCAAGCGGGCGTTTTTGCGGAGAAAATTCGGACATGGATGTACGGGCGAGATCAGGCGAGTCGCATTCCACTCATCATTCATCAGGCGGCCCACGGTGATTTCGCCCCGTTCTTGCGCGAAGCGATCGGTCCATCGATTCCAGATTTCATTGCTGATGGGACGTATCTTTGCGTGACGTGCGCGGAAGACGTTCCGTTCATTGATCAGGAGGAAGCGGCGCGCGTGAACGCGGGCAATCCATTTGGCAATTATCGCGTTTTTCAGCAAACACGTGCCTGCGGGATGTGGCCGCGCGCAAAGATATCAGACAATTTTCGTGATCCTGTTTCGTCGAATGTTCCGGTGCTCATTTTTTCGGGCAACATGGACCCCGTGACACCGCCGCAGCGCGGCGAAGAGGTCGCACATTATCTACCTAACAGCCGGCATGTAATTGTTCCGCAGGCCGGTCACGGCGTCGACGGTCTGACCGATCCGGGCTGTGTTGACCGGCTGATCATCGAGTTCATGGAAAAAGGAGACGCGAAGAATCTTGATGTCAGCTGCGTGGAACGAATGACTCCGCCGCCGTTTGTAACATCGGTCACGAAGTAATCAGAGCACTTTCTCAGATTGCGGCCGACACGGCCGCCTCTACAGCCTCTCAGTCTTTCGGCTCATCGGCGATCCGTAGCACAACTTTTCCGCGAGTGTGATGCGTCTCGGCTTGTTGTTCGGCCGCGATCGCTTCACTCAGCGGCAGAACTTTCGTGACAACTGGTTTGATTTTTCCTGCATCGATTAGCTGGGCAATCTCGGAAAGGTCTTTCGCGTTCGGTTTCGCCCAAATCCCGACGGCGCGAATCTCGTGTTTCTTGAGCTCCTCCGGGTCTGGCCGGGCCACCAGCGCCAAAATGATGCCGCCTTTCTTCAACACCGCGTAAGAGCGCGCAAGCGTGTCCTTGCCGACCGGATCCAGCACGCAATCGACGTCTTTCGCGATCTCCTCGAATTTCTGTTTGGTGTAATCGATCGCCACATCCGCGTCGAGTTGTTTTAGGAGGTCCTGGTTTGCGGTTGACGCCGTTGCGATCACGCGAGCACCGCGCACTTTTGCGATTTGAATCGCGAAAGTGCCAACACCACCGGAACCGCCATGAATCAGAATAGTTTGTCCCTCACGTAACCGGGCTTCGTTGACGAGCGCTTGCCATGCGGTTAACGCACCCATCGGCACCGCCGCAGCTTCCGCAAAGCTGAGTGATTTCGGTTTTGGCGCGACCTCCCATTCCTTGACCGTGACGTATTCGGCCCAGCCGCCACCGAACGTTGGATAGCCGTAAACAGCGTCGCTCGGCTTGAGACTGGTAAATTTCGCACCTGTCTTTTCGATAATGCCGGCAATCTCGTACCCCGGAATCAGGGGCAAACGAGTCCCCCACTCCTTTGCGTATTTCCCGCTTAGCGTGAGTGGGTCGGCTGGATTGACTCCGCTTGCGATTACGCGGACGAGCGCTTCATCGTCCTTCGGCTCCGGCCGAAGGACTTCTTCGAACTTCAATACCTCCGGGGCACCATACTCGTGTGCGACCACTGCTCTCATCATCGACTTTTCACTGGCCCCGAATGCGGCATTAGAGCAAAGAACTGTGAAAAGAGTGAGAATCCGAATCACGCGAAAAGCTGTTTCCATACCGATAAACTTGGCCTGCGATTGTGCCGGTGGCGAATGTCTAATTGTCGTTAGGCGAATTTTTGCAGCCGGCATCGCCTGTTAGAGCGCGCCCCGAGCGGCGCATCAACTGCCGAAAAAGCGGGTGGGTCAGACCTTTACATCGTTACATTTAAGGCCATCGCCGCGGCGCGCGAAAACTTGACTGCTTAAACCAGTCGAGTTCAGCCGGGCGGTCTCGGATGACGCAGCGGATTTTGCACGTAGCGCGCTGTAGCGGGCCCGCTGGGAAAGCCGGATTTTCCTCGGTTCGCATTCGCGCGGACTGCTTATTATCCTTCCCACATGGTTGAGCCTCCCAACAAATTACGGTTTTCGGCGATCCTGGTCGCAGCAGTTGCCGGACTGGTCGGTTTCGCCGTGTTCGCTTTCCTTGGAGCCGCTCTTGCCAGCTTGTTAGCGGCGGGTCCGCTGCATATCTCGGCGAGAGAAGGCGAAGCCGGATATTTCGCGATCGCGATCGGGTTGCTCTCAGGCGTGCTCGGATTTGTCGTCACCGTCTGGTTGGTTTTGCGGAGACGCGGTGTGCGCGGTGTGAAGATGCTCGTAGGCGCCATCGCAGCTTTCGCTGTCATCATCGTGTCAGCGGCGTGTGTCGTTGGCGTCTGGTATTCGATGCAACCGCATGTCCTGAATTTGAATGGGCCGGAGCCGCTGCTCCGACTCGAGCTACGCGCACCGGCGCACATCGCGATTTTCGCCGACGCTACCGCCGAGCTAACGACTGATAGGAACTCGGCTGATGTGGTCCTGGAAAAACCGGACGAGACGGCGACTCGCCGCGGTTATGTGCCGCTCTACTATCGGACCTCGCAGCGTTTGCTGGCAGTAAAGTTTCCAAATGGTGGTGCCCGTCTTTACAACATTCATCTCCCGGCGAATCCGATGCCAAAGAAGTATCACGAATGGTCGTCCTGGTATAAACCCGACTTTGTGGACGAACCCGGTTCAGCGGGACCCAAACGAGCCGACGGCGGTCCGGACATCGAAGTTCGCTATCACATCGAAACCGCCGACGATTAATCCCAAGCTCGACGCTCTTAACCGCGGATTACGCCGATTTCCAAAGGCCGAGATCACGTAACTGCGCGGTGGCGATGCTGGCCCAATCGTTGTTGGAAGCAGGGCTGGCTGGACTCGGATGCAAAATCTGGCCGACGCGCGGTGGGTCCGATGCCGGACTGGCGGTGACATCGCGTGCCCGTTTTGCGGCGAAATCACCTACACCGATGATCCATTCCGGTTCAAGGAGGCGAACGATTTCTCGCAAATGTTCATCGCACGCAACGAACAGTGCTGTGCGCTCACTTGGCGGCAGTTTGTCCGGAGTTCGATTGCGTCCGCTCGTTTCGACAAAGGCGAGCGGGCAATAATTCACCACAAAGTGCTCTTCGAAGAACTTTTCGGCAGAGCCAAAGCGTTTCGCGAACAATCCCCACAAACGTTGGCCGCTGATTTCGGTGCGTGTGCAATTGAATCCCATCACCGGCCGTTGGGGATGCTCGTCAGGGGGACGTTCAATCGTGGCTTGAATCCCGAGCCAATCGCGCACCGCCGCGACTTCCCCGAATGGGATACCGGTTTGGGCCATACCAAACGGACCGGGATTCATTCCGAGGAACAACAGACGTTTGCGGCTGTCGGCGTACCGCCGCAGGTAACTCTCATACGCCGGCCACGCGTAGATAAGCGGATTGTAAACGTGCGCGACTGGCGCGGCGAATTTCAATTCGGCAACATCATCGCGCAGACGTCTCGCGGCGGCGATTAACAGGTCACTCGTTCCCACGTATGATGTTACGATAGGGAAGCGAGGATTCGAGATGTCTCTGCGGTCTGATCCGTTTTCAGAGGCCTGACCAGGTCGTAGCTTGCAACTCTCTGAAAGCAAAATGGCACGTGTCTGCTCTCAAGGCACGGGTCTGAGGTCTCGAGCCATTAGGATGATTGAAACTACCAGCCCAGGACCTTTGCGAAAATGAGCGGTGCCACAATGGTGGCGTCGGATTCGATAATGTATCTTGGGGTGTTGGCGCGCAGTTTTCCCCAAGTAATTTTTTCGTTAGGGACGGCGCCCGAATAGGAACCGAAGCTGGTGGTGGAATCGCTGATCTGGCAAAAGTAACCCCACTCCGGAACATCGGCGCCTTTGACGTCCTGGTTCAACATCGGCACGACGCATATCGGGAAATCGCCCGCGATGCCACCGCCGATCTGGAAAAAGCCGATCGAAGAATCCTTGGAGACGCGCCGATACCAATCGGCGAGTTCGATCATATATTCGATGCCAGAACGAACGGTGTGCACATCCCTCAGTTCACCGGTGATATTGCGAGCGGCATAGATGTTTCCCAAGGTGGAATCTTCCCAACCGGGCACGATTATGGGCAGATCCTTGTGCGCGGCGGCTATCATCCAACTGTCGGCCGGATCGATCTCGTAGAATTTCTTGAGCCGACATTCCTTCAAAATGCGGTAGAGGAACTGGTGGGGGAACAATCGTTCTTTCCTCTTCGAAGCTCCGATCCATTCTTCGATGACGATCTTCTCGATCTTGCGGATGGCGTATTCCTCCGGGATACAGGTATCGGTCACGCGGTTGAGATGGCGGCTAAGCAGTTCTTCCTCCGCTTCCGGGGTGAGCTCGCGGTAATTGGGAATGCGTTCGTATTGAGAACGCGCAACAAGGTTAAAAAGGTCTTCTTCCAAATTCGCTCCGGTGCAGGTGATGGCGTGGACCTTGTCCTGCCGAATCATTTCCGCCAGGGACACACCGAGTTCAGCCGTGCTCATCGCGCCGGCGAGGGTGATCATCATCTTTCCGCCCCGGTCAAGATGAGCGATGTAGGCCTCAGCGGCGTCCTTGAGGACACCGGCGTTGAAGTGCCGGTAATGGCGATCAATAAAATGACTGACACTGCCGGGTTTCACGCCATGTGAAAGGTATTGCGCTTCGTCGTGCCGATGCACAATTTGATTAATACCGTGCTTTTGCACGATTGATCACGCAATTTTTTTGGAAAAACAACCAATTCTGCGATGCCGCCGGGGTGTTACGAATGTGCCCGTTGGCATTGAGTAAGACCAGCCAGAAGATTGTAGCCAGTGTGCTCGTACCGACTCAGGGCAATGCCGCGAGGATGCGCGCGACCAGAAATTGCGGCGCGATTCCGAGGCATAGCACGACCGCGGCGGCGAGCGCGATTGTCACTCTGGGAAGTGCACTGTGTGCGATCGGCGAGGTGTCGAACTTTGCGACGTTTTGGGTTTGGAAGATCAACTTCAAAACGATGAGGTAATAATAAAGCGAGATCAGACTACCGAACAGCGCGACGACAACGAGCCAGAGCAGGCCGTGATTTGCACCGGCACCGAATGCGACGCTAAAGAGGTAGAACTTTCCGAAGAATCCGGCCAGCGGCGGAAGTCCCGCCAACGACAACAGGAAAACCGCCATGCAGCCAGCGAGCAATGGTGATCGCGCAGATAACCCCGCAAAGTTTTGTAAATCGTCGCCGCCGGTCTCGCGTCGTACCAGCGCGACTACACCGAAAGCGCCCAGCAAGGTGAACGCGTATATTGTGGTATAGAACAGGGTAGCGCTAAATCCTTCCCGTCCACCTGCGACTAGCCCAAGCAACGTGTAACCGGCATGCGCGACAGCGGAATAGGCGAGTAACCGGCGCAGATTGCTTTGCACCAGTGCAACCAGATTGCCGATAAGAATCGACAATGCCGCCAACGCCGCTAATACCGGCGACCAGCCAGCCACCATCGCATGCCAATCCGCGCTGCCCTGAATCGGACTGAATCCAACCAGCATAATTTTCCCGAGCACCAAGAACGACGCGACCTTCGATCCTGAAGCGATGAAAGCGGCGCTGGAAACCGGCGCGCCCTGATAGGTATCCGGCGCCCAGAGATGGAAAGGCGCCGCTGCAATTTTGAAGGCAAAACCAACCAAGGTCATAGCGAGGCCGGCAAAAAGCAGCGGGGACAGAGCCTCCGTGTTAAGCCTGTCCGCAATGGCCGTAAGACTGGTGCTACTCGCCACTCCGTAAACGAGGCTCAGTCCAAAAAGCGTAAAAGCACTGGCGGTACTGCCAAAGAGAAAATATTTCAGCCCAGCTTCGGCAGACCGGATGTCGGTTTTGTCGAACGCGGTCATGAGATAAAGCGACAACCCCGTAAGTTCGAGCCCAATGAAAATCATAAGTAATTCTTCACTGCTAACGAGAAGTAGCAGACCGATGGTCGCGAGCAAAATGATCGCAATGTACTCGCCATAATTCAGTGTCTCGCGCGATGCGATTAAAATGGTGAAGCAGGCAAGAACCAAACAGACGATCTGGAAGAGCGAGTTCAGAGGGGAGATCACCAGCATGCCGCGAAAGAGGTCAGCGTTCGGTGGAAGCATCACAATGGCCGCGATGGCGACAATCAGTCCGACCGACCCGACCAAGGTGCAAGTCACTGTAGAGGCGGCTGTGCCGGCCACATTTTGCTGCGGTTTTGCAGGCGCCACGCCTATCACTAGAGTTCTTCGCCCAGTCGCTACTCCAATCGCGAGAACAATCAAAGCCGTCAACGTAACAATCGCTTCGGGCGACGCGAGCTTGAGTAGTTGGAGGTAGGACATTGAGATCGTTACAACGTTAAAAAGTAAGAGTTTTTTAGCCTCCTGTTTTCAGGAATCGCATAGCGTCCACTGCCGGTTGAATACGATCGAGTAGTAGCTTCGGATAAACTCCTACTGCAATAGTCGTAAAAATTAATAGCCCGGCGCCCAGTTTTTCGGCCAGTGTAATGCGTCCGTGTTCGTTCCAATCCGCATCGAGCGCTACGCGGCCTTGTTGCAGATGGACATTTACCGCGCCGTCACCAAAACAACTCTTCTTGAGTGCGCGCAAAGTAAACGCCGCGACCAGCACCATGCCGGCGCCGGTGATCCACACCGCGAGCGGATACGTCTTCCACACCCCAATCAAAATAGTGATCTCGGCGGCAAATCCGCTAAACCCGGGAATGCCCATCGATGCAGCGGAAGCAACCACAAAGACAAACGCCGCGAACGGAAGAGTGCGATTCAATTCCATTAGCGACAGCTCGTCGAGGTCACGCGTGTGCGTCCGCCGATAAATCATTCGACCGGCTACGCCGAAGAGGAGCGCGCCGATCACGCCGTGGGAAAACATTTGCAGGACCGCGCCCGACACGCCGAGAACGTTTGCGGTGGCGAGGCCGAGAAGCACGAAACCCATGTGACTCACGCTCGAGTAACCAATGACGAATTTCAGGTCGCGTTGGCGGAGTGCGACCGCTGCCGCGTAGACAATTCCGATCACAGCCAAAATTGCGATCCACGTACGCCACAGTTCGAAGCCTTGCGGGAAAAGATTCATCGCCACGCGCAGGCCGCCGTAAGCGCCCAGCTTCATCACGATTCCGGCGAGCAACATTGAACCGGCGGTGGGCGCTGCGACGTGACCGGTCGGCGCCCAAGTGTGCAATGGCCAGATGCCGGCAAGAACGGTGAAGCCGAGGAATAAAATTGGGAAGGCCCAGCGTTGCAGTTGCGGATTAAATTGAAATTGCGCGAGCTGATTCAAGTCTAGTGAACCGCCGGTCATATAGGCGGCGATAATTCCAATGAAAACGAGCGCGCCGCCGAAGAACGAGTACAGCGTCAACTTCATTGCACCGTACTCCTTGTTGGTCGATCCCCAGATCGCGATCAGGAAGTACTTCGGGACGATGACCAATTCATAGAAGACGAAGAGCAGAAAAAGATCGGCGCTCAAAAAAACGCCGAAGGAACCGCCCACCACGAGCAGGAGCCAAAAGAAGAATTCATTCGGCCGTTCGGTGACGTCCCAGGAAAAGAGGACTGAGCTGACTGCCGTTATTGATGTGACCAGAACGAGAGTCAGACTGATGCCATCGACCGCAAGATGGTAGTTCATGCCGAGGGCAGGCACCCACGGGACCTCCACGATGGTGGTGAAATGTGCGAGATCGAGGTCGCGATTGAAAAGCGCGGACAAGCTAATTGCGAAAGCCGTCCCCGCAGTGAGGAGCGCGATCCAGCGCGAAAACGTGCGTGGCAAAAGCAGTACGGCGATTGCCCCAGCGAATGTAATGTAAATGGTCCAGGCGATGGTCAAGGGCGCGGTAAAAAAGTTAAAAGCGTTACAAGGCTTACAACGGAACTGGAGAACGCGAATTGCGGGTTTTGTGGGTCCGGTAACGCGCCGCTTGCTCCCGAACATGAAATCCAATTTCGCGCTTCGGCTTTTCCGGCGGCACCATCAGTTGCCGAATGGCGTCAATGATTGCGGAGATTTCTTTGTCATGTTTGCCAACTCGTCTCTCCAGCTCGGCAAATTTTTGCGCCAAGTCGCGATTTGTCTCAAGAATTTCACGCAGTTTTACGAAAGCGCGCATAATTGCGACATTGACTCTCACCGCGCGTTCGCTTCTCAACACGCTGGACAACATCGCCACGCCCTCTTCAGTAAATGCATAGGGCCGGTGCCGTCGACCGCCTCGTCCTTTTGATCTTCCAAATTGGAATATCAAACGGTCCGCCTCTGCGGCGGTGACCTGGAACATAAAATCAGTTGGGAATCGCTCCCGATTGCGATTGACCGCCTTATTCAGGTTTCCCGTAGTTACGCTGTAGAGTCGCGCCAGTTCAAAATCGAGAATCACTCTCTGGCCTCGAAGCAAATAAATCGACTTCGCAATTTGTTGGATGGGGATGATCGCTTTGTTCATTGCCGAATCATCAAGCAAGCAACCGTGCCAGTTGGACGACAGTGGTGTTGAAAATGTTGAACAGAGCTTGTGGCGCAATACCGATGGCGAACATGAGGAGCGCGATTGGAATGATTGTCCACTTTTCTTTAGCTCTGAGATCCGGGAAGTTCGCCGCGGTCTCAACAAGTGGACCGCTGAAGAGGGATTGCATTGTGCGCATAAAAACAATGGCGGTGAAGAGCAGACCGATTACAGCTGTCGCGGTATAACCGGCAACAACGGCGAAAGAACCCTTGAAGATAAGGAACTCACCGATAAATCCGTTGAGCCCCGGTAATCCGAGCGACGAAAACATGACCACGCTCATCCAACCGCAAAGGAGCGGGCTGCACTGCATCAGGCCGCCAAAATCGTCGATTCCGCGCGAACCGCGACGTTGTTCAAGTAATCCGACAAAATAGAAGAGTGCCGCGGCAGTGATGCCGTGATTGAATATTTGTATGAAAACGCCGCTCAAGGCCGCATGCATTTCTTCCAAAGGCCGAACCGCCGGCACAGTTGCGGCAAACAGTCCGAGCATGCAGTAACCGAGGTGATTGATCGACAAGTAGGCAACCATTCGTTTCAGGTCGGCTTGCGCCCAAGCCACCAGAGGAGGAATCACGATGGAACAAACCGTCAGCGTCAAAAGCCATGGTCCCAATGTCGTGATCTCGTTAGGGAAAAGTGGCAGGAGGAGGCGGATAAAACCATAGACCCCCATCTTGGATAGCGCGCCGGTCAACACCATTGATACACCGGTGGGAGCCGCTTCGTAAGCGTCGGGCAACCAGGTGTGAAATGGGAAGAGCGGAACCTTGACCGCGAGTCCAAGAAAGATTCCCGCGAAGGCGACCCAAGTGAGATTGCCCGGCAACACATCCCGAGCCTTTCCAAGCTGGGCAAGGCTGGCGAAATCGAAGGTGCCGTTGATAAAATAAATTCCGAGAAATGCGAGCAACATGGCGACGCTGCCGAGAAAAGTGTAAAGAAAGAATTTGGTGGCGGCCCGATCGCGCTTTCCGCCTCCCCAGATTTTTATCAAGAGAAACGCCGGAACCAGGCTCATCTCATAGAAGAGAAACCAGAGAACGAAATTCTGCGCCGTGAATGTGCCGTAAAGCGCAGCCTGTGTAATTAACATCAGCGCGCAGAAGCCGCGGTCCATTTTTGCCGCCAGCAAGGCAAACGGAAAGACTAACGAGGTCAAGACAACTAGAAGCAGGCTCAGACCGTCAATGCCGAAGAGGTACTCGGCGCCAATTGCCGGCAGCCAGCTATGACGTTCTACCAACTGAAGGCCAGGCAAACTGGGATCGAAGTTTCGCCAGATTACAAACGCGCAGGTTGCAGTAATCAGGTTGAAGACCAGAGCGAGAGCGCGTGCGTAATTACGCGTCGCGCTAACCAGAAGCGCCCCGACAAGCGGAGTTACTATTAAAGTAGTGATCAAACCAGCCATGCGTAAAGGACGAGCAGGAGAAGCATTCCAATCGCGATCGCGCCGAGATACGTCCGGATTTGACCAGAATGGCCCGCTGCGATCAAACGACCGAATCGACGCGCGCCAGTTGTAGTATCATCAACCCGGGCATTGATGGCGTGGTCGTCAAAACCTTTGCTCAACACGGCAAATGCCTGACCTATTCCGGAGAACAGGTTGACCAGACCGTCCCAGAAATATCGGTCCAGAAAATCGGACAGACGCGCTACTACTCGACTGAAAGCGATGAAGGTGTGTTCGTAGAATTCGTCGATCCACATTTTGTGGGAGAGAAATCGGAAGAGGCCGGGTTGAGCGCGCGCCAAGGGATCCGTTTCGTCGGCCTTACGATACAGCAACCAGCCAAGCCCAATGCCAGCGGCGACCAGAACGAGCGACAGAAAAAGCATCGGCTGAATCAGAGCGCCGAGATCAAGACGGGCTGGTTCGCCGTTGAGATAGGCGTGCAGCCAAGGCCAGGCCGGCGTAAGAAAGATCGCCAAAATAATCGAGCACGCCGCAAGAATAATTAACGGCATTGTCATTACTCGCGGACTTTCGTGCGGATCTGAAGTCGCATGCTTGCGGCCAAAGAAGACGTAAATCATTTGCCGCGTCATATAGAGCGCGGTGAGGATGACGCCGGCGAGCATCAGGTAATGCGGCAGACGGGAGAGCGGCCACTCCGCGGTGCGGTGCAGAATTTCTTCTTTGGTCCAGCCACCGGCAAAGAAGAATGGTACTCCGCTCAGATTCATCATGCCGATGGTGTAGGTAAGAAATGTCACCGGCATGATCCAGCGCAGGCCACCCATTTTGCGAATGTCCTGTTCGTGATGAAGGCCGTGAATTATGGAGCCGGCGCCAAGGAAGAGCAGCGCTTTGAAAAAGCCATGCGCGATCAGATGCATAATGCCGGCCGCAACGCCGCCCACTCCGAGCGAGACCATCATCAATCCGAGTTGCGAGACGGTGGAATAAGCAAGAATGCGTTTGATATCGAACTGCGCCAAGGCGATGAGCGAAGCTATCAACGCGGTCACGACACCGATCGATACGACCACCGTGAGTGATGGCGTTACCCCGTTTACTGCACCTAACGAGAATAAGGGATAAACGCGCGCGACAAGGAACACACCTGCCGCCACCATTGTGGCCGCATGGATCAACGCGCTCACCGGCGTCGGTCCTTCCATCGCATCAGGCAGCCAGACGTGGAGTGGGAACTGGCCGGATTTACCGACAGCGCCACAAAAAATCAGGAGGGCGACGAACGTGACGCTCGACCCAATTTTCAGAAGCCCATTTGGCTCCAGCGCTCCGTTATCGTTGTCATAAAAGAGAAGAGTGCCGCTGGCGTGATACAGCCAGAGCATTCCGAGAAAGAATCCGAGATCGCCAATGCGCGTAGTAATAAAGGCTTTCTTGGCGGCGGCGGCGGCGCTCGGACGTTCGATCCAGAACCCGATCAGCAAATAGGAGGCAAGTCCAACCAGTTCCCAGCTAACGAAAAGTAGGAGCAGGCTGTTTGCGATAACCACTCCAAGCATTGCACCGGAAAAGAAAGAAAGATAAGCAAAGAAGCGAGTGAAGTTTTTGTCGTCCGCCATGTAGCCGATGCTGAAAACAAAAATGCAAAGCCCGACCAGCGTGATCATGATCAGCATGGCGGCAGCGAGTGGATCGAGCACCCAGCCGAGGCGAAGTGCCTGGTCACCGAAGGTGAACCAGCTGAAATTGTGGACTGATCGGAAGCCATGGGCGTGAAGCGTCGGCAGAAACGCGAGGATGGACATCGCCAAGGCAGCGATCTGACCAGTGATTGCAAGCCCAGCTGCGGCGGCTCGACGCGAATTGGGGAAGCTTAGAATCAACAGGGACAACACCAGCGGCGTTGCCGGAATCAACCAGATATTTGTCACCATCCAGCTCATGACACCTCAGGAAGAAGCAGGCGTTAAATGCCCAACGCCCAACGCCCAACGCCCAACGCTCAAGTCAGATGAAAACAAAGGCGACGCGAGGGTTCCCTGCCGAGCTACAGCCAGAATCACAACTGCAGCGTGTGCCCTTAGTTGAATGTTGGACGTTGGACGCTGGACGTTAAGCGTTTCCTTCCTCTTCCTCATTAGCCTTTGAGCTGATTTAGTTGATCGACATTGGTGCTGCGATAGTGGCGATAGATGGCTATGACTAGGGCGAGACCAACCGCGGCCTCCGCCGCGGCGATGGCGATGGAAAAGATCGCGACCAGTACTCCAACCGGTGGTTGTTGCTGCGAGCCGAAGCGCCAGAAGGCGATGAAGTTGAGGTTCGCGGCCGCGAGCATGAGCTCGATTCCGATTAAAATGAATATGGCGTGGCGCCGGCTGAGCGCGGCGAGCAAGCCGATGCAGAACAGCGCGCTCGAGATGATAAGAAAGAGTTGGAGAGTCGGGGTCATGGCCGTCGTTAAAACGTTAAAATTGTTAAATTGTTAAATGGGCGAGAGTCGATCGTCTGTTCCGTTTTAACGTTGTAACGCATTTAACCTAACGTTCTCCTTTCTCCTCCATCACCAGAATAAGCGCTCCGATGAGCGCGACGGTGAGGACAAGGCCGACGCATTGCAGCGGCCAGACGAAATTAGTCATCAATCCTTCGCCGATTTGTTTCACCGTAAGCGGATCAATCGGCGCGGCTGGAATTCCAAGCGATGTGGTGTTTAGGATTGTCCAGATTAATCCGCTGAAGACAGCGAGGGCTACGATGACCCCACCCCAATTAATGCCACGGTCGCCAACAACATCGCGACGCGTCAGTAGAATGGTGAAAACGATCAGGACCGCGACTGCGCCGATATAAACAAAAATCTGGACCAGGCCGACGAACTCGGCGCCTAGCAAGAAAAAGTACGCCGCTATACCGACAAAGACGATGACCAGACTAAGCGCGGCATGGATCAGTCTGGGGAGAGTTGCGGCGGCGAGCGCGCCGGCAAGAACAATTACCCCAATGACGAGAAAGGCGACGCTACTCATTCAGCGAAACGATAGGTGCGGGGGGCAAACTTCTTTTTGGTCTCAAGCAGGCGCGAAAGCGCCAGGTAGATAATAGCGACGACGGCAAGCGACCACAGCCAGCCAGCGAGGCCGCGCCCCTGATAATGCCAGACGGCAGCGGCAACAATGCAGGTGAAGGCCATCGGCAGCATGAATTTCCAGGCAAAGTTCATGATTTGATCGACGCGCGTACGCGGCAGCGTCCCGCGGATCCAGATGTAAACAAAAAGCAGCGCACTCAATTTGAGAAAAAACCAAACGTACGATGGAATGAATTCGAGCACGGCGATCGGTGCGAGCCAGCCGCCGAGGAACAGAGTCACGGCGAGACCACTAATCGCGAACATTCCGAAATACTCCGCCAGAAAAAAAGTGGCGTATTTGAAACCAGAATATTCCGTCATGTGACCGGCAACGATTTCGGACTCGCCTTCCGGGACATCGAACGGGGTGCGGTTGGATTCGACCAAACCCGAGACGAAAAACAGAATGAACGCAGCCGCGCCCCAGGGCGTAGTAACAAACCAATGCGGTACAATTCCGAATGAATAACGATCCTGCGCGGCGACAATGGCATCAGGCGAAAGGGCACCGCTGACCATGACCACGGGAAGGGTGGTGAGGATGAGCGGCAATTCGTAGCTTACCATTTGCGCGATGGCGCGCATTGCGCCCAGCATGGAAAATTTGTTGTTGCTGCCCCAGCCCGCCATGAAGACGGCCAGCTCAGTGGTTGAACCGACGGCGAAGAAAAAGAGGATGCCGCCGTCGATCGCGAACGGCGTCATGTTTCGACCATATGGAATGACGCCAAGCGTTAGGATGGCAGTGGCGGCCACGAGGATGGGCGCGAGAAAATGCACCACCTTGTCGGCCCGCGCCGGCACGACATCTTCCTTGATCAACATCTTGATCCCATCGGCGACTGGTTGAAAAAGCCCGAACGGGCCAACGCGATTCGGCCCATAACGGTTTTGCATGCGGCCCAAAATTTTCCGCTCCAGGACAGAGATGAGGGCAAAGATGGTAAGAAAAACTCCGAGCAACGCACTGATGTTAAGAAGGATCGACGCGATGGTTGTTACCCAATCGGGCGTGCCTGAAAGCAACGACAGGATCCATTGCTTCGCGCTAATGAAAATTTGATCGATCGACTGGCTCAAGCTCGCTGAAGAAAAGATGTGCCACTAAGCACACGAAAGACACCAAAAAAAGAAAAAACAATAAGATTTCTACGCATGTCAGCTCGATTACGGGCCACGAATTAACACAGATGAAACACGGATCAAAGCATTGTAAGGTTAACCGGTTAATCCGTGTAAATCTGTGTTCATCTGTGACTGACTTTTCGCGGCAATGAGTCCGACTCCGTATTTGTTTATAATCATCTTTGTCGGCGTAGCGTTTGTGTTCCCCATTATTCCGCTTGGGCTGGCCTGGTTGTGGCGGCGATTCTTTCAACCGCCCAAGCCGGGCGTGGAAAAGAACGCCACTTACGAATGCGGCGTGGAATCGCTCGGCGACGCGCAGATTCAGTTTCGATCGCAATATTATCTTTACGCGATCATCTTTTTGATCTTCGATGTAGAAGCGATTTTTTTGGTGCCGTTTGCCGTGGCATTCACCGGGCTGCCAGTCGGCGCGTTCATCGCGATCCTGATTTTTCTCTTACTGCTTCTGGAAGGACTCGTTTGGGCATGGGGCAAGGGTTGCTTAAATTGGGCACGCTAGCGCTGAAGCGCGCGGTGGTTAAAAAGGTTAAAAGGGTTACATTGTTACAATGGCAGCAACGCTACAAAGGTTACGTCTTTACGAGGGCAGACCGTTCAGCCCTTGTAACCTTGTAATTCTTGTAACCAAGTAACTTTTCTAACTCGCCAACATGACTGAACAAATCGACGAAGGATTGCGCAGCGAATTGCAGCGCCAGGGTATCTGGGTGACCTCGATGCAGGATCTCTATAATTGGGGGCGCAAGAATTCGATCTGGCCACTGCAATTCGGGCTGGCCTGTTGCGCGATCGAAATGATTGCGACAGCGGCGTCGCGTTACGACATCGCGCGATTCGGGGGTGAAATTTTCCGACCATCACCGCGCCAGGCTGATTTGATGATCGTCGCCGGCACAGTGACGAAGAAGATGGCGCCACAAATTGTGCGGCTCTACAACCAGATGCCGGACCCGAAGTACGTCATCGCCATGGGCGCGTGCGCGATTTCCGGCGGCCCCTTCAAACAAGGCTACAACGTCCTCAAAGGGATCGACCGTTACATTCCAGTCGATGTTTACATTCCCGGTTGCCCTCCGCGGCCGGAAGCTTTGTTGCATGCGTTCATGGAATTGCAGCGGAAGATCGACGAACAAAAACTAAGCGGCTCGAACAAAGCGGAACATTTGCGTCCGGATCAACCGAGCGAATTCCCGGTGCCGGCGTTCGGCAGGCATGACCTCGAGCCGCCAGCCAATCCAGACGTTTTTGAGCCGCCTAAGATTGAAAGAACATGAACACGGCACAGCCCATGAGCTAACGCTTTTCTTTTTGGGGCATGGCCGTGCTTCTACGCTTCAAATGATACTCGGCGGCAAGCCGCCACGTTCTGCCTTCGTCGCGCGACTTTTCGCCGCGCCAGATGAAAGAATCATCGCGGATTTCGTTAAACGACCATCGAAGCCGCGAATCGTCGTCTGCCGTGCCCTCCAGCACAATGCGATCATCGAGGGCGCCGCCGGCCAACGTCTTGATCGCATAAGAGGTCGGATCCACCCATACAATTCGCCATTTCCCGGCTTTTGGGTCAAAGAATCGCACTGTTGTGCCGAGCTCACGCTGGCCGTTGCTGTTTTCGTTGATCCAGGTCCAGATGTCTTGAACAGCACGGCCGTCGAGGACCCAACCAAAAATAACTTCGCCATGTGCGCGTTCGGTTGTGCCGTCCTCCTTGAAGTTCGCGTAATCACAATCCCAAGTGCCGACGAACCGGTCAAAGACGCGCCTTTGATCTCCAAGCGAAGGGTGAGGACCTGTGGCTTCCAGCGCCGTTATCATATCGCGTCGTGGATCATTCATAATTGTCCTTTCTTTTGGTTCTTCCTTGGCGAAAAGCAGAATGCATAAATTCCCGAGGCCGACCACCGTAAGGGCGAAGAGGCCGATGAGCGTAGCGTTTTTTTTCCACATAATCACTCCTCCTTTGGTATCTCCTTGGATTTCGTTTTTGTCCGCGAAGCGAATCCCGCAGCAATTG
>JBKPMO010000115.1:0-7631 GCA_046732175.1 Verrucomicrobiota bacterium
GTCACTTCGAAGAACCGCGCTCAATTCTGCGCCGTCGCAGCGACCTTGATGCGCCGCATCCTGGTGCAACACGCCCGTGATCACAATAGGCAAAAACGCAGCGGTCGGGGAGAAAAGGTTTTCCTGCACGAAACGCGCGGAATACATCAGGAAGGCGCACCCGACCTCGTCGCGCTGGATGAGGCATTGGAACGATTCGGACTCACTTACCCGCGGGCAAGCGCAGTCGTAGAGATGAAGTTCTTCGGCGGAATGGACACGCGAGAAATCGCGGAGCTCCTAAATGTTCCGGAACAAACGATCGTGGATGATTGGAGTTTCGCCAAGGACTGGCTTTCGCGCGCGTTGATGCAAAATGCGGGCCAACAAACTGAGCGGGTCGCGCGGCTCTTCCAGTCGATCTCAGAATGGAGCGGAGAAGAGTTGTCAGAGTTTGTCAGGATACCATTGCGGAAGTGATCCGGATTTCCCGGAGACGTCGAATTGACCGTTGTGCGCTTTAGCAATACTCGCACGCGGCCGAATCCCAAACCCGTCTTTTTGCCCCACGCGTCACCACTTCAACTGTCCAATCGTTGGGTATTGAATTGAAAGGCGCGCGGGCGGGATTACTATCCCGACAAAGTGGCTCGGTCGGCAAAGAACAGCGCGTGGAATGAAGTCTTCGCCATCATTCTGCTTCTCACCGGCACCCTGCTCTTCTTCGCGCTGATTTCCTATAGCCCGCGTGATCTGCCTTCATGGGTGCCGTGGAGTTATCTGTCGCCGCCGAATCGGCCGGCACAAAATTTCATCGGTCCATTCGGCGCCATCTTCGCCAGCATTTTCTATTTACTGATCGGCGCGGCCTCTTATTTTCTCGCCGCCGTCCTGCTCGGCTTCGGCGCCGCGAAACTTTTCTATCCGCGTTTGCGCGTCCTGACACGTCTGCCCTGGATTGTCCTGTTCCTCCTTTCCGGCGCGTGTCTATTGCAACTGCAGACCCGCTATTTCTTCGAATGGAAGAAATTAAACATCCAGGGCCCGGGCGGATCGATCGGCTATTTCTTTGGCAAAAAACTCTTGCTCAGCGCGATGGGCGACGTCGGCTCGATGATTCTTCTCGCCGGAATCTATCTCAGCGCGCTCATTTTGATGACCGGATTGCGCCCGATCCATCTTGTCCGCGAAACGGTCGGTGGCATTCGAAATGGCGTGGTTCGTTTTCGCCAATGGAGATTGCGACGTGAAATGCGCCGCGCCGATATCAAGGGTCAGTTGGCAATTAGCGAGCGCGAGCTGGCAAAGCAACGCCGGTTAATTGAAAAGCAGCTGAAGAAAAAGGGTGCACCGGTTCCAGAGCGAATGGTAGTGCCGCCGGAAGAACTGGTCGGTCGCCCGAAACCGAAAGTTGTTGACACCACGGCGCTGCCAGGAGAGGTGGCGTTGCCGCCGCGAAAGAAGCCGTCGCTCGCGGAATTGCAACCGTCGAAGGTAAAAGCGCCAATCAAAATGGCGGAAGCGCGCAAATTCGACGCCGAACATTACGTGCTTCCGAGCATAGATCTGCTCGACGAACATGATCCCGAAGGCCGCGGTGGAACCGACCTGTCCGAACTCGAAAAAGTGCAGGAAGTCTTAATTGAAACGCTCGGGCAATTCGGCATCGCCGTTGCCGCTGGCGACATCACCAAAGGACCGACGATCACGCGTTATGAAGTCTACCCGGCCAAGGGAGTACGGGTGGACAAAATCGTCTCGCTCGAGCGCGATCTGGCGCGAGCTACCCGGGCCGAGCGCATCAATATTCTGGCGCCAATACCCGGCAAGGACACGGTCGGAATTGAGATCGCTAACACACGCAAGATCAAAGTGACATTGCGTGAACTGATGCAATCGGCTGATTGGGAAGAAGCCAAGACGCGCTGCAAAATTCCGCTGGCACTGGGGAAGGACGTTTACGGCAATGTTATCATTGCCGATTTAGCGCAGATGCCGCATCTGCTCATCGCGGGAACAACCGGCAGTGGCAAGAGCGTTTGCATCAACGCCCTTATCTCCAGTATTCTCTTTCGCTTCACCCCTGAAGAACTGCGCTTCATCATGATCGATCCCAAGGTGGTGGAGATGCAGATTTACGAAAGATTGCCCCACCTGGCTTTCCCGGTGGTGACGGATCCGAAAAAGGTGCTGATCGCGTTGCGTTGGTTGAACGACGAGATCGATCGGCGCTACAAGATTTTTGCGCGGGTGGGAGTTCGCAACATCACCAGCTTCAATGCCCGGCCGCCGAAGAAAACGCAAAAGGAATTGGATGATGACACTGTAGCCGGCGTCGCTGACGCCGGTCTGCGGTCAGCGACCGCGGCTACAGAGATCCGCGTCCCGCGGGAGGACGAACTGATCATTCCCGACAAGCTCCCGTATATTGTCCTCATTATCGACGAACTGGCGGATTTAATGCAGACCGCGCCGGCTGACGTCGAGAACGCGATCGCGCGAATGGCTGCGATTGCGCGCGCCGCTGGGATTCATCTTGTTCTGGCCACACAGACGCCGCGAGCCGACGTCATTACCGGGGTGATCAAGGCGAACGTCCCAAGCCGGATCGCTTTCCAGGTCGCGAGCAAGATCGATAGCCGCGTGATTCTTGATGAAAATGGCGCCGACCGATTGCTCGGACAGGGGGACATGCTCTATCTCCCGCCAAGTACATCACGGCTGATTCGCGCCCAAGGTGTGCTGGTGACAGACGAGGAGATCCGCGAACTGGTAGAGTTCGTGTCCGGACAAGGTGCACCGGCGTTCGATACCGGAATGCAGGAAAAGCTCCGGTCGGGAGCCGCTGCGGAGGAAGATGTTACAGAGGAAGACGAAGAACTGGTGGAGAAATGTCTCGAGATCATTCGTCAGGAGAAACGCGCTTCAACTTCCCTATTGCAGCGCCGGTTGCGACTTGGGTATACGAGGGCCGCGCGCATCGTTGATATTCTCGAGCAGCGCGGTATTTTAGGTCCCGGCGAAGGCGCGAAGCCACGCGAGATTCTCGTCGATCTCGACGCCGCGGTGTAGTCGGCAAGAGAGACAAAATGTCCATCGAAGGACTCGGCAGAAAATTTCAGGAAGCGCGCAAAACGCGCAATCTTTCGCTCGAAGAAGCCGCCAGGCTAACGAGAATTAGACAGTCGCGCCTGGCCGAGATCGAAGCCGACGATTTCTCGAACTTCCCCAGTCTCGCTTACGCCAAAGGCTTCCTCCAAATTTACGGCAAATTTCTCGACGTCGACGTGTCGCCCTATCTGGATGCGTTTGAAACTTCCGCGCACATCACGGTCGATGGCTATTCTTACTTGCAGGATGCACCTGCACCGAAGGCGCCGCGCACGCAGGTGACTCGCCGGAATGAAAATGCTCGGCCTTCGCTTGTCCCGTTTTTGCTCGGGCTGGCAATTCTGGTCGCCGGTTTTTGGTTCCTTCGCTTTATCTCGAATCTGCAGCGCATCTCTCCGCGGCCGGCCGAAGCAACTGCTACCGCTACTCCCGGTCCGACCGCTCCGGTTTCGAGGATCGTCGCTCCTCGCGCCGAACCAGTGGAGTCGCCGGCAGCGTCCGCCCAGGTCGCAGCAGCAACAGCCACGCAGACCATTCCGGTTGCGACACCTGTGCCAACGGCTATCGCGGTCGCAACGCCGGTCATCCCGGTTGCACGCGCGGTCGAGCCTGAAGTTCGCCGCGCCGAACCCGCGCGCCCCGAGGAAGTCGCCGCTGCCCAGGCTGAAAATGCAGCGACGAAGGCGAACGCTCCGAACCTCGTCGACATCAAACCACTAAAGAAAACTTATGTGCGGGTGACAATCGATGATGACCCCAGTAAGCCTGCATTTGAACGCTGGGTCTCGCCTTCGGACGGCACGGTGGAATTTCGCGGTCACCGCTTCAGCGTAACCGTTCTCGATCGCGACGCCGTTCAGATCCGTAAGAACGGCAAGATCGTCTCCAACAGCGACACTGATTTGCGAATTACCGCGCAGTGAAACCTAACGTCGCTGTAGGGGCGGCCGTGTCGGCCGCAGAAGCAAAATCCGAGCGGCCAGCACGGCCGCCCCTACACCGGCCTAAGGTCGGCATGATCAGCCTCGGCTGCGCCAAAAATCTGGTCGACGCCGAAATCATGCTTGGGAGCGTGCTCGAGCGCGGCATGCAAATCACTTCGAGCGCCGAAGATGCAGATGTGCTCGTGATCAATACCTGCGCCTTTATCGATTCAGCCAAGGAAGAATCGATCGATGCCATTTTGGAAGCACATCAACAACGCGCGCTGCACAAACGCGCGAACCAAAGATTGATTGTGAGCGGCTGCATGTCGCAGCGGTTTTCCGACGACCTGCGGGAGCAGTTACCGGAGGTGGACGCCTTTGTTGGCCTCGATCAAGTTCGGGAGTTCGGGACGATTGTAGAGCGGGTTCTGCAGAAACACCGAACACCGAACATCAAACATCGAACATCGAATGCAGAATCCGCCAGTCCGACTCCGACTTCGGCGTTCGATGTTTCTACTCTCAATTTCGTCACCCCCCGCCCCACCTACATTCCCGATTACGACACGCCGCGCTTTCGTTTAACTCCGCCGCACTCCGCCTACTTAAAGATCGCCGAGGGCTGCAATCATCCCTGCAGTTTCTGTGTTATCCCGAAAATGCGCGGACGCCATCGCAGCCGCATGCCGGAATCAGTTCTGACCGAGATTTGCGCGCTGGTGGCAGAGGGCGTGCGCGAAATTAATCTAATCAGCCAGGATACCACCTACTACGGAATGGATTTGTGGGAGGAGAAAGCCGGACCACGTCAGCCGGTCGATTCCACTCGCGGGCTCACGCTTGCCGGGCTCTTGCGCGAGATCGAAAAAATCGAGGGCGACTTTTGGGTCCGACTCCTTTATACCCATCCCGCCCACTGGAGCGACGAGCTGATCGCAACCATCGCGGAATGCCGGCACGTGGCGCGGTACATCGACATCCCATTGCAACACATCGACGAATCGATGCTTCGCCGAATGCGGCGTGAAACCAGCCGGGCGCATATCGAAGGGTTGATCGCGAAGTTGCGTGCCGGAATTCCTGGCGTGGCCTTGCGTACCACGTTCATCGTCGGTTTCCCGGGCGAAACCGAAGCCGAATTTGAAACGCTGCTGGATTTTCTCGACCGAACGCGATTCGAGCGGCTCGGGATTTTCAAATACTCGCGAGAGGAAGGATCGCGCGCCGCGAAAATGCATGGACAAGTTCCGGCCAAGGTGAAAAACGAACGCCATCGTCGTGCCATGACATTGCAGCAGAAAATCGCGCGTGAAATCGCCGCCGCTAAGATTGGGACTGAACTGAAGTTGTTAGTTGATCAGCCCGTCGTCGCCCGAACTGAAGCCGACGCACCGGATGTTGACACGCGCGTATTGCTTTCCGAACCGGCGCCGGTCGGCGAGTTCATCGTGCGGCAGATTCGCGGCAGCCGCGGCTATGATTTGTTAGCGTAGTATTCCACCAATTAAGACAGGAGTCTGGCTAACGGAGGATATCACTACTCCAATACTTCATTACTCCAAGAGAGGGTCGCCCACGAAAAACACGAAAAGGCACAAAAGTAGGAAGAACCTCGATGGAGACACCACCTTTTACCGTGTCACCGTTAATTCCCCAGTGACAACGTAGCCGATTTTTGGCAAGATTATTTTTCCACCCGTCAATGTGACCATGGCCGAAGCCAACGAACCCAAAAAGGAAACTGTCCGAATTACTCTTCCACCTCGCCTTGGAGACGCCGCCGCCCAGCAAAATGACGATACCGTGCGGATCAACCTGCCCGCACGACCGCCGACGTCGGAATCTCCGCCCACATCAGTACCACTAATGCCGAAACCCGGTACCGTCCCAATTCCCCGACCGCCGGCATCCCAGGTTCCGTTGCCCAAACCGCCGGTCGCCAGTGTGCCGGTACCACGAACGTTTGCTCCGCCTCCTCCACCACCAGCTGCTGTTGCACCACTCCCGCCGCCCGCTGCCAAAACGCCCGTGCCTCGGCCCATGGGAACCGCGGCAGCCGCCCCGGCTCCCGCCGCCGCCCCAGTACGTGCAGCGGCGCCAGCGACAACCCCGCTGGTCAAGGAAACAGCCCGCATCACTATCCTGCCCGATCCACCGAAGCCGGCGCCGGTGAAGATGTCCAAAACTCAGCCGCTCGTTACCTTGACGGCGACTCCAATTGCTCCGCCGACGGCGCCAGTAACAATCGCTTCCGCAGCGGCGCCACAGCCGGTTATCGAAAGCATTCCCACCGCGCTTTGCTGGGGACTGGTCTTGGTGTCAACCGCCATTTTGCTCATTGAGATTTGGAATTATATTTCGTGATGGAAAATGCCATCACTCTTGATGAATCGAACTTTGATCGTGAAGTAAACAACAGCGACAAGCCCGTCCTGGTTGATTTCTGGGCGGAATGGTGTGGGCCTTGCAAATTGATCGCACCGCTGATCGAAGAAATCGCCCGCGAAAAAGCCGGTTCCGTCAAAGTTGGCAAAGTGAACGTCGACGAGAACCAAAGTCTCTCCTTTAAATTCAACATTCGCGCAATTCCCACGTTGTTAATTTTCAAAAACGGGCAGGTGCGCGATCAGGTTACCGGTATGACGAGCAAGAAAGATCTGGTCGGCCGGATTGAGGCGCTTGCTTAATTTAAGTGTAGGAGGGCCTCGCCGCCCCACGGCGAAACGGCCGCTAGAAACTGATCTTTAGAATGCGCCCGTCGGTGCCCACGAGCCAGCCGGCTTTGGGACTCGCAAAAGCTACCGCCCAGAAGCCGGTCACCCCGGGCAACGCAAACCAGGTATTTCCCTCATCGGGAGTCCAAGCCGCACCTCCGTCGTTGGCTGTGATCACGACCGCACGGCCGAGATTGTCTCCGGCGCCACCACCAGTACGACCCACATAGCTCAGGCCGAAGATGGCCCCTGTTACTGGAGGAGGATTGGTAAGAGCCCACGTTTGGCCGCCGTCGCTTGAAGTTGCGGTGCGAGCATTATTGGGATCCCCTGGATCCAGATCACCACCGCCGACAATGCCGTCGAACGGGTCGCGAAAAGCGACTGAGAAAGCGCCGGCGCTAGGTGAGCTTATCAACGGAGTATTATACGCGTTCCAAGTGTCGCCGCCGTCTCGGGTGGCCAGAACCCTCGCAATAGCCGCGCCGCCCGTGGCAATCCAGGCGTTTCTTCCACCTTGTGTCGTGACGCAAGTGCCGCTCGAGGCAAAGGAGAATTCTCCGGGTAACGCTGGCGGCATGTTGTTACTGATATCCTGCCAGGTTGTCCCATCGATGGTGCGCAGGTCTGGGAATACTCCATTTATCGAGTCGCTGTGGGCGATTCCGCGTCGCGGGGTCCAAAACGCAAAACCATCATAGAAGGCGTTGGGATTTTGGTTCTCAAACTGTATGGTCCACGTAGCCCCGCCATTTTCCGTCTTGTAGATGCGAAAATCTGTCGGGTTGTCTCCGATGGACATCAAATAAGCAACGTCCGCGTTGAAAGCCTGCACATCGCGGAATTGCAGCGCTTCGGCGCCCGGCACTACGCTTGCGTTCCACGTTCGTCCGCCGTCCGT
>JBKPMO010000116.1:0-4028 GCA_046732175.1 Verrucomicrobiota bacterium
GTGTAAATATGCTCTCGAATCGTTAGCTATTTGGTAAGCTCTGCTAGCTGAATCAAAGCTTTCGTTTTCAACACAGGTCTGGGGGGCAGACCGGAGAAATTTCTCCGGCTATCACTCGGACTTTTTTTTGGAACAAATCAAATCCGAGAGCAGAAGCCGCAGGATAAAAATAAGTTCATAACGAAAGGAGACGAGTATGAGCTCAACAATCAAAAAGGAGGCAGGCGACCGTCTGGGCCGCATCGCACAAGTGATAAAAGAAAATGAGGGGATTCGAGATTATGCCGTGGCATTGAACATGGCTTGTGAGCGGAATCCTAGCCTATTCTACCGTTACACGACCGGCAATGTTGGGGACGTTAGGCAATATCGGTTATCCGAGGTGGATCGCGAAATGCTCTCTCTTCAAAAAGATCCAGTTAGAGTTCGGTTTTTGGCCAACAACGCACTCGATCGCTATGCGAGAGAAACCGCGGGCGGAGAGGGTTCGAATCAGTATTATTCAGCCCTCGCTCAGGTTTGGCGCGACAATCCGAGATTACGAGCCGCCAGCGAAACCGGTTTCATCGGCAGCGATGATTACGAACTACTTGGAATGCTCCTCCCCCCCACGCCTCAATAATTTGGGTCTGCTTGAGCCAAACGAAGGCAAGCGCTTCAAACACCGCCGTTCGACGGCGCGACACGCCTGGAGTCCATCCAGGAAAGGGCCGGGCAGCACGGACCGTGGCGCTCCAAAGTAACTCATCTGTAACCTGACTTCCGATCAGTCAGTTTATACAGTCGGTTGCAGTCCAATGGGGCGTTATGCTCGATGTAGACACAATGGCAAAGGTGCGCGCGGGCGAGAGCGCACCGAGCCCCGAATATCGCGCTCATTAATATGGCGACCTTTCGGGTGACGAAAGTTATCCCCCCGACGAAGCTTGGAGCCTTCGTTTAGTCTATGCTGGTGTAGGGTCCGAACGTTACGTCGAGGACTATGAAGGTAAGAATCGTTGTCTGCACGCACACTGGCCGGGAGTGCAGAAAGCAGAGCCCACATGGATAGCGTTACCGCTCAAGCGTCGGCCCGGCTTGTCGAAGCCGGTAACTTGCCTCCATGGGAGACGGCGAAGCTGCCGGCACCTCCTCCCTACAGTTTCAGGAGCGCGCTGCGTGTGACTGGGGCGGGGGCAATCATCCTCGGCATCTCGATCGGAAGCGGCGAATGGTTGATCGGGCCGGCGGTGACGGCCCAGTTCACGGCGGCGCTTTTATGGGTGGCCACTCTATCGATTCTCCTCCAGTGGGTCTTCAATGAGGAGGTCTCCCGCTACACGCTTTACACCGGCGAGCCGATCATGAGCGGCTTCATGCGCACGAAGCCAGGACCCGTGTTTTGGGGTTGGTTCTGGTCCGTCTTAGGTTTCATCCAGTATGGTTGGCCGGGGTGGGCGGCGTCGGCGGCAACTGCGATCGTGGCGGTGCTCATCGGTGGTGTACCTGGACCAGACATGTCGGGCACAGTGAAGTTCTGGGGCTACATTACTTTCTTCGCCTCCCTCGCTCTGCTGCTGGTAGGCAAGAAGGTCGAGCAGGCGCTCGAGTACGCCGAATGGTTCATGGTCGCGTGGATTATTGTGGCGCTGCTCTTTCTAGGTATCGCCTTCACTAGCCTCCACTCTTGGTTGACCGTGATCACGGGGTTTGTCGGTGGCGGCGCCTACTTCATCCGTGACCCAAAGAGTGGCGCGTTGATCGGTCTGTTGCCACAAGGAGCTGACTGGTTTATTCTCGCCGGCTTTGCCGCTTACGCGGGCGCGGGCGGTCTCAGCAACTGCACCATATCGAACTGGGTCCGGGACAAGGGTATGGGCATGGCGGCCACCGTTGGGTACATTCCCGGCATCGTCGGGGGTCGGAGAATCATGCTGTCTGCTACGGGCAAGGTCTTCGAGGCGACTCCGGAAAACGTCCGCAACTTCCGGCAGTGGTTCCGGTACATTCGATTCGATCAGGGGTGGATCTGGACGATTGGTTGCTTTCTCGGCATGGGGCTGCCTGCACTGTTAACCGTGGAGTTCATTTCCCCCGGTACACAGATCGGTGGCATGGCGGTGGCTGTCCGGCAGGCCGAGGGGATTAGCAACGCTTTTGGCGGATTCCAGAGCATGACTGGCACCGTCGTCTGGCACCTCACGCTTCTGACCGGCTTCTGGATTCTCTACAGCACCCAGCTCGGGATCATGGATCTCTTGCCCCGGACCGTGACCGACATTCTCTGGACCAGCAATGCTCGGGTGCGCCGGTGGGCCAACGGTGACGTCCGCAAGGTTTACTATTCGACGCTGATGATCTTTGTCGTCTGGGGCTGCATCGCGATCAACCTCGCCCAGCCGTTCATCCTGATCCTGCTGAGCGCTTTTGTAGCCGGATTAATGATGTCTATCTACGGCGTGCAGGTGTGGTACGTGAACCGCAAGTTCCTACCGCGAGAGGTGCAAGCACCGCTCTGGCGTCAGGCGGTGCTACTGCTCTTTAGCGCATTCTTCGGCTTTTTCACGATTGTCGTCATTCTCCAGCAGGTATTCGGCATCAAGATCGGCTGAAGAGCTGCCCCGGCGTGCCGGCGGAGGGATGGGAAGAGTGATAATGCCTCACCCGCGAGGAGCCAGTAGTTTGATCCAAAACGCGCCACAAGCAAAGAGAACGTTGCGCCTGGAGTCCATCCGGGAGGGGGCGGTGTGAATCCGACCGTGGCGCTCCACAGGTTTTGGGATTACCTCCCGCCAAATTCAAATCGCTCGCAATATTGCTCCAGCTACCCCAATTTCAATGTTCCGATAAATCCGCCAAAGCATCTCACCTAGACAGCCATTTAAAACGACTCGACCTCGATACGTTTCCCTTCCAAACGCGTTTCCGAGGTGCCTATCTCGTTATCCTGCAAATCGCGCGTGCTGACCTTGGCAGTCCCGCTGAACTCATTGAGTCCGGGACCGGGAATAATACGGATCCGAGTCTTCTGGCTCCCAGTCCATTTTCCGCTTTGATCAAAACGAAAAGCGATATAAGTCGCGTCATATTCTTTATCGCTTACCAGTTTCCACGTACCATGACCGCCACTGAGCACCGGATGCGTGTCTCCGCTTCTAAAGAAAGCGCCGTCCGAGGAGAATGTGAGGAGATTCTTTCCCACACCAGCCGGACGACTCGCGGTGACAATCCACGCTCCGACTAAACCGCCGCTGGTATCCCGAGTAGATCTGACAGAGGCGCAACCAGCGTGCACCACACTGAAGACAGCAAAAAGAACAGATAAATGTTTGGACATGGAACTTACCTTTGAAGCTAAAATTCGTGCTAATTTAGTCCGGCTAGTTTTTCGATTGCAAGATGAAATTGCGGGGACTCGTTGCGACCATACTTTTGGCGGTCTCTCTATTTAGCGCAGAAGGCCGCGCCTGGAACATCCCCGGCCACATGCTGAGCGGCTCGATTGCTTACCAAATCCTGCGACAGGAAACTCCAACTATGATTACAACGGTTGGGTCACTGCTCGGGAAGAATCCTTGGTATGAGAGCCGCTGGAAAGCACAGGTAGAGAAAATATCGGAAGCCGAACGTGACGAAATGCTCTTCATGCTCGCGGGACGTTGGGCCGATGACATTCGCACGCGGGATAAAGCCGAGAGCCGTCTACAGTGGCACTACATAGATTTCCCGTTCAAGCCAGAATGCGAGCCATCGAGCATTCAGACCATAGAGCCGCCGCAAAAAAACATCCTAACAGCCACAGCGGAGAACACGCGGATTCTAGAAACCGGGGGGAGTGACCCCGCAAGACGAGGTGTTGCTCTCGCATGGCTTTTCCATCTTGTGGGTGACCTTCACCAGCCGCTCCACGCTGTCCAACTCTTCACGCGGGAATACCCAAACGGTCGGTGGCGGTGATTTCTGCGTTCGTGTTGCGCAGGATCGTACCCCATTATCGCTGCATCGCCTTTGGGATGGGCTGCTCACGTCGAGCAATAACGCACGGACGC
>JBKPMO010000117.1:0-22016 GCA_046732175.1 Verrucomicrobiota bacterium
AGGTTGTTGTAACTCAGCCCCGAATACCGTGTTTCAAGCTAGGCATTCGCTTCGGCCGCGCAGATATGGTTAAGCGCTTTCTGCACAGCGGCCGCAATGGCTTCTACCTGCCGTTGTTGAGGAGGGAGAAGTCGCGGCTGGTGATTCTATCGAGCTACTTAAGCGTGATGGAAACGGCGTCACCGACGCCGATATTGTTGAGCTCTACATCGCCGACGCCGCGAAGCAGGAGCTTCTACACCGCGTGAGCGAGCTGCCCACCCTCCCTGAGAACTGGCGAGCGTACTTTCGCAAGCGTCTCTGGAAACCGGATACTTAGTCGGTGCTACGAACGAGTTCCTCCATGCGACCTGACATAGTGCCTGGATCTCGGTTTCCAGATTACGACCTTTCCGATCCTATCGGGACACGCAGGAAGCTCTCCGAATAAGGCGTGCAGGTCATCAGCCGCACTTCGGTGGTGCAGTATAAAAGCGGAGTTGCACGCAATCTGCGCAAGATCGGTGAAGAGCTGAGCGTGACGCGGGTTGAAGCTGCTTTTATCTCACGTTGGCAGGAACAATCTGGTTAACAAGCGCTTCGAAGCGCTGGTTGCCGCGGAGATCATCAAGCATTGGATCGGTTTTAATCTGAGCGACGTTGGCATCGCGCTCGCGATACGCTCGTTCCATCTCGTCAATCGCGCGCTCTTTGTCGCCCAAGGCCAAATACATTAACGCAAAACTGTAGGCTTGGACGTAACGCGACTTGGCCTCTTCACTTAAGCGCATCAGGATTTTTTGTGCTTCGTCCCGCTGTCCTGCCCGCGCGTACGCTTGCCCAACCAACGCGAGAACGGATGGATCGTCGTTGAGCTCGACTGCCTTGCTGAATTCGGCAATAGCGTCGCTAAGTTGGCCTTTCAATTGCAACGTTGTGCCCAAGACCCAGTGAGCAAAATAAAAGCGAGGATCCATTTCGATCGTTTTGCGCAAATGGGCGATGGCTTCATCGTAGCGGCGCGCATAAAAAAAGTCTTGGCCAAGGTCGGTATTGATGACTAACGAGAGCGGGTCCAACTCGACCGCGCGTTTGCCCTCGGCGATAGCGCGCTCGAATTGCCCGAGCGCCGACAAAACTCCATTCGAAAGCCAATGGTGAGCGGTGGCGTAATTCGGGTTTAACTGGATGGCGCGCTCAAATTCTTTGACTGATTGCTCGAAGTCGAAATCGTAGTAGGCAAGAGAAATAGCAAGCGAGGTGTGTGCTTCGGCTAGCGTGTCGTCGAGTTCGATCGCCTTTTTCGCGGCCGCTATCGCTTGGGGAAATGAATCCGCCGGAGATGCAGCTCCGTACTGGCTCAAAATCAGATAAGCATCGGTCAGCCCGGCGTAAGCGGGGGCGTAGCCGGGATCTTTATCGAGCGCTTGATTGAAGTACTCGATCGCCTTGCGGAGGTCTGCGGCTGTGCGCTTGTTCCAGAAAAATCGGCCTTTTAAGCAAAGTTCATATACTTCCCGATTTGCAGTCGGACGTTTCGCAATTGCCGTCTTTTCTGCACCGGTCAATCTGGCCTGCAAAGTCTTTGCAATGGTTGTCGCGATATCGCTTTCAACCACAAAGATGTCTGTCAATTTCCGATCATATGTCTCGGCCCAGAGATGCGCATCATTCGCGGCTGTGATCAATTGCACATTGACGCGCACCTGATCATTTGTTTTTTGGACGCTACCTTCCAGGAGATGGGCGACGCCGAGTTGGTGCGCAATCTGGGAGGGACTTTGAGACGTGTTCTTGTAACGCTGCGTTGATGTGCGCGAGATCACTTTGAGATCCGCGATCTTTGAAAGCCGGGTCAGAATTTCGTCTTGGATTCCATCGGCAAAGTAGGCACTGGATTTTTCCTCGCTCAAGTTCTCAAACGGCAACACCGCAATGGATTTTTCATTTGGTGATGGCCGCGGAGCCACTAAGAAAAAAGTATAAACGGACGCGGCGGCTAGCAGTGCTACTCCCACCGTGAATAACAGACCCCGTTTGTGATGTTTGATTTGACGGGGGATAAATCCGGCGCGTCCGAGGCTTCCCAGTTCCAGTTCGCCCTTGAGACTGCGGAGGTCGGCGAGCATCTCGTTGGCGGTCTGGTAACGCTCATCTCTATCTTTACGCAAAGCTTTTTCAACGATGGCTTCGAGGTTGAGCGGGATGCCCGGGAACACAGCGGACAAAGATGGGGGCTCGGTTGTCAGGATGGAGGCGATGCAGTCACTCGGTGTCTCGCCTTGGAATGGCGGAACTCCTACGATCGTCTCGTAGATTACTACACCAAGGCTCCAAATGTCCGAGCGCGCGTCGACTGTTTGGCCCCGCGCCTGTTCCGGGGACATGTAGCGGCCCGTACCCAAGATTAACCCTGGTCGTGTCTGTAGCGCCGTCGTTGTTCCAACCATATAATCGTCTGACGCCGGCCGTTGCTCAGTTAGTTTGGCAATTCCGAAGTCCAGCACCTTCACATACCCGTCCGGTCGCAGCATAATGTTCTCTGGTTTGATGTCGCGGTGTACGACTCCAGCCTCATGCGCGGCAGCGAGTGCCGAGGCTACCTGCAGGAAAATTTCTAGTGCGTCGTGCAGACTCATTCTCCCGCACGCGAGCGAAGCGCGCAGGGTCAACCCTTCGATGAACTCTGTCGCGATAAAATACCGGCTTCCCTCCTCGCCGATCTCGTAAACAGTTAGAATGTTCGGATGATTTAAGGCCGAGGCACTCCGCGCCTCGGTTTTGAACCGCCTCACCTGCGTTTCCTCAGCCGTCAAACCCTCCGGGAGAAGCTTGAGCGCGACTTTGCGTCCAAGTCGCTCGTCCCGCGCAACATAAACCTCGCCCATTCCGCCCGAGCCGATGAGCGACTCGATGTGGTAATGAACGATCAATTTTCCAACCAGTGCGCCGGCCCTGCAGTTCGTCACAAGCTCGGGAGCGACTTCGAAGGCCGGTAATTCAATAAAATTCCCCGCCCGCTCGTGAGAGGTGAGCAAAGACTCGACCTCGCGGCGTACACCTTCGTCGCCCTGGCAACCTTTCTCAAGAAATACGGCTCGCTCCTCGGGCGCGCGTCCGATGGCTGAATGGAAAAGATCATTGACCTGTTTCCAGCGCTCAGGCTTCATCACGTTTCTTCCACGCTCAGCGCCCGGTAAAGCCACGCCTTGGCCATCGTCCATTCGCGCTCTACGGTCCGCGGAGAAAGTTTCAGAAATTCAGCCGTTTCTTCGACGGTCAAGCCGCCGAAGTAGCGGAGTTCGACAATCTGGCTTTTGCGTGGGTCCTGCGCGGTCAAGTTTTCCAGAGCCTCATCGAGGGCGAGCAATTCCTCCGACCGTCTTTCCGTCACCCACGCAGCTTCATCTAATGTTACTCTCAGGGCGCCGCCGCCGCGCTTGAGTGACTGTCGTTCACGGGCATGATCAACCATGATGCGCCGCATCAACTGCGCGGCCGCCGCGATAAAGTGAGTCCGGCCTTGCCAGACCGGCTTCGTATCATCAACCAGCCGCAGATAGGCTTCATTGAGAATGGCGGTGGTTTGCAGGGTGTGGCCGGCCCGCTCGCGGCTCATGTAATGGTGGGCCAGCCGGTGCAATTCGGGTTGGACCAGCGGCAACAACTTCTCCAGTGCCCGCTCATCTCCTCCGCTCCAGTCACCGAGTAGTTGGGTGACGTCTTGTTGCGTGGGTGAGGGCATCGTCATACCGGCTCCTCGACGCCGTAAACTCTAACACGGTTGTAGGATTAAATACAGCACGACGCGAGGCGTTTAGAAAAAACACTCCTCGGTCCTGGCGGCTTCCAGTGGGGATTTCCGCTTTAGAAGATAGAACCGGTTCGAGAAACACGCGCCGGAAAAACCAAAAACGAAAACAAAACTATGCAAGCCATAAGCAACTCTACCACTAACCGACGCGGTCCTACACCGTCATTGAAGACGGACCGGTCCAACAGGTAAACGATTTTTAGAATACATACAGAGAGGAGGTCTCCGATGAAACCTATGAAAAAAACTTCCCAATGCGCATTCTTTAATCCACGCGTCGTCCTTGGTTTTATGCTTTGCTCAGTCTCGATCCTCCTGGGGCTGCTTGGGTTTAGTGTTAAGTCAACTTCGTCCGCCTTGGCCGCGGCACCAGATCAAGGACAGGGCCAGCCGATCGTCGGTGCGTCATATAAGAACGACGTCTCCCCGGCGCTCCGCGATATGGCGCAGGAATGGCCCCTCCAATTCAAGCCACAACACGAGGCCGCTGAGAACCCGAAGATCCCCAATGACCACCAGGATAGCCCTGACACGGTGGCCCAGGATAAATTCGTCTCGGCGCTAGCCTTCCTGGCACCCCTTATACCTAGCCCCGTTCTTAACTTTAATGGCATTCGCTTTCCCGGTGTTGGATGTAACTGCGCCCCGCCCGATACCAATGGGTCGGTAGGCACAACGCAGTTCGTTCAGATGGTAAATGAGGGTTATCAGGTCTTTGATAAAGCCACTGGAAATTCAATCTTGGGCCCAAATAGCATCGAATCACTCTGGAGTGGCTTTGGCGGTGCCTGCGAGAACTTCGGCTTCGGCGACCCAACGGTAGTCTTTGACAAGGCCGCCAAGCGTTGGGTCATCACCGAATTTGCGAGCAGGACCGGCAACGTCCCGACCACTGACTATTGCATCGCGGTCTCCACTACTGACGATGCCACCGGCACCTACAATCGTTATGGCTTTCACCTTAGCAATAACTTCATCGACTATCCGAAGCTTGGTGTTTGGCCCGACGCCTATTATCTGAGCGTTAACGTATTCAACTCCTCCGGCACGGCTTTTCTTGGTCCACAGCCTTACGCCTTCGACCGCGCGAAAATGATAGCTGGCATGCCGGCTACCTTTATTAAGTTTCCACCATTGGGCTCCAGTCACGCTCCATTTTTGCCTTCCGACCTGGACGGTAACATCAAGCCGCCGCCCGGGGCGCCGAACACATACGTGGAGTGGCCTGCAAGTGGTACTTACAACGTATACCACTTCCACGTGAATTTTGTCACGCCAACAAGCTCGACCTTTACTCTCTTTGCGAGCCCACTCGCTGCGCCCTTTACTCAGCTTTGCCCCACCACTCGCGCTTGTGTGCCCGAGTTGGGAGCCGGCGTATCCGACAGGCTAGATGGGATTGGTGACCGCCTAATGTATCGACTGGCCTACCGACGTTTTGGGGATGGACACGAATCGCTGGTTGGAAATTATACGGTGAACTCGAACAATGTCGCGGCCGTCCGCTGGTTCGAGCTGCGCCGTGTCACAGCCGGACCGGTAAGAGTCTTTCAGGAGAGCACCTACCAGCCTGACACAACCTGGCGTTGGATGGGCAGTGCTGCGATGGATAGCTTCGGCAATCTCGTCATCGGCTTTAGCGCCTCAAGCCCTACCATCCACCCGCAGATTCGCTACGCGGGGCGACTGGTAACCGATCCACTAAATACGCTTGCTCAGGGTGAAGCCCATCTCTTTAACGGCGCCGGTAGCCAATTCGAAACCGGCAACCGTTGGGGCGATTACAGCTCAATGGCGATTGATCCGGTGGACGACCGCACGTTCTGGTACACCACCGAATACTATAATACAAACAGCAGTTTCAACTGGCGTACACGGATCGGCAGTTTTCACTTCTAGTGATTCGCCAAAATATCACCATTTCGGAGTTAGAAAGCTCGGCCCATAGCCGCTTGAACTGCCTGAGAGCCAACAACGAGGTACAGCGAGAGACTTGCCGAATTCTAGTTAGGCCGCAATAGCAGTTATGACGGACACCATTGAAAATCTGATCCTCGATCTGGTGGAGTGGGTCGCGCGGAAAGAACGCACCTATCATGAAACGATGGATGGGTGGCGCACGTCCTGTCCGAAGCTTCCTGTCTGGGAAGATGCAAATGATCGCGGGTTCGTGGAGACCACTTTTACAAACGGCTGCTCGCTGGTTCGCGTCACCCAGGCTGGTTTTGATTTCCTTAAGGAGAAACGACCACACTGCTATGAGCAACTGTCGCGCTAGACAACAGACGGTGCGGCCTAGCCAGGGCGCTACAGAACTGTAGCGCCGCTCTGCCGTCGGACGGCGGCTCTCAATCTCGGCATTGCGGTTGCATTTCAGCGTCCGCTCAGCCGCGGTCGCTGAGCTTGGTCGTTAGGTTCCGCGCGGCCCGTCAATGGGCATTCGTCCACGTCCTGAGCAGTGCTGTGCATGGGCGGAAGCTGCAGGCTTTAAGTTTGTCGCGATCAGGATTTGTCAGCGTGCTGCCACTATCATTATGGGATTCTCTTGGTGCGCCCACATGATGAAGCCCGCAAGCTGTACAACGGAATGAGCCACAAGAAGCCACGGCTGACTACCCGTTGTAACGATGTGGCCGACGTCATACCGGCTCCTCGACGCCGTAAGCTCTAACACGGTTGGTGGATTAATACAGCAGGCGCGAGGCATTTGAAAAAAGCTTCCGCAGTCGTGGCGGGTTCCAGTCGGGATTTCCGCTTTAGCAGATAGAAGCCGGTTCGAGAAACACGCGCCGGAAAAACTAAAACGAAACAAAACCTCAACGGAAATTCAAAGAATGGAGAAAATATCATGAAAAAACATTGGCTCTCGCTGGCGGTCGCCGGCTTTGGTTTAACACTTATTTTCAACCCAGGAGCTGCTTCAGCTGCTCCGCACGTGTTCGAAGCGTCTGGCGCCACACCAGCGGACATTCAGAGCACAGTAGAAGCCTTCCGGAATTTTGGCGATTTCGGAACTAACAACGGAGTAGGCGGCACATTTCTCCATGGCCGCCGTGAGATCAACTGGGACGGGGTTCCAGACGCTTTCGCTGCCCCGAACCTAATGCCGGCGAATTTCTTCAACAGTAACTCGCCGCGGGGGGCCCTATTCTTCACTCTGGGGACAGGCTTTCAGGTAAGTGCCAACAGTATCAATCCAACAAACACGCCGGTCAGATTTGGGAATATCCACCCTGTCTATCCCGAGTTCTTTAGCGTGTTCAGTGCCCAGCGGCTCTTCAGCGCTTTGGATAGCAACATCACGGAGATGTTATTCTTTGTCCCTGGAACGACACGATCGGCCACGGTCAAAGGATTCGGCGCTGTCTTCACCGATGTGAATACTGACGACAGCACGATGATCGAATACTTCGATGTGAACGGTAACCTGCTATTAGCCCAGAACGTATTGCCCGGAACTACCCATCGGGGAAGCCTTTCATTCTTGGGAGTAGCGTTTGACACAGCCAAGGTGTTCATGGTCCGAATTACCTCTGGCAATAGGATCTTGAAAACACCCAACCGCGATGTCGTCGTCATGGATGATTTTATCTATGGCGAACCTCAACCTCTGCAATAGGTCCACGCCAGAAGAAATCTCATTGGACTCTTCGCGTATGAACCTGAAATGCCTGACAAAGCGCGTGATGAAAACCATCCCTCTGGCCTCCCCTCCGCCAGCTCTTCCAAGACTGTCGAGGGGGAGCGTGCTGCCGCGAGTCATCATGCTCGTATTCTTCGCGGCAACGGCGGCTTTCGCAGGGAGCGCGACCTGGAAGGCAAGTCCTGCCACTGAGGACTGGTTCACCGCGAGCAACTGGACGCCCGGAACCGTCCCTAACGGTCCGGCCGACACCGCAACGTTCGCGTCCTCCAATCAAAGAAGCCCCTTCATCGGGTTCGATACGGAGATCAACGGCGTCGTGTTCAACCCGAGGGCGAGCGCGTTCACGATCGTGAAGGCGCCGCTGACCTCGCCGACGTTGACCATCAGCGGCGAGGGCATCACGAACAATTCAGGAATCGTGCAAAAGTTTGCTTTTGAATTTGGGAGTGCACAGATAGTCTTCCTTAACAGCGCGACCGCGGGAAGTCTAACTGCCTTCACCACCACCAACATAACTTTCGGCGGCACCTCGACCGCCGGCAATGCCACATTCACCAACAATGGCTTAATGAACTTTACCGACACCTCGACTGCAAGCGGTGCCACCGTTGCCAATAATGCCGAGCTCATTTTCGATCAAAGCTCGACGGCAGGCAATGGCACCTTTACCAACACTGGCGGCAAAGTCAGCGGGATTATGGCGGACTCATTGTATTCAACGGGGCACCGCTGGTAATGCCACCTTCACTAACAATGGCGGCGCGGTCAGCGGCGCATTCGGGGGTCGAACGCTATTCAACGACCGGGGCGGCGGGCAGCGCGACGCTTATAGCCAACCCGGGGAGCGGCGGAGGTCCGGGCGGTTTAATTCAATTCCTTAACACTTCCACCGGCGGTAGAGCGCGGGTGGAGGTTTTCGGCAACGGTAACCTGGATATCAGTGGCCACGCCGCTCCTGGCATGACTGTCGGCTCGATTGAAGGTAACGGCCAGGTTTTCCTTGGTAGTAGGAAACTGACGGTTGGCAGTAATAATCTGAACACGAACTTCGCGGGCTCAATCCAGGATGGCGGAGCCAATGGCGGCGTTGGTGGCTCGCTGGCGAAGACCGGCACAGGACAGCTCGTTCTGGCTCGCAGAAATACCTACACTGGAGGCACCCTTATCAGACGCGGGAATCTGGCGGTGAATAACACGAGCGGATCGGGCACAGGTATCGGGCCCGTGCAGGTCAACGGCGGTGTCCTCAGCGGGTGGGAATAATCAGCGGCGCGATCAATGTGGGTAATGGGGTTGTCGCGGGAGCTGTTCTATTGCCCAGCACGGCGGGAACGCCAGGGACTCTTACTGTGAATAACAACGTAACGTTTAACCTCCTCTCGACTTATGAATGTGTCTTGGACCGGACTATTCCTGCGGTGGGAAAGGTCAACGCTCTGGGAGTCATTATTCACAGCAGTGTCACCTTTGAATTCGTGGATAGAACCACGAGAACATTGACACGGGGGGCGGTCTTCACTGCGATCAACAATACTTCAGCTAACCCCATCGGCGGCACCTTTGCTAACCTGCCGGATGGCATGACCTTCAGCAGCGGCGGCAACATCTTCAAAGCGAACTACCGCGGCGGCACCGGCAATGACCTTGTCCTTACGGTGCAGTAGGAACACGTCGATCGTTATGCTCGGCTTTAACGCCATGGGCCGCGTAGGAAAGATGTCAATTTAGGATAAAGCCAAGCTATGTATACCAAAAGCAACCTCAGCAAACTGGAGAAGGTGCACGGTCTCGCAGCCCGAAGTGATGAGAGCATTTTGGGCATTCGACAGGGCAGCGGTCGCGGCGGGGGCGAAATCCTGTGAAGTACAAGGAGTTGAATCCTGAGCGGCCCCGTTCCACGCGCGCGGCGGGGGTAAGAACGATCAAAAAAACCGGACAGAATTAGAAAAACGTCGCGTTCGTGCACATCGTCAAATATCGGGCGAATTTCAGCGGATTTGTTATGCAAATCCGGTACGCAAGAGTCCACTCTCGTCTCTTACTATTAGGAAGGCGACCCTAACGGGATTCGAACCCGTGTTACCGCCGTGAAAGGGCGGTGTCCTAGGCCACTGGACGATAGGGTCAGGGAGCGCCAAATATCGAGACGGCGCCATACCTTGCAAGCGGCGTTTGTCGCGCTCTCGTCCGAAACTGAGTGCATCGATCGGCTGGTGCTAGCCGTTGGGCGGCCTGATCCTCACCAGCTTAACGAGATTTTTTCGATGAACGCCGCTGTTCGCGCAGCCGCTTCCCGATGCGGTTGAAGGGCGCGAAGCGCATTGGTAACGAGCTGTTCTCGCGCGACTCCGTCGCGCAACAAACGGCGCGATGTGTCGATTAATTCCGGTAAATCTTGGACACACACTGCGCCATTTTCTGCAATCAGCTGCTTTGCCAGGCTCGCAAAATTCTCCATGTGCGGACCGAATATCACTGGTTTCCGCGCACTGATCGCTTCTACGGGGTTTTGGCCGCCGTGGGCGGTAAGACTTTTTCCTATGAAAACGATCGATGCGATCTCGTACCAATCCCGCAGTTCGCCGGTCGTATCGATGAGCAAACAGTCAGACCGCTCTGCTCCTTTGCTTATGGCGCTGCGCCGGATTGACCGCACATTGCGGTTGCGCAGATCCGCTTCGATTTCGCTGGCACGCTCGACATGACGCGGCGCCAGAACGAGGAACAAATTGGGGAACTCAGACCGAAGGGCGCAGAAAGCGTTAATCAACATCTTTTCTTCGCCCCGATGCGTGCTGCCGCCGAAGAGAATTGGGCGCGTTGTCTCAATTGCGGTTTTGATCAATCGCTGCACCTCGCCTGAAGAATGTCGCGGATTGAAAGCGTCGTATTTGACGTTTCCAACCGCATGAATTCGCGGCGGCTCGACGCCAAGCTTCTTCCATCGTTCGGCATCCTTGCTCGAGGGCACGCAAACCAGATCGAGCTGGCGGAAAGTGGGCGTGACGAAAAACCTGAAGCGACGGAATCTCCGTTCCGAACGCGGTGACAGGCGTGCGTTCGCCAGCACCACGGGAATTTGCCGTCTCCTCGCCTCTGCTACCAGATTTGGCCACACTTCTGCTTCGATCAGAATGATTCGTTCCGGCGCAATGGCGCGAAACGCCCGGCGCATGACCGGCCAGAAATCAAGCGGTGCATAGAGAACCTGCATCCATTCAGGCACAGATTTTTCTGCCAACGCTTGTCCAGTCGTCGTGGTGGTGGTGAGGACGCACTTCAGATCGGGCCGTAGCGCGCGCAAGTCGTCGGCCAGTCTCAAGGCGATCACGATTTCACCGACGCTGACCGCATGAATCCAAGTCAGCGGTTTGCCGCGCAAACGTTCGCGAGACGCAGCCGAATAGAACCCGAGTCGCTGCCCAAAGTTTCTGCGGTAGCCGCCGCGACGAAACATTTTCGCGAGATATCCGGGCAAAAACAGCAGAAGCCCAACCGGCCACAACAGATTGTAGATTAATCGAATCATCTTTGGTGTTCCGCGAAAATTACCTCGGTCGTCCCGTAGCGACGCGCGCGCGTTATCTTCCAGTGCCGATGCTGCGCTAGACGCTCGCCCGGTCGTTTTTCGAGAACGAATATTCCCTGCGGAGAAAGAAGGGAGGGGATCCGCCGGTCATTTAACAGCAAATCCGTATACGCTTTATCTCCAGGGGCTGCTTCGTAGGGCGGATCGGCAAAAATGACGTCGAAATATCCAGTCGCATACTTCAAAAAATCGAAAACATTTTGCATCCGGACGCGGCCGGTGACGCCGGTGATGACAAGATTGTGTTCGATCGCGCGCGCAGCGTTTCGATCCGATTCAACAAAAACCACTGAGGCCGCGCCGCGACTCATCGCTTCAATGCCAAGGCCTCCGGCGCCGGCGAAAAGATCCAGGACTCGCGCGCCAATCACTTTCTCGCCTAGACTGGAAAAAATCGCAGCTTTCACCCGATCCATGGTCGGCCGAACTCCGGTCCGCGGGACTTTCAGTTGCAAGCCACCTGCACTGCCCGCAATGACTCTCACGGCGTGGGCGAAGGCGAGGGTGTATTCATGTCGGGATTCTTCTTTTTCTTGCCTTTACCATGGCCGAGAAGCGCGTCGATGACACCACCGAGGTTCTTGAGGTCGGCGCCGACCGCGCGTTCTACAAGATCGGTCTTCGGCTTGTCGACCGTGCCGCCGACGTGAAACTGGAGCGCATACTGACCGGGCTCGGACGTTGCCGCAAAATTCTCGCGAATCCCGCGAAACAATTGACTCCGAATCTTATCGTTAATCGCGAGAACAGAATCGAGCGCGAGCTTGCCGCCGCGCAGCGAAATCGAACCGGTGGCAGTAAGACGCAGATTAGGAGAACGCAGAATTAGCTCGTCAACCAGAACGGTATTGCCGCTCAGGTGAAATTTTGCTTCGGCTTGTTCGAGGTCGAGCTGAGTCAACTCCTCGATTTGCAGCAGTTGCCCAATGGCCGCGAAAACCGCGAACTGCTGCACGCGGCCGTTTTGCAGTGAGATGCTGCCGGAACCGGTCAGTGCATCGGGATCAGCCGTCTTTCCGGTTGCATCCAAAGTTCCTTCCAGGACACCACGGACGATGTCTCGCGACCCACCAGCTTCGGCTACTAATTGGTCTGCTTGTAGACGATGAAAGCTTGCGTGGACTGTGAAGGGCGAATCTTGCTCCTGCGGTGACATCGAGAAATCGCCGGTCAGTTGTCCCTTTGCGATTTGCGCGGTAAGTCCGGAGAGCGCGAGTTCATCTGGATTGTAACGAACAGGCGAACGGAGCGCGGATAGAAAGACGCGATCGCGCAGCGCAATATTGTTGATCCTAACTTGGCCCCGAATCGTCGTGATATCGCGCATGGACGAAGAAAATTGGACGCCATCGAACAAGGCGACATTTCGTTTTTCGCGATCCAGAAAATGAAAACTGCCATCGCTCAGCCGCACTTTTCTGATTTGTGGCCCGGTTGCGGTGCTTTCGGTCTTTGCAGGTTTGGCTTGTTTCGGCTCAGTTGCTGCGGGCGAGGGTGTCACTTCAACCACGGTTTCCGGCGGCGCCGTCGCAGTCGCTTCGGGCTGCGGTGGCGTGTGGGGTTCGACGGGCGGTTCCCTCATCGGTACACGCCACTCGCCCGATTCGTTTTGCGGCCAGATTACCGCCGGCCCAATCAGAGCGACTTCTTTAATCACTAGCGGCCGCCAAAAAATCGTTCGCACTTTGACGCGAAGGCGAAAGTTTTTGGCTTCGAGAAATGGCGTCGCATGAGTGTCATTGAGCTGCGGGATAGTGATTCCACTAAGATTCAATCCGCCCCAGGGAGTAACACTGATGCGCTGGATTTGCAGCGGCATCTTGAGACGTTGGCTGAGTTCCTGCTGAATCCGCTGTTGTGTAGCCTGAGATTGCACATACAGATTTGCCCCCAGCAGCGAGACAAGAAAAATCGCAACCACGACCACTAACAACCAACCGATGGTTCGCCTGAGGCGGAGCATCAAAAAACATTACCCAGCGCGTCAACGCAGCAAAATCATTCGTGAGCAAATCGTTTGAGCAGGAAACTGTCGTTATTCTGAACCCGGCGGCGCGTGGCGACCGCGCCGGGCAATGGCGGTCGCGTGTGGAAAAGGTGGCGCGAGGAGCGACGTTGCGCGCTACCTCGCGGATCGGGGAAGCCGAATTGCTGGCACGGAAAGCAGCACGGGAAGGATTTAAGCGAATTGTCGCGGCTGGCGGCGATGGAACGATCAACGAAGTTGTTAATGGTCTTGCTGGGACCGCGGCTGCGCTCGGTCTATTGCCAATTGGCACGGTTAACGTTTTTGCAACAGAGCTGGGCTTGCCTTCCGGTGATCTCAAGGAATGCTGGCAGATTATTTGTGAGGGACATACCCGCACGATCGATTTGCCAAGCGCGAATGGAAAACATTTCGTCCAGCTCGCCGGCATCGGACTCGATGCCCAGGCGGTAAAAGAGACCAGTGTCGCTTTCAAACGCAGCTTCGGCCCCCTAAGCTATTTAATCTCGGCCGCGCAGATTGCCTCGCGCCCGCCGCCGCACCTTGTCATCGAATCCAAAGGTGCGGCAACCATCGAAGGATCGTTCGTTCTCATCGGCAACGGCCGCCTTTACGGCGGACCCTTCCCCTTCTTTAAGCGCGCCCTGATCGATGATGGTCTCCTCGATGTGGTCGTGTTCAAGCGCATCGGTTATCTCGATATTATTCGCTATTTGCAGGACGTGATCTTTAGCTCGTCCATCAGCATGCCTGACCTGGAGTATTTCCAGACCAAACGTCTCCGGGTTTCTTCCGTAGAGGAGGTACCGGTCGAGGTTGATGGCGAATTGATTGGCAACTGCCCGGTCGAATTCCAGATGCGGGCACGCGGCCTCCGGGTGCTTGCCCCAGTCTGATTTCGCATTCCACCTGAATCACCCGTCGACACTGCGGGCCGGGTGCGATAAAATTAATGTATGCGGTTATCAGGGCGAAAGGCGTCGCGTTCCATGCGCTTATGGGCCCCTCCGCAGCGGATTGTTCTGTTTTCTCTGCTCGGGCTGAACGCTGCCGCCTTCATCGCCCAGCTCGTCCTCACTTCCGGTAGCCAGCCGTTCGTTCTGGAATATCTTGCGCTGAGCGATCGCGGCATCAACGATGCCTACGCCTGGCAGTTTTTCACCGCGCCCGTGCTCCATAACAACATCTGGCATTTCGCCGCCGACATGCTGGTCCTTTATTTTATCGGACGCGATGTCGAAGCCATCATCGGGCAACGCCAATTTCTGTTCCTGTATCTCTTTGGTGCGTTTAGTGGCGAGCTCGGTCATCTCTTTCTCATGCCGAGCGATTGCGTTCTTTTCGGCGCCAGCGGCGGCGTCGCAGCAATATTTGTCGCCTACGCCACGATTTTGCCGGAGCTGGAAGTGACAACTCTGCTTCTCTTCATGGTGCCGGTGCGGTTGAAGATGCGTCGCCTGGCCCAGATCGCACTTGTCGGTGCCGTTGCTTTTTTGCTTTTTGATCGTTCTGGTGCGGTCGGTCACAGTGCTTTTGTCGGTGGTGCCGTTGCTGGTTGGTGTTATGCCCACCTCCTCGGCTTTGGCCGCCCCTCGTTTCTGCAACGCATTCTTCGTCAGCGGCGTCTCGAAGCAGCCCGGTTACGGTCGATTAGCGCTGATCAATTTGTCGCCGAGGAAATAGATCCGTTGCTGGAAAAAATTTCCCAGCGTGGTCTGGCAAGTCTGAACCGGCGTGAACGCCGGCTGCTCGAACAGGCGCGCGAGAAGATGCTGTCGGGAAACGCACTCTGAGGTTTCTCTTCAGGTAGGGGCGGTTCACTCGAACCGATCCGAGCCGGATTGGCGTTCGCGGGCCATTGGGGTCAATCGCCCCTACCTTAGATGCCGTCGCGCTTTCCTCACGTTGCCCCTTTGTGTCCGTCGTGTGAGACCTTGGGGCTGTTTCGTGTTAATTCGAAGGCGCGATGAGTTCGCCGGCGCTCTGGATAAGATCGAAAGCGAAAAATTCACTGAATCCCGCGCAGGTCGAAACGACGCTGAACGCGCTTGCCGCCGCATGGAATAGTCCGCTTTCAGAATTCTTGTGCGATTTTCCCCTCGGCGAAGAAGCACTAATTCATCTTCTCGCCGTCTCCCAGGTTTGCGCTGAGCGCTTGCAGCGCGATCCGGAGCTTCTGCGTTGGCTGGCGCGTCCCGAGATTTCAATGTCGGACCGGGGACCGCGCCGAATGCGCGCCGAATTGCAGAGCAGTTCGGAGTCAATTCCGGCAGAGAACTTTCGTGCCTTGCGTTTGTGGAAAGCGCGCGAGATGACGCGAATCGCGCTCCGCGAGATTGCGGAGGCCTCTTCACTGGAGGACACGACGGCGGAGTTATCGTGTTTAGCCGGGGTCTGCCTCGAAACCGTTTATGACGAATGCGACGCGCAACTCCGCACCCGTTTGGGTGAACCGCACACTGAGTTTACTGTTTTCGGTTTGGGCAAACTGGGCGGGCGCGAGTTGAATCACAGTTCGGACATCGACCTGATGTTTGTTTATGGCGAGGAAGGGCAGGTTTCATCCCGGCTTTCCAACCATGAATGGCATAACCAACTGGCGGGGCAGATCGTAAAATCTTTCACCGGCGGCGAGCCCACGTTATTTCGCCTGGATCTGCGGTTACGCCCCGAGGGTTCGGCCGGGCCGCTGGCCCGTTCCCTTGAAAGCATGGAAAACTATTATGCCGGTTTCGGCGAAACCTGGGAGCGACTTGCGTTGATCAAAGCGCGTCGTGTCTGCGGCAGCAACGAGCTGGCCTATGAATTTCTGCGTCAGCATCAGCCTTTCATTTTTCCGAAAAATCCCACGCCAGAATTGCTTGATGAAATCGCCGCGATCAAACGCCGGATTGAACGCGAGATCCCGGCCGATGAATTAGACGTTAAACTGGGCGCCGGCGGCATCCGCGAAATCGAGTTTGTCGTTCAGACGCTGCAATTCATCCACGGCGCGCAGCAGGCGTTTCTGCAGGAGCAGGGGACACTGAAGGCTTTGCGCGCCATCGCACAGCTCGAATTGTTGCCGATCTCCGAGGTGCGTGTTCTCGACGACTCATATCGGTTTTTGCGACGCATAGAGCATCGTCTTCAGATCGAGGCAGAACGGCAAACACATTCCATTCCGGACGATCCGGTGAAACGTGAGCGGCTGGCGCGGAGTCTTGGTTTTGATTCTGCCAACACGTTTCTCGCTGAGGTGAAGGCGAGCAATGAACGTGTCCAGGAAATTTTCGATCGTCTCGTTGCGTCCGGCACTGCTGCACCAGCGGTGAATCTCGATATTTTTGCCGACCCGCCGCGTGCCATTCGAACGCTCAACGACCTGGCGCAGGGTTCTGTTTCCTTTCATGTCGCACCACGAACGCGGCAGATTTTTCGTAAACTCCGTCCACTTCTCCTGGAGGAATTGGCGGCCTGCGCGGATCCCGACGCCACTCTCATCGCCACTGTCCGTTTCGTTGAAGCTTTTGGTTTGCGCAGCCTGCTCTTCGAATTGCTCGCGACCAATCCCAAACTGCTCGAGCTGCTGGTGCGAACTTTTGATGCCAGTTTTTTCGCCACCAATGTTCTAGTCCGTCATCCGCATTTGCTGGAGGAAATTACTCGTAGCGCCACCCTCAATCGGTCCTTGTCACTTTCGGAACATGCGACCGCGCTTCATCCCGTAGTCGAGCGTGGCGATCTCGATGCCATTCGTGTTTATCGCCAAACGCAACTGTTGCGCACAACGATGCGCGACGTTCTGGGCCTCAGCACTCTGCCGGATTTATGGCAGGAGATTACCGATGTCGCTGAAGCTTGCCTTCTCGCGGCCACCGCAATCGCCGGTGCGAACAATCTGACCATCGTCGCGATGGGAAAATTTGGCGGCCGCGAACTGACCTATGCGTCCGATCTCGACTTGATGTTTGTCGGCGATGACTTTCGTGCCGCTCAAAATCTGATCACTGCGCTTTCGATTCCGAGCCCGGAAGGAGTGATTGCGACGGTAGATGCGCGCCTGCGTCCCGAAGGTGAAAAAGGACCGCTTGTCAGTTCGATTGCAGCCTTCGAAGCCTACTATCGTGATCGTGCTCAGTTTTGGGAAATTCAGGCGCTCACTCGCGCCCGCCCCGTAACGGGGCCAGACCAGGAAAGCTTTCGGGCGATCGCGCACGCGGCGTGGTCCATCGCCGGCCGCGATCCTGATCTGTTTGAGAAGATCGATGCAATGCTACATCGAGTTCGCGCCGAACGGGGGAGCGGTAATGACGCACTTGATTTTAAGACTGGCGTCGGAGGAATCATTGAGGCGGAATTTCTCGTTCAGGCGCTGCAAATGCGAAACGATGTGCGTGAAACCTCTGTGCATCTGGCAATTGGGAAACTTGCCGGCATTATTTCTCCTGAAGACGTCGATCTCCTCGGGCGGAGCTACGAATTTTTGCGTCGGCTCGAAACGATTCTGCGACGCCGGCGAAATACCAGCGCGTCGTCTCTGCCGGCCAATCCGCTAGAGCAACGCAAGCTCGCTATCGGCATGGAATTCAAAGACCGCGAAACCTGGCAAGAACGGTGCGAGCATGCCCGCGCAGACATTCACCGCATCTATGACAAGTATTTCGATCGTTGAAGTTAGAAGGATTCACCGAACCGATCCGAGTGGGATTGGCGTTCGTGGGCGATTGAGGTCAATCGCCCCTACCTGGAAGGTGATGGCAGGCGTGTCGCGGGCAGCCGAGAAATGCAGCCGACACGGCTGCCTCTGCAACCATTGCACCGGCTAATTTCCGATGTCTCTGCTAAACAACCTTCCGGTCGAGCTCAGTGCAAGCCGAGCAACTGGGCGATCGCGCGCAAGATCAGCCAGCTAACGTAAATCCCCGCTGCGACGGCTACGAAGAGAATGGCAAGGGTTGCAATAACGAAGAGCCAATCCGATACGCGCGCGTGTCGCGGCTTCTCCGCGTGAGCCAGAAGCAACTCGTAATTTCGTTTGTTCGACTTAAACCAAAACGAAAACACGTCGCCCAGGCCCGGAATGATTCCGACGATCTCATTGATCAGGATGTTGAGCGACATTCGCGCCAGTAAAATTTTCGGCAGACCGCGGCGAGCCGCCTGAATCAAGACTAGTGCCGAAACAATTGCGGAAGCGGTATCGCCAATTCCCGGGATCAACCCGATCAGCGGATCGAGTCCAAACTTAAACTTTGAATTGGGCAAGGCGATCAGTTCGTCCATCACGATCGCGACCCATCGGAAAAGCGGTTCCAAGCGCGCCCGTTTGCCCTTTTCTTCCGGCGGCAAGACCTCCCATTCGGCATCGATTACATCGGTTTGCGTGCGCATACAATCAGAGTGCGACCGAGCAAAAGATCGCGCGCATTGACCGCTGCGACCAGTGCCCGGTTTCCCGGAATGATGGTGCGGAATCTATTTTTTTCCCGCAACCAGAACAAAAGGCCGACGATTTTCATCGGTAAAAAGAGAACGATCCACCACAGCAAGCTCCGGCGCTGGTAGCAATCGACCCTGGGTTGGAGGTCTAGAAAACCAGTCTCGAGCAGAGCATGAGCGAGATAAAAATAACCAACCGGGTTAATCCGGCCGCCCGGCTGCCAGCGCTCGCGGATCGGGAGCGGGTGAAACCGGCTGAAAAAACCCATTGTGAGATAGCGCAGACGCGAAGGCAAATTCAAGATATTGGGAGTGCTGATCACGGCGACACCGCCTGGCTCGAGCACGCGAAAGATTTCGTGAAGCAACGGCGAGTTTGTTCGAGGCGCTCGATCGTTTCGATACAGGTGACCAGACAAAACTGGCCATCCAGATATGGCAACTTATCGGCACTGAGATCGACGATGTCCACCCTTTGGGCCGGATCTTTCATTAACGTATCGGTGTAATCACACGCACTGGTGCGAAGGCCGAAACGCGCGCGAATTGCACCCACCAGTTCGCCGCTCCCACTTCCGATGTCGAGTGCTTCGCCGGGAAGGGGAGACTGGATGTTTGCCGCCGCGATTGCGTCAAGCACCGCACCCTGAATAGTGGGAGCTCTGAGTTTCGGGCTTGGCGCGGTCTTCGGTTTCTCCGCCCGATGCACCCGCCTTATGACTTTGCGAATGGGCAACGAGGGAATGACAGCGGCCTTAACCGGGAATGCCCTTGAGCATTTCCGCGTTGGTCGGGAATTTCTTCACGAACATCAACAGGCGCTCGATCGCCTCATTCGGTTTGTGACCGGCGAGGCCGCGACGAATTAGATTAATTTTTTCCAGCTCCCACGGTTGCAACAACAGTTCTTCCCGGCGTGTGCCGGAGAGGAAAATATCGATTGCCGGATAAATGCGTTGGTCGCTGATTTTGCGGTCCAGCACCATTTCCATGTTTCCGGTGCCTTTGAATTCCTGGAAAATCAGTTCGTCCATGCGGCTGCCGGTTTCGATCAGCGCGGTTGCGACAATGGTGAGCGAGCCAGCTTCTTCGGTGTTGCGTGCGGCCGCGAAAATTTTCCGCGGAATTTCCATGGCCCGGGCGTCGATACCGCCGCTCATGGTGCGTCCACCACCGCCCATCGCATTGTTGAAAGCGCGGGCCGTGCGCGTGATGGAATCGAGCAAAATGAAAACGTGCTGGCCTGCTTCAACCAAACGCTTTGCGCGCTCGATCGCCAACTGTGCGATGCGCGTGTGACTCTTGATGTCGCTGTCATTGGAGCTGGCGATGATTTCCGATTTCGGATGTGAACGCTTAAAGTCGGTCACTTCCTCCGGCCGTTCGTCCACCAGCAAGATGATCAACTTCATCTCCGGATGATTCTTCACCACCGCATCGGCAATGTGATGCAGCAGCGTCGTTTTTCCGGTGCGCGGCGGAGCAACAATGAGCCCGCGTTGTCCCATCCCGAGCGGCGTCATCAAATCCATGATGCGCGTGGTGTAACGATCCGGCACCGTTTCGAGTTTAATCTTTTTGTTCGGATTAATCGTGGTCAGCTCTTCAAACGGACGCAGTCCCTGGTACTTGGTGGGGTCCTCGTCATTGACCTTGAGAAGCTTGATCAATTGCGGCCCGCGGTTTCCACGCCGCGTCTCGCCGTAAATCCACATTCCATCGCGCAGGGCAAAACGCCGCACGATCTCCGGTGTCACGAAAATATCCTGCGGCGCCTGCACAAAATTGCGTTTGGGGTCACGCAAAAATCCGAAGCCTTTCCCTGAAATTTCGATGATTCCTTCACCAAACTCCGGTTCCCGCGGCTCGGCGTTTTCACCTTCGCCGGCCGCCACTTCCGTTTGTACATCAGCTGATTCCGCCGGCGCATCGTTATTGAAATTGTTCTCCCGCTCGGAGTTCACGTAGTCAGAATTGAAGTTCCGGCGTCGCGGATAACGCCGGCGGGGACGTCGATGCCGTTCGCGATCGGGACGCGGTTCTGTCTCGGGCCGCGTCTCCGTCTCAGTTTGTGCCTCAATTGGCCGGCTTTCGTTCTCTTCGCTCATATACAACTCGCTTCAGGGATCAGTGCTGCGTTGTTTAACCTCAGTTTCAGGCCGGCAATTTCGCCAGCATTTCGTCAGAAATCTCTAAATTTGAATAGACGTTTTGGACGTCATCATCGTCTTCGAGTGCGTCACACAACCGCAAAACCTGTTGCGCGACAGACTCGTCGGCGACTGTAATTGTCGTATCAGGGATGAAAGTAAACTTTTGGCTCTCGGTGGTAACGCCAGCTTTTCTGAGCGCCTCAGCTACAGCATAGAGCTGATCGGGAGCAGTCATAATAAGGTACATATCCTCCTGGTTTGTCAACTCCTCAGCCCCGGCCTCCAATGCCAGCTCAAAAATCCTTTCTTCGTCGATGGAAGAGCGAGGAACCACGATCTGGCCCTTACGGTGGAACATGTAAGAAACACTTCCGTTTGACGCGAGGTTGCCATGATTCTTCGTGAAAATACTACGTATCTCAGCCGCAGTGCGGTTTCTATTGTCGGTGGCTGCCTCCACAATCACGGCCACGCCTCCGGGTGCGTAACCCTCGTAGGTAATTTCATCAAAATGCTGTGCTTCTGTTCCTTCGCCCGTGCCCCGTTTGATGGCGCGCTCGACGTTATCATTGGGCATGCTGGCCGTGCGCGCGGCCAGAATGGCGCTGCGTAATCGCGGGTTTCCATCCGGGTCTCCGCCACCAGTTTTCGCCGCGATCGAAATTTCCTTCGACAGCTTGCTGAAAATCTTCCCGCGCTTGGCGTCAATGGCGCCTTTGAAGCGTTTTACCTTCGACCACTTGCTGTGTCCCGCCATAATCCCCGGGCGAAATAATTTTTTAGAAAGTTCGCCTAGCCAGAAAACCGTTGACTTGGGAAACGGGCGCGCCTCGAAGAGAAATCTAGGAGGAGGCGGACTAACTACCGCAATTCAACTGTACCGGAGTCGATTTGTCAAGACATGAGGGACGTACCAGGGATATCGCCGATTCGGCCGGGCGGTCGTGACAAAGAAAAACGGGGACGCGGTGGGTAATCCGCATCCCCGTTCGCAGAACTATCTCTCGATTATTTAATCAGAACCAGCTTCCCCTACGGAACAACCGCGTAGTACGCGAAGTGCAGGTCATTGGAGCCCGCCCCATTGAGATTGATCCAACCTTGTACCGTGTCGCCATGACCCGACCTGACACTTACCGTCAACGTCGTCGAGCCGTTGGCCGGCACGGTCACGCTTGCGGGCACAGTGATCCGGGAATCGCCCGAGCTCAGTGTTCCAGCCCCATAAATGCTGAACCGATTGAACAACCGGTCTCTATCGGATGCCCGTATCGAGGTTCATATCGACATGAACAGTTTTACCCGACGAGACTGTGAATGGCTGTGGCTTCGTGCGAGCAAGTCCGTGTCCTCGTCCTTGTACATCGAGAATGTAATCGCCCGGCGATAAGCTCACACGAAAATTCCCCCGCTCGTCAGCTGTGGTA
>JBKPMO010000118.1:0-7218 GCA_046732175.1 Verrucomicrobiota bacterium
TGCGTGGTCCTAAACGCCGCCGGACCGTGATTAGCTATTCCGGTCAGCGAACTGACCTCACTTTCCGCGGGCACGCGAATATTCAACCAAAAGTCGCCCCGAAAGACAAGCCCGCACCAGACAAGCCGTCGACCCCAGCCGCACGTCTTTCATCCCGTGCGCAAGCGAGGGGACCTCACCAATCACCGTTGATCATACAAGCCAGATTCGGTCATTCGTTCCGCGCATGTGAGATCCCTCCTCGTCTTTGCGAGTCGGGATGACAGCTGCTTAACGATTGCGTGAATCCCAAAGTCTTATCGGGGGTTCCGCTGCGACAAGAAGAGAGGATAAAAGCGTGACAACATTAAATCAGAAGCGTCGTTTGGCGCTCCCTCTTCCGTTGTAACGATGTAACCCTTTTAACGATTCAACGTCTCACTTAATCTCTACCTTCGCCCCAGCCGCTTCGATCTTCTTTTTCATCTCTTCGGCTTCGGCCTTGGTCACGCCTTCCTTGATCGTTTTCGGTGCGCCTTCTACCAGCGCTTTTGCTTCAGCCAGGCCAAGACCCGGCACCGCGGCGCGCACTTCCTTGATCACGCCAATCTTGTTTGCGCCCATTTCTTTCAAGATCACCTCGAAAGTCGTTTTCTCTTCCGCTGCCGGAGCTGCGGCGCCACCGCCGCCACCGCCTGCCGGAGCTGCCGCCGCCGCTACGGGAGCCGCTGCGCTCACGCCCCATTTCTCTTCCAGTTGTTTCACCAGTCCAGCAATCTCGAGAACGGTCAGGCCGCTCAGTTGCTCCACGATTTTGTCTGTATCCGCCATTTTTTTTTCCTCAGTTCGCCGCTCACGGAAGCCCCCGCGAAATTAAGCCCAACAGCTGCCGGGCCGGACAATTTTCATTTTCATTTCTTTGTAGAGCAATCCCGACTCTTCGGGGTTGCCGCGGCAGGCGACGCGCCTGCTCTACAAAAATTCTTATGCGCTCGCCTCCGTTGGAATTCCTTCCTTTTGTGCTTTCGCGTTTAACAATCTCGCCAACGACGCTGCCGGCTCGTTCAGCAACCGCACCAGCTTCGTTGCCGGCGACAACAGCAATCCCAGCAATTGCGCCAGTAAGACCTCCCGCGACGGCAAATCCGCCAGAGCCTCAATTTCTTTCGCCGACAAAACCGATTTGTCGACGACTCCGATCTTTAGCGCCGCAGTTTTGAATTCCGCCGCGAACGTTTTCAAAATCTTCGCCACCGGCGCGACATCCTTCTCGCCCACTACGATCGCGGTCTGACCGCTGAGTTGATCCGCGACATCGGGCAAACCGGAATCGCTCATCGCCCGTTTCAAAAAGCTGTTTTTCACCACCCGCACCTCCGCACCAGCGGGTGCGAGCCGGTTTCGTAGATCGCCAAAGTGATCGACCTTCATTCGCTGATAGTCTGTCACGAGCACAAACGGCGACCGGTTCAATTTCTCGGCAAGATCGGAAACGATGCTGGCTTTTTCAGGTCTCATATAATAACGCTTCCTCTTCCTCTCAATCCTCCTCTACGCACTCGCAGTTAGATATGGCCCCGGATCAATGCGCACACCCGGCGACATTGTCGCGCTTATCGTCATTGCTTCAAGATAACGTCCTTTGGCTGTCGCCGGACGCGCCCGCACCACTGCGTCTATTACAGCATTCCCATTTTCAACCAGCGCACTTTCCGCAAAGGAAAATTTTCCGACCGGCACAGCTACATTGCCATTTTTATCTAGCTTGAATTCAACCCGACCGGCCTTCACTTCCTGCACCGCTTTGGCAGTATCCTCGGTCACAGTTCCAGTCTTCGGGTTCGGCATCAGTCCACGCGGACCCAAAACCTTTCCAAGCTTGCGCACTTCCGCCATCGCAGTCGGCGTCGCCACCGCCACATCAAAATCCTGAAAACCCTCCTGCACTTTTTGAATCAAATCCTTGAATCCGACAAACTCCGCTCCTGCCCCTTTTGCATCGTCCGCCGCTTTGCCTTCGGCGAAGACAAGCACCCGTACTTTCTTGCCGCTGCCATTGGGGAGCGGACACGTCCCGCGGACCATTTGATCGGACTGTTTGGGATCCACTCCGAGCCGAAACGAAACCGTGACGGTTTGATCGAATTTGGTCGGCTGAAATTTTTTCAGCGTCGCTACAGCGTCATTCAAGCTGTAGGCCTTTTTTCGGTCCACCTGCTCGGCGGAAGCGCGATATCTCTTTGAGCGATCTTGTTGCATCATTTCGTGCAGTCCGAACGAGCCGAAACTCTCCTGCTAATCTTCGCCATTTCTGACGAGGGCGACCAAACTAGCGCCTTTGCGCAAGTTGTCAAAGAGGCATTCGCACGTCATCCCGAGCGAAAACACCAGTTCGGCTCGGACCGAGGGATCCCGCCGTGAAAGCTTTAATGTAACGCATCAGGATTCTCTACTTCCGCCGACGTAGACGAAGATCGAGCACAATCGGCTTGGTTATTAGGCCTCTGGCATGCGCAGGTTATCGCGAGGAGACCTTCGCCCCTGAGTCAGCCACTTGCACCCGCTGAAAAACCACGAACTGGCTGTCGAATTCCAGCCAGCCGCGGCCAGGCAAAAAAGGAATGGCCTGCAATTCGCGTGCATGATCGATCATCTTGGCAACACGATAGTGAGCACGCATATCCGCATCCATGATCCCCTGCTGCTCGATCTCGAGGGGGCGAAGAATAAGCCAGTCAGGTTTGAGTCGGGCAATGAGCTTGGGATACGTCGTCGCACCCTCATGAATGGCGGTAACGACTTCCCGTGAACTGAGGCCGGGATAATCGTAAGCCTTGAGGCGAGAATAATATCCTATATACCCAAGCGGCTCGAGAAAGACGCGGTCGCCGGGCGCGGCGTGCTCACGCAACCATTCCCCAATGATTTTTCGGCCGCTATCTTCGATCACGCGCTGTTGGACGCGCATCTCCCATGTCACGCAAGTGAGCAGCATGCCTTCGAAGGCGACAGCGGTGCCACAAACTGTCATCAGGGCCGGTCGCGCGGAGCGCGACATCGCGCTCGCTGTCCGTGCCCATGCCCAGTCCGCCCAAAAGGCTAGAGAAATGGACGCCAGTGCGGTCCACGGAGCGAGGTACCAAGGATAAACGTAAATCGCGCACAGATAGAGAGCACCGATGAACAAGGCTAAGGAAGCCCGTCGGCCAGCGGCTGGGATTTTCGGAAAAACCCAGGAGAAAACGGCTGCCAGCGCGAGTGCGTGACCGAAATTGACTATGCAAACCATCCAGCCGCCGAACTGCCAGTAGGAAGGCAGAAAGACACCATCGAGGTGCGAAGTCGGGCCCAGAAGAGTCAAGGGCAGGAGCAATAGATCAAGCACATTGCGTGGCGCGTTAACCATGGCCTTGGCGATGATCGTATTGGGAATGGGAGAGCCGTAATACCACCAAGCCCAGGCAAACCAGGGCAGGTAGAGCAGCGCGCCAAAAAGTCCGCCGCGTAGCAAGACCTTCCATCGCACCCGGAGCTCCCCGTCCGCCCGCCGATTAAGCCATAAGTGGGGGAATATGAGTGCGCCCGCTAGGACAAAGGCGTCGGGACGGGTCCACATCAACCCCCCTAACGCCACCGCCAGCCAGCGGGCCCGCGGCCCGCCTGGGGCTTCCAACTCGCCCCATAGCAAAACCGCAAAGAAAACAAGTATCGCTGCTTCCTGTCCGTTCGTGGAGAAATCGATCAGTTTCGGGTCCAAGAATAACACGCCGAAAAGAACGAACTGCCCGACCGGCCTAAGATTCAGAGTCTGTGACCGCCGCCACAGGATAGCGGCGGTAGCAGCGAGCAGTGTCGCGTTGAACACGCGAAATATCCACAAGGACACCAGTTCATGGTCCGGGCCCGCCAGCCAAGTGCATAGCGCCGGTATCAGAACGCCGAGAGGAGAGGTAAAGGTGTGGAGGCGATCCCCCGCATTATAAACAAGGCCATTCCCCTCCAGGAGATTCCGGCTGCTGCGAAGCGTGATGTAGTAATCCTCCCAGGCGTGGTTCGTAAACAGGGCAAACAGCACCGGGATGGCGAACGCCATGACCACGATCAACCACTTGAGGTTTCTCCGTTGCATACCGCCAAACGCGGTAGCAGGAGCAGTACCGGCCTTCGGCTAGTCCTGGGGCCGCTCGCAGAGCGTGCCCTCGCGAGCGGGCAGGTGGGGAATCCGCTATGTTACCCTAAAGCTTCCATGGTGGGATTCCTCAATTTCAGAATGACTGTTTAGAGATCCGCGCCCATTTCCTCCAACAGGTCTCGCGACGCAGTTTTTGCTGGCCGCGGTGTCGCCGGTCCATTCCGAATAATCTTTCCTTCCTTCATCACGAACGAAACGCGTTCTGTTGCGGTGATATCCTGCGTCGGATCACCGGGCATGGCGATGACATCAGCCAGCTTTCCTTTCTCGAGCGTGCCGAGTTTCTGTGAAACCCCAAGCAGTTCGGCATCATTGGCGGTCGCGCTCTTCAACGCATCGATTTGTGACATCCCCAAATCGGTCATCAATTTGAATTCCTTCGCGTTCTCTCCATGCGGGAAAACGGCGGCATCCGTGCCGAAGGAAATCTTCACCCCAATCTTGAGCGCGTTTCGAAACATGTCAGAGCGTGCCGCGGTCGCGGCGCGAGCTTTCGCCTGCAGTGCCGGCGGGTAGGCGTCGATCTTGCCCATTATGTACTCACTCGCCATCAGGGTCGGCGTAAGATAAGTGCCCTTGTTCTTCATCAAGGTAAGCGTTTCCGGTTTGAGAAATGACCCATGCTCGACCGAATCCACGCCCGCTTCGATCGCTTCGCGTCCCGCCTGATCGCCGTGGCAATGCACGGCCACTTTTTTCCGCAACCGATGCGCTTCATCGACCAGCGCCGCCATCTCCGCGGGCGTAAATTGCGGTACGTCCACTTCATCGGTGGGTGAGAGCACACCACCGGAAACAGCCGCTTTGATCACGTCTGCTCCATTTCTCACCTCGAACCGCACCGCCTTGCGCACGGCATCTGGCCCATCGGCAATGCCATCGCTGTAGTCGGGTTCCGGCCCGAAAAGTCCGTCCCGAAATCCAGCCGCTCCGTCAAAATGACCACCCGTCGCCCCAATTCCACATGTCGCCACGAGCATGCGCGGTCCAATCACAATTCCCTTCGCGATCGCATCCCGCAGCGAGACGTCGATGTAATCGTGGGATCGATACGTGCGCGCGCCGACGTCACGAACGGTGGTAAATCCGGCCTCGACCGTCGCACGCGCGGCCGGGATCACGCTGTAGGCCTTGGCCGAAGCCGACACCTGCAATTCTCGCAAACGTGCTGCCTGGTAGTTGGTGTAATCGCCCGTGAGATGGGTGTGCGCGTCCATAAACCCAGGCGACAACGTCGCGTCCCCGAGATCGATCACCTGCGCGCCCGGCGGAATCGCGATATTGGCACCGACGTCCGCGATCTTGTCGCCTTGGATCAAAACGATGCCGTTCTGGATGAGACTGCGTGATTTTCCATCGAACAATCGCGCCGCTTTTAGCGCGATGACCTGATCGGCGGCGATCGCCGATTCAATCAGAAGCGTCAACGCGATCGCGAATAAAAGAGTGAAACGAATGAATTTCATGCTCGCGCTTATCAAATTGGTCCGTCACACTCAAGCTTCGTGATGCGCAGATCGCCCTGACCCACCGCGCATCGTTCCGGCTAGCGCATACGTCCAGCATGTAATGCCAGTCCGGCTCGGACTCTCGGCGTCACACCGAAGCAGTCTTCTCGAGAAGTCTGCGATGACGAGACGTCATCGCCAACACGCGAGACACGTGCGCTACCCAGAGGAACTGCTACAACGCTGTGCACGTTTCTGGGAAGCGCAGGCTGCTAGTGTGCAACGCCAGTCCGGCTCGGACTCTCGGCAGCTTGCCGAGACTGGGTTGGTCAGGCTGCTCGGTCGACACGCCGCTCGAATGTTGCCGGCAAGCTGCCGCAGGCTGGCAGCCTGCGCTCCCCACATGACAACCCGGAAATCGCATCGCATACTCAGTCATGGTAAACGTCTCGATTAAGTACACCGGCAATCTGCATTGCGACGCGACTCACGGCCCGTCACAATCGAAAATCGCGACCGACGCTCCGGCCGACAACAAAGGAAAAGGTGAAGCGTTTTCGCCTACTGACCTGGTCGCGACCGCGCTCGGCACCTGCATCAGCACCACCATGGGAATTAAGGCCGAGGAACTCGGGGTCGATCTTCGCGGAATGATCGTTTCGGTGCAAAAGGAAATGTCGAAAGACGCGCCGCGGCGGATCGTCTCGCTGCCATCAGAAGTTCACATTCCGTTGCCGCCAGATTCACCGCACCGCGCCGTCTTGGAAAAGACCGGGCTCAATTGTCCAGTCCACAAAAGCCTTCCGCCCGAAATCAACCGGCCGACCAAATTCTTTTGGGAAGGTTGACGATCAACAGCCGGCATCCGGAGCGCTCTCGAGGGATCCTGCCGCGAAAGCTTTAAGGTAACTTGATCGGGATCCCTCGACTAGGCTTGGGATGCCGAACGATGAAAATCAGAAAAGCAATCGAAGCGGACATTCCGCAATTGCTGCCGTTGATGCGCGAGTTGGCGGAATTCGAAAAATACGCTGAAGCGTTTGCGATTACAGAAGACATCCTGCGAGAGCAGGGATTCCAGCGATCACCGCCTGAGTTCTACTGCTTCGTTGTAGAAGACAATGGCGCATTGGTAGGAGTTCTCGTTTACTACTTTGTCGCATTCACCTATCGAGCAAAACCAAACCTGATCGTCAAAGAGCTGTACGTTGCCGAATCGCATCGTAGCAAAGGAGCCGGGAATTTGCTCATGAAAGCCGCGGCGCAAGAGGCCGAACGGGCCGGCTGCGGCATGATCAAATGGTGGGTGGCGAAATGGAACGAGCGTGGGATCGAGTTTTACCGGCGGCTCGGCGCCAAAATCGATCCCGACTGGCATGAATTCCAATTATCGGAGAAAGCCTTCCGAAAGCTGGCAGCATCGTAACCGTCATCTCGAGCGAAAACGCCAGTCGGGTTCCGACCGAACCTACGACGGGTATAACCATTCCATGTAATCCGCCACCCCGGCCTCGAGCGGAAATTTCGGGTTGTAACCGAGCGCACTTTTCGCGCTGGTTAAATCCGCCTGGGTGAAATTTTGATAATGCTTGTGCGGGT
>JBKPMO010000119.1:0-9407 GCA_046732175.1 Verrucomicrobiota bacterium
GGCGAATTCGGCGCATTCTCGAGCTTCGGCGCGCCTTGCGGCGGCGCGTTGTGCTCACAATTACCGGATGCGATCAAAGTCGCCGCGCACTCGTGACGCGGGCCGACCTTGTGCAGTTTTTCGTGTAACCGCGGGGAACTGGCGATGGTCAACGCCGTGAAAAAGGCGGCGACGATTCCGATGCCAATAAAGGCGCGTGGCTTCATGCCACCGAGAGACTTAGTCGAGATCAGGGATTGTGCAAGCGTCATTCCTGATTCTGTCGAGGGTAATTGCGATAGAGGACAATTCCGGGGAACGCTCCATCAGTGTAATGAACGATTGTGTTGTCGGCGTCGGCTGGACAGCGCGGCGGTGTTGCATTACCAATCGGTCTTGATGCTTGGCGTGGCGAAAATTTACTTCATCATTTTCGGAATTCTGACGATTGCAGGCGGTATCCTCGGTTACGTGAAAGCTGGCAGCGTGGTTTCGATTATTGCGGGATCGATTTCGGGCATATTGCTTTTAGTGGCAGCGTGGTTGACGCCGGACCATCAAGCTGTGGGATTGATCGTTGCGCTCGTTGTTTCAGTCTTATTAGCCGGGCAATTTGTTCCGAAGTTTTTCAGCACTCACAAAGTGATGCCCGCAGGGTTGATGTCGGTTTTGAGTGTGCTCGGAATTATTGTCGTGATCGCGGCCTGGCTGAGGAAATAATCGCGTGCGGAAGGTGGGGCTCGGCACTCTTCGCCGGATCGTTCTCCTCATTTTTTTTGCATTGTTTGCGGCAGTTACATTGCGCTGGATTTCGCTTGAGCGCTGGCGCTGGACGATCACGCGCGCGGAAGAACCTTCTCCGACGCCGACCGCGGCGCCATTAGCAACGGCTACCCGGCCTCCTCTGCTCGCCGGCAAGTTCGACATCGCGCGACTGTTCAATGGCATCACCTTGCGCAGCGAAGTGGAAACGGCGGCGGGCGCGGCGGCATCCGAGGAACGGGTCGACCCGATGAGTTACGTCATCGATTTGAAACTGCACGCGCGAGTGCCGACGCCAAATCGCTCTGTGGACGAGCTCGGAAAGGTGAGTCCGGATCTTGCCAACTTACTGCCCGGCCTGGCGACGATGGCCAAAGCCGAAGCGGTTTCCCCGTTCTTTGCGCAACTTTACGAGACCAAAGTGCGCGAGCTGCGTGAGAATTTGAACCGGCTCGACCTGCTTCTCTCGCGGCACAATTTCTACGACTGCCAGACGGTGCTGGCATTGAAGCACCCGGAAACCAAACGCCGCGCGCTGCTCTTTCAGGCGGACATGGATGTGGATGCGGACGGCTCCGATGGTGATCGAGTGCCGGCTGGCAATGGTGTGTCGCCGACGTTCAAACCGTTCACGAGTTTTCGTTGGGGAAAGAAATCGAATCGTCCCAATGCCTACTTGCCAGGAATCGAAGAGAGGTTGCACCGGGTTGAACTGGAACAAAAAACGGCGACGCCGGAGCGGAAACGCGAGTTGAAAAACGCGGTAACCGGATTGCGCGACGAGATCAACGCCATGAAAAAATACAGTTATCTCATCGGCACTTATGATCCGTTCATCGTGGTGCCGGCGAGTTTCACAAAGGGCAGTGATAGCGCGCACGTCGGGGATTATTCCTTAGTGATCGTCGGCAACACGATTTATCCGGCAATCGTTGGTGATGTCGGCCCGAATGATCGGGTGGGGGAGGCATCGCTCCGGATTGCGAAAGAGGTGAACACGCTGTCCAATCCGAACAACCGGCCGCTCAGCGAACTGAAAGCGACCTATATCGTGTTTAACGGGACAGCGGATTCAACGTGGGGCCCGCCTGATTTGGAAAAGTTACAGATGCGTTGCGAGGCGCTGGTAAAGGAAATCGGCGGCACGAGCGTACCGCTGCATCATTGGGTTAATACCGTGCCGCCGCTGCCGACTCCGACACCTACGCCAACTCCAACGCCGACACCGAGTCCGACGATTTCCCCTGCCGTCTCGCCGACGCCGACTCCATTTTTCAGCGAGACGCCGTCGCCCACTTCGCCGCCATTGATTCATCCGACGTTCGCCTTTCCCACGCCCACGCCGAGCGCGTCATCGGATTAGAGTCGCGTAAAGGATTTTGGTTGGGAGCGCGGGCTGTCAACCTGCAGTTCGCGGCAGCCTGCCGCGAACCGATTTTCCGACTGCAGATTGAATTCGTAAGGAGGCATTCGGCGCAGCGGCCGAATGCAGCAGGCTGGCAACCTGCGCTCCCTAGAGTGGTCTCGGATCGCTTGCGAGCAGGGAGCACACAAGCGTGTGGCCTCGCGGCTAACGAGAATTGGGCAGAACGAATGTCCCCCCGATTTCACGCAGCGCGATTCTTTCCGGCGTTTCGGCCAGCGCGCGGGTGAAGCGCTCGATTGGCTCGCGAAAGGGTTCTATGCTCAAACGGAATGTTTGATGATGCACCGGCATGATGAACCGAGCGCCGGCCGCGTCCGCCATCGTGACGGCCTGTTCGGGAGTGGAATGAGCCCAAATCCACGGGTCATATGCGCCAATGCCCATGACGGCGAGATCGTAGGGCGCGCCATCATTCAAGTTCGCGAACGCATCGGTCAGGGCGGTGTCGCTACCGTAAATCACGCGCCGGTTGTTCCGCGAAATGACGTAGCTGTTGTATCCGCGATGGATGTCGTATTGCATTCGCGCGCCCCAGTGTTTTGGCTTAAACGCACGGACTTCGAGGTCGAGCTCACGCGGTCTGAGGCGCACTGATTCGTTCCAACCCAGTTCTATCACCTCGCAGAATTTCGTTCCGCGAAGTAAATCGCGTGTTCGTTTGGCCGTAATCACGCGTGTTGTGTCGGAAAACAATTTCAGGGTGCGCCGATCGATGTGATCGAAATGCGCATGGGAAAGGAGAACGAGGTCGATCGGGGGAAGTTCGGCAAAGGTTAGCGCCGGTTGAGTCAGACGCTTTGGGCCAATACTGAGAAAAGGCAGACGAATTCCGATGCGCGGAAAAAAGACTGGATCAGTGAGAATTTTTGTCCCGAAGAAATTAATCAGAACGGTAGAGTGCCCGATCCACGCCGCAGTAAGCTCGTCATTGCTCCAACTTTCGGGTGTCGGGTGCGCGAATGCGGGTGCGATGGGTCGCCGGCTCTCCACGATCCATTCGTTCCAGAGATGGCCCAGCCAGCTGCGTCGCCGTATTTCTCGGCGGGCACGTTCCCGTTCCGTTTCCATCGCGAACAATAACGCGTGGGCGTAGAATCGTGGCGAAATTGTAGGCGTTTGCGTGAAACGCCGATAACTTGGCGTCCGACACAGGCCCTACAAATGAATTGGCTGGACGAAATCATCGCGCGGAAGCGAAGCGACATCGCAGAGATGCATGGGGAGGAATTTCAGTCACGCGCGGAACGGCGTGGTGTTTTTCGCGATTTTCATGCAGCCATTCGGCGAAGGAGCGAACGCGTCCGGGTTATTGCGGAGACAAAGCGCGCGTCGCCATCGGCTGGGGTGATCGCGGCGAACTATGATCCGGTGGAAATCGCGATGAGATATAAAGAAAATGGCGCCAACGCGATCTCAGTGTTGACGGAACAGAATTATTTTGGTGGCAAGAGAGAACACTTGATTGCCGTCCGCGAAGCCGTGGCGTTGCCAATCTTGCGCAAAGATTTTATCATCGATGAACGACAGATTGTTGAGTCGGTTGCGATGGGCGCCGATGCGATCCTGTTAATCGTCGCAGGATTGCAGCCGGGGCAACTGCGCGCGCTGCACGATTGTGCAACCGCAAATAAACTGAGCGTGCTAGTTGAGGTGCATACTCGCAACGAGATCGGCGTGGCAATTGATGTCGGTGCGAAAATTATCGGGATCAACAATCGTAATCTGGCGACGCTGAAGATTGATCTCGCTACTACGGAAGAATTGCTTCCGGAAATTCCGAAGGGGATCACGATTGTCAGCGAAAGCGGCATTCGAACGGCAGCCGACTTAAAGCGAATGGCGGCACTGTCAGTTGACGCGTTGCTAGTAGGCGAAGGATTAATGCGCGGCGAAATCGCGATCAAAGATCTGTAGCCGAATGCTCGGTAGCACAGGCAAGATGCCTGTGCTGCAACATCAGCGAAAGAGGCGCGCCATTGATTGCCACAAACCTTTGGCTGGCCCGGGCGATCGATAGCGAACGACGAGAACCGAGCATTGGGCGGAGGCGAGGATGCGTTCCGTGACATCGCCCATGATGTAATGCCGCAATGGACCGCGGGCGCGCGAGGAGCCGCTGACGATCAGATCATAATTGCCTTCGCGCATCTCGTCCAGAAGTTGGTCAATGATGAAGCCGTGTCGGATTCGCACGTTGACGACGACACTGTGTTTTTCGAGCGCTTTCTTTTCTGCGAGCAAATTGCGGGCAAGTTCCGAGCCAGAAGCGAGTAATGCAGCCACGTCTTCCTCCAGCGCGATCAGATGGGCGTAAATCGCCGGAGGCTCCGCCATGACATGAAACAACGTGACCTCGGCGTGCAAGGCAGCGGCGAGCGGGCCAGTGAGCTTGACAGCGTCATCGATAAAGTGTTTGCCGCCGCTGCAAAGCAGGATGCGCGACAGCCGTTCTTGCCTGCCAATCGCAACTAAGGCTGACGGTTCAACAGCTTTGATGATTTGGTAGGTGCGGCCAGCGGCATCTCTCCGGCGCGAACCGATGACGATGATTTCGTATTTGTTGGCGGAAGTTTCGCTCAGAATCCGCGTGATCGGTTCCCCGGATTGAACGAGGATGCGCGATTCGGCGCCGGCTCGGCGCAGAATGTCCGCTTCTTGATCAAGCGCCTTTCGCAAGGGTTGTTCGTCGCTCGGATCTTCTGCGATTCCCAGGAGCGTCGCCTGGGCTTTGGTGGCGCCGGCCACGATACCGCCGAGCTGCGCGGCGTTGTCAGAAGCGGGTGTGCCGTCACTGCAAATCAGGATGTTCATAGTTTGTGGCCGGAAACCATGGTGTAAATGACAATGCCCGCGCCGATGAGGGGAAGCGGGACGAAAGCGAGACGAATTTTGGGGCCGGCGAAATATTGGGTCGAGATCGCGCCGAGCTGAGCGCCAATTGCTGCGCCGGTGTGCATGACCAGTGCAATCAGAATATCGACGTTACCTTTGATGGCGTGAGTAAAAGTGCCGTAGCTCGCCGAGATGATGATTTCGAAAAGATCGGTGCCAACGGCAAGATGGGTTGGAATTCCAAGCACATACACCATCGACGGCATGCGGATGTAACCTGCGCCGCCACCAAGAAATCCGCTGCACAATCCGCCGACGAACGCGACCAGAAGAATGATCCAAAGTGAAATGGTCACGCCGGATTCCCGGAGCGAAATCATTGGCGGAATTCGCCAGCCCTGAATCGCTTTGGTGACATGTTGAAACGCCGATTCGTCAGCCTTGGCGCCCGCCTTAGTTGGCTTTTTCGGGCCAGCCGATCGTTTCGCTCGCGCGAGCGTTTTCCAGCTTTCCCACAGCATGAAACTAGAAATGCCGAGGTAAATGACAATAGAAACGACGCTGACGACGAAATTGACGTTGCCGGCACGCTTGAACACCTCAATCAATTGAGCGCCTACTTCGGCGCCGCCGATGGTGCCGATTGCCATGATAAGACCCAGACGCAGATCGACGTTGCCGAGTGCACGGTGACGCTTTGCCGCCACTACCGATTTGCCCACGATATGGGCCAGATCGGTGCCGACCGCGAAGTTCCAGTCTATCCCGGCGAGTCGGAGTGCTGGTCCGGCAATAAAACTTCCACCTACACCGAAGAACCCGCCAAGGACGCCAATGAGAAACCCGACGACAACGAGATAGATTGGACTAACGTGGGCGTGGGAGATTGGGAAGTACATTATTCGGAGCGACCGCCGCGGAGAAATCGCAGCAATGCGGTCGTAACCGCTTCGAGGACAACGGCTTGTCCGATGATAAGAAGGATGGCGACAACGGCGTAAACCCGAATGTGGTCGGTTTCAAGACGCACCAGCCAGCCACCAAGAAAATGCAGGACGGCAAAGAAGTAGGCGGTGACGAACGCGGCATAGACAATGATTTCCACGGCAAAGGCTCGCAGCGTCCGGCGAACTCCTGTTTTTGAGCGCGGACTCATGTTATATTCTGTTCGTGCTCACGATTCGGTGCAATTGCGCATGGTAAAAAGCCATTGCGCCAATTTTGATTCATCCTAATATCCCCGACGCTTTACCAGAAGCTTTGAAAAATGGCTGACGCCGCAAATAAATATCCCGAAAATGTCGACGGAAAGTTCTATGTCGATGACCAGTGCATCGACTGCGACCTTTGCCGTGAAACCGCTCCTGCGAACTTCCGTCGCAACGATGACGGCGGCCATTCCTACGTTTATAAACAACCCGAATCGCCCGAGGAAGAAGCCTTGTGCAAAGAGGCGATGGAAGGTTGCCCGGTCGAGGCAATCGGCAGCGACGGCGCCTAAATTTGTCCTGTAGCGGCGGTCTGTGACCGCCGGATTCGATGTCGAACAAAAAGCCTCGGCGATCACAGAGCGCCGCTACAACTGTCGCTCTAACCATCGCCGGCTCCGATAGTAGTGCTGGCGCCGGCGCGCAAGCGGATCTGAAAACATTTAGCGCACTTGGGGTTTACGGTCTGACTGCCATCACCTGCATCGTCGCGGAGACGCCCGGGAAAGTCTCACGAATTCAACCGGCAGATCCGGAAATGGTGCATGAACAAATCGAAGTGCTGCTGAAGTATTTTCCGGTGGCGGCGATCAAAACCGGTCTCCTTTGCAACGCCGCAATCGTCGCGGAAGTGGTGCGGAGTCTGCGCAAGGTGAAACGGCGTCAACTGGTGGTCGATCCGGTCATGATCGCCACCAGCGGTGATGTATTGCTTGCACCGAAGGCAATTCAGATTTACGAGCGTGAACTTTTTTCCCTCGCGACTTTAATCACGCCAAATTTGGATGAGGCGGCGCGATTGGTGGGCGAGCCGATTGCAAACCTGGGCGACATGCATCGAGCCGCGAGAACACTCGGGAAAAAGTATGGCGCGGCCGTTTTACTGAAAGGCGGTCATCTGCGCGGACGGCGAGCAGTTGACGTGCTCTATTCTGGCAATGGCACCAGGGAATTCTCGGCTCCATTTGTGCCGCGGGTGAAGACGCACGGTACTGGCTGCACCTATTCGGCTGCAATCACCGCTGAATTAGCAACGGGCGCCGAGCTTAGTCGCGCCATCGCGACGGCGAAGAGGTTTGTTACCACCGCTATTCGCTCGCATTTCGTTTGGAAATCCGGACCCGATAGAATTTTCGCGCTGAATCAATCGTCGTAACCGCATCGCCCCAACAAGCTCTCAAGCTCTCGAACTTCACCGGCGCAGCGTCTGTGTAGCCCACAAGGCGACGCCCACAGTCCGCTATTCTTTCTCCCAAACCTTGCCCTGCAGCGCGTCTTTTGCGGCTTCCACTTCGGCAGCCTGTTTGCTCGAACCCGTCCCGCGTCCGAGAGCGCTTCCTTCCCATCGTACCTCCACCACAAAAGTCTTTGCGTGTTCCGGGCCTGTGGCCGAAATGACCTCATACATCGGTCCGCGCATGGCGATGCTTTGCAAAATCTCCTGGAGCTGGCCTTTGGGATTAATGTCGACTGGGGCTTCGCGCACATGCTCAAGGGCGGCACGAGTCTCGCGCAAAACGAAATCCCGCGCCATCGCGAAATCGCTATCGAGATAAATCGCGCCGATAATGGCTTCGAAGGCGTCGCCCAGAGTGGAAGCGCGCGTGCGGCCGCCGCTGGCCTCTTCCCCGCGGCCCATTAACAGATATCGGCCCAGATCGAGCGCCTGCGCATGGGTCTTGAGTGCGTCCCGCGAAACCAAACGCGCCCGCAGCTTCGTCAGCCGGCCCTCCTGTTCCCTTGGGAAATGGGCATAGAGATATTCGGTGATGACAAGTTGCAAAACCGCATCACCGAGAAATTCCAGTCGCTGGTTATCCTCGTGATAGCGCTGTTTTTCGTGGGTGAGACTAGGATGCGTCAGTGCCTGCTTGAGCAAAGCTTGATTGCGAAAATGGTAGCCGAGGCGTTGCTCGAGCGTTTCCACGTTAATGCTTTTGAAAGATTGCCAGCGAAGTAATCACGTCCACCGCCCGCTGCAATACCGAATCGTGCATGCTCTCTTCCGGACCGCGCCGCTGCTGCCGAATTTCGATCTCGGGATTGGCCCCGGCGATAAGGGCGGCTTCATTGAAATGTGGGCGCTCGCGTTCGAATACAAAAGTCGTTAGGCCGCGCTGTGCGCTCTGCGAGAAGATTTGATGTTTTTGTGCAAGCGGCAGTTCCACTGGCAGGTCGGGTTTCACTCCATCAGGGAAAAGCGATCCCCCATTTGGTCCGATCACCTCGCCAACCGCCACGCGAAGTACTTTCCCGCTCGTCAGCGGAAAATCCGAATACTCGACCGCCCGCCCGGCACTGGGCTCTCCAATTAGCAATACCTGATCGTGCGCTTTGAACGCTGCCGCCATCGCTTCTGCCGGTCCCGAAGTCTCGCCGTCCAGCAGCACCATTGTTGTTCCCTCAAAAACCGGATCGCGATCATTGGTGAAGGTGCGGTTCTGATGCGCCGCGGTTTTGCGCACTGTCCACAGGGTTTTGCCTTTCGGCACAAAACGCTTTGTCATTTCCGCGGCAAGATTGAAATCGTTCGAACTCGTCGCCCGCAAATCGATCACCATGGCATCGATTTTTTTGGCCGCGAAATCCGTCAGTGCCTTGTCCAGAGCATCTAAATTGCCAGGGCTAAGCGATCCGATTCGCACGTAACCGATATGATTTTCCAGCGCTTCACTGTAAAAAGGGGCGAGTGATTGGGCGTTGGTTGTTTTGCCGGGCAACAACATCGCGCCGCCGTGCAAACGCGTCAGCAAACCCTCCAGCGTCGCACGATTGATTTCCTGGTCCTTGAGCGCGTTCGGATCGACAAAATTCGATTTCAGGGTGCGAATTGTTTCTTCCATTTCCGCGGGGGCGAGGGAATCGACCGTAACTTTTGGCTCAGCCGAGGCGCTCGGTCCGGCCGATGGAGCTGGGGTTTGCGCAGAAATTCCTGAGGCAATGCTGCCAATCAGGGCACCCGCTACGATTATTCCTATTTTCATTCGAACCGCACTGCGGCGGAACGATGTTCCAATGCCCATGGGCGCAGAGTCTATGCGTGGGCAGGGCGCAGGGCAATATCGCGGCGGAAATGGCAGCCTTCGAAGTGAATCTGCCTGATCGCATCATACGCGCGTTCGCGCGCTTCAGTGACCGACTCACCCAGGGCCGTGATCGCGAGAACGCGACCGCCCGAGGTCACGATCTTTCCGTCCTGC
>JBKPMO010000120.1:0-4211 GCA_046732175.1 Verrucomicrobiota bacterium
GTCCCATTTCATATTTGGGTGGCCGATGTTTACCACGGTGCACCGACGCCGGTCACGGCCTATCTTTCAGTCGGTTCGAAGGCGGCCGGTTTCATCGTTCTTCTGCGGGTGCTCGACCCATTTCTGATTCTGCCGCAAATGCAAACTCTGCTGGTGGCCATCGCTGTTCTTACTCTTATCTATGGGAATCTCGCGGCGCTGCCGCAGACGAACGTTAAACGGCTTCTTGCCTATTCCAGTATTGCTCACGCCGGTTACCTACTGGTGGCGGTAGTCTCATTTTCCGGACGCGCTGTTGCCTTTTATCTCGTCGCTTACCTGTTGATGACTCTATTGAGCTTTGCTGTCCTGATTCTCGTTAGTCAGCCCGCCGGAGATCAGCTGGAAAGTTTCGCCGGCCTGTCTCAGCGTTCACCTTTTCTGGCGTTCGCCATGCTGGTCGCGATGGCGTCCCTGGCCGGCGTTCCCTTCACCGCCGGCTTCCTCGGCAAGTTTTTGGTCTTCGATGCCGCGATCGCCACGCATCATTTCGGTCTGGTCGTTGTCGCCATTGTCACCGTCGGCGCCGGTTTTTACTATTACTTTAAAGTAGTGCGTGCCATTTATTGGGACGCGCCTCCATCGTCCACCGATAAAATTATCGTTAGCCCGCTGACTCGCGCCGCCCTAATCGCCCTCATTGCCGGCACATTCATCTTAGGCGTCTATCCCCAGCCAATCTTCGACGCGTTGGCTCGTTGAGCGGCGTTAAATTCTTAAAAGCGTTAAATCGTTAAAAAGGGAAATCGATTTTAACAATGTAGCCTCTTTAACGTTGTAACGTGAGCGATTGATCGGGAAATCAATCGCTGAGTTCCACATTCCAATACGCCAGGTCCACGAAATGCCGCCAGCTTTCGTGCTGTTGTGTCGTAAACGTCACCTGCACGAATGGTCGCCACTTTGGCCGCTTCGGTTTTCGAATTAGCGTCATGTGGGCTTCATGCGGAAGCCGGTTGCCCTTGCGTGTGTTACAGCCGATGCAGGAACAGACAACATTCTCCCATGTCGTTAGCCCGCCGCGATCGCGCGGCAGGACGTGATCGAGATTCAGGTCGCTGCGTTCGAAAACACTGCCGCAATACTGGCAGGTGTTCTTGTCCCGCTCGAAAACGTTGTGCCGGGTAAACTTCACTTCTTTTTTCGGCAACCGATCGAACAACAACAGCACGATCACGCGTGGGACGCGGATCTTGAACGAAATCGTCGTCACCATCTCCGGTTCGGGCGATTGCGACGAAAAATCGCACCAACTATTAAAGTCGTGAGTCAGGAAATTGTTTTGCCCGTCCGTGGCCACCACCTGGGCGTGCCCAGCGTAAACCAGCGCAAAAGCGCGCCGGGCCGAACAGATGTTAACCGCCTGCCAGAGACGGTTTAGCACCAGGACCTGACTGTTCAGTAACATAAAACTGACTAATAAACTTTACCCTTATTTTACCGTCAAGGCACGAGGGTAAAGTTGCGCGACCGATAGCATTCAGGTCGTTTTTTGTCAACGGGACCGCGCTAATACCGGCCTGCTTGTAGCCTCCTGCTCTGCTTCGGAAAACAGGCTGAAACGCCGTTTGGCGAACAGATTGAAAGTCTATGTTCCGTGAAAAATGTGAGTCCGATGAACAATTTATGCTGTTAAATTGGTGTGGGCCGTTTCTTGTATCGCAAAGGCCAGGCGAGTGGGGGGATTGTCGAACAATTCTCAACATCGTATAGTCTAATCGGGTGAAAAAAGGATGAGCGACGAGCGGCACGAGGGTGAAAGGGCATTCGATTTGCACGATCGCATCGATCTTTTGATCGCCACACTCCCGCCCGGCGATGCCATGAGGCGCGAGCTGCTTGATTTGCGCATGGAAATTTCACAGCGGGAAGAGATCTTCGTCGAAGCTCGGCAGACGATCGAGAAACTCGAGGAAGTCATCAAAAAAGTGACTTCGCCGGCCAATCGCATTGGCACCTTTCTCGGCAGCGTCGCTAAAGATACCGCGCACATTGTCGTCGGCGGAGCGGATTACTACTGCAACGTCGATCCGCGGATTCCGATGGCGAAGCTGAAGAAGGGAACCCGGGTCCTGGTAAACGAGGCTTTCGTCATTGTGGGCGACCTTGGCTTCGAGACAGCCGGACCAGTCACCAAAGTGACCGAGGTGGTTGGGACCGATCGGTTGCGCGTGGGCAATGAGCACGGGACGCAATCGGTGGTCTTGCAACGGTCCGCCCAGCTGGCCAAAACAGCCGTGAAGCAGGGCGACGAAGTCCGGGTCGATTCCAATTATCGCATGGCGCTGGAGATGATGTCGGTGCCGGGTTCGCACGAACATTATCTCGATAACGTGCCGGAATTGCCGTGGTCGAAAGTCGGGGGGCAGGAATCCGCCATCGAAGCGATTAAGGATGCAATCGAGCTGCCGCTGTTGCATCCGCATTTGTTCGCAAGATTTCAACACGCCACTCCGAAAGGATTTCTCCTTTATGGGCCGCCGGGCTGCGGCAAGACGCTGATTGGCAAAGCGACGGCATACAATCTGACGCGGCAGTTGCGCGTTAAAGCAACCGAAGCTGACAAAGACGTGCGAGAATATTTCATGCACGTGAAGGGCCCGGAGATTTTGAACATGTGGGTGGGGGAATCGGAACGGATGGTGCGCGAAATTTTCGCGACTGCGCGCGAGAAACGCCGGGAAGGCTTCATGCCGTTCCTCTTCATCGACGAGGCGGAGAGCATTTTGGGGACGCGTCGCGCCTCCCGCTACTCCAACATCCTTTCGACCCTGGTGCCAATGTTCTGCTCAGAAATGGACGGGATCGACTCGCTTAATGATGTGGTGATCATTCTGGCTTCGAATCGCGCCGACTTGATCGATCCCGCCATTCTGCGGCCGGGACGCATCGATCGGAAAATCAAAGTGGATCGCCCGGACAAAGAAGGAGCTCGGGAAATTTACCGGATCTATTTAACTAACGAGTTACCGTACGACGGTGCGCTGGCCAAAGAAGCCGACCATATCGGAGATGCGATTGAAAAGCTTATTGAGCGATTTGTTGACTGGCAATTTGCCAAGCGCGACGAAAACAAGTTTCTCGAGGTCACACTGCGAAGCGGACGCAAGGAAATATTGTATCGGAGCGATCTGATCAGCGGGGCGATCATCGCATCGGTGGTGGAGCGGGCCAAGGGAATGGCAATCAAACGTGCGATCGCCAATCAAACCGTCGCTGTAGCCGGGGTCGGTGACCCCGGTGAGAACGCTTCACCCGCGGTAGCCCCGGATGAGGGCATCACGGAACAAGACCTGCAGGTGTCATTTCACGCCGAGTACGCGGAGAACGATATTTTCCCGCCGACTGACATTACGGAAGATTGGCTGAAGCTGATTGATTACGATCCGGAATACGTGGTGAAAATCGCGCCGTTTCATGCGAAATCGCCACGAGCTTCGAATTTGGGCGGCGTGATCTGATTTTCTGCTAGCGCACGCGTCTCGCAATCGCGGACTTTCCGGTGGGGGTTGCACACATCTGCAATTGATTTTGTCGCGAAAGATCGTTTTGGCGAGCCGCCAAAAGCAATACGCGAGACGCGTGCGCTACCCGGCAGGCTGCGCTACCGAGCTGCAACATTTTCGCTTTCGCGATGCCAAGCCAGGGTTCAGCATTCCGTCGTGAAGACAATATCGATCGTTGCCGCTCTCTTTCTTTCTGCTGTAATTGCCCTCACTGCTCCTACGCCACCAGAGCGACGGCCTAATGTTTCAAACAAAGCATTGATTACAAAAACCGCGCCACCAATTAGCACCGACAGCAAAGCATCAGTCGCAGATTCGGCCGCATTGCACAAGCTCGCCGACGATTATTACAACTGGCGCAACGAGAATTACCCGGTCAACAGTAGCGGGCTTGGCCTGCATACCTGGGACGATCGGCTGACCAACTACTCAGCCGGAAAGATCGCGGAGCGCGCGCAACACGTGCGCAAGCTGCTCGATCAGGTCCGTGCCATGAAAACGGAGAAGTGGGCCAAAGATGATCGGATTGATTGGCTACTCTTCCGATCTGAGCTCGAAGATGCGGACTTCGCCGAACGCGTCTTGAAGTTCGAGCAGACGAACCCGGACACCTACGTTAGCGAATGCAGTAACGCGATCTTTTCGTTGCTAAAAAAGGAATACGAC
>JBKPMO010000121.1:0-11360 GCA_046732175.1 Verrucomicrobiota bacterium
GCGATGGTTGCTTACGCCTGATGCAATTCGTCGACCAACTTAATTCCCTGAAAGACTCACCGACCTGGCGAAGTCTTGGGGAAGTTGTCAGACATAGTTACCGTCAAAGGCAACTGTCGTCGAGCCAGGTTGAGATTGAAATGTACGCTACTGAGTTACAGCTTGAGAATCGCGCAGGGCAATCAAAAAGTTTTTTGATTAGACGGCGGGAGTGTGAGCCTTCCTTTGTTCGGGAAGTTTGTGACGGATCTCGTCCGCTAACTTGGAATTTTGCGAATGGCTACATCAGTTTTGCGACCGAATTGAGTTCTGGCGAACGCAAATTGGTCCGTATAAAATTTCATCACCTCGCTAAAAACGGGCGTAACGGAGATCATCTGCGCTACAGGTTTGGGGCGATGTTGCGGCGTTATCTTTGCGAGATTCGGGATAATTATGTTACAACTGCCAAGCTACGGGTCGCGAATCGATTAGCGAGCAGAGGTCAGAAACCCGAAGTAGGAACGCGATAGCTTTGCTTTCACTGCATGATGTCATCTATCACCACTCCTGAGCCCCCTTTAGCCGGTCATCTGCCTTGGGCCGAAGAGGTATCTCGCGTGTTGGTCAATTTCACCAAATGGTTGGATAAGTATGGTGAAAGCTCCTGGGATTTTCAAAGTGTCTATGCAGGCGCAATCGGCGGTCGCGCCAAAGCCTTTTATTATCGCCATCGGCTTATTGGTACTGCCGCCGTCGCGCCGATGGTTTTTTGTGAAGCCTTCCTGCCATCGGCGCGCAGGCTGTTTCATCACCGCATGCGATTCCCGATTGCGGATGCTCACTACGCCATGGGGTTTTCCTTCCTCTACCAAATCAGTGGGAATCCGGCCTATCTGCAACGAGCAATACACTTTCTGGCAGTACTGAGAGAGACGCGTTGCGGCGGTTTTCAAGAGTACTGCTGGGGCTACCCATTTAACTGGGTCTGGCACGGCGGCGTTATCAAAAGCCAGACGCCATTGATTACCACGACGCCTTACGTTTATGAGGCTTTCCTTCAGATTTGCGAAATCCAAGAACGTGCCGGTCTTGGAGATCAGGGTTCCGGTCCCGAAGAATCAACTGAACTGAGACAACTCCTCGAGTCAATCGCGAGGCACGCGTTTGTTGACATCAAGGATTTCCGCACATCCGAGCGGGCAAGCTCGTGCTCGTACACACCGTTCGCCGAAGACGGACGAGTTATTAACGCTGCTGCCTACCGCGCATTTTTACTCACCAGTGCTTCACAAGTCTTTTCCAATGACAACTATCGCAAGACGGCGGAGAGGAACTTGAATTTCGTCCTGGAAAACCAGAATGGCGATGGGTCCTGGTATTATGCCGTCGATGGTGTGCGCAATTTTGTTGACCATTTCCATACTTGTTTCGTCATGAAAGCGCTGGCCAAAATCCACACCCTAACTGGTCACGCCGCGACACTCGAGGCGTTAGGCAAAGGAGTGAGCTATTATCTGAATCATCTTTTCGATGCCGACGGTCTGCCCAAGCCTTTCTCGCGAGCTCCTCGGCTGACCATTTATAAGCGCGAACTTTACGATTGTGCGGAGTGCATCAACCTTTGCCTGCTGCTTCGAGATCGGTTCCCGAAACTCCAGGTTACTTTGCAGACGGTGATCGAGAGCATTCTGAAGGATTGGGTTAAGCCGGACGGTTCGTTCCGCTCGCGTCGATTGTATTTCGGCTGGGACAATGTTCCGATGCATCGCTGGGGAGAGGCGCAAATGTTTCGGAGTCTCGCGTTCTACTTACGTGAAGCGCGTCGTTTGACGAATGAGGAGAGTAGCGTGACGAATAACCAGGTCCATCAACTCTTAACTCTCAACTCTCAAACGCTGTAAAATGTGCGGCATCTGCGGACAGTTTAATTTTGGTAGCGGTGAGCCGGTTGAACGCGACGTTATCCAGCGGATGACGGACTCAATTACGCATCGTGGACCTGACGATGAGGGGTACTTTGTTGCAGGCCCGCTCGGGTTCGGATTTCGGCGGCTTTCCATCATCGACTTAGCCGGTGGTCACCAGCCGATGTCTGATGCGGATGAAACCGTCTGGGTCATCTTCAACGGCGAGATTTACAATTTCAAAGAACTGCGCGCCGAGCTCGAACAACGCGGCCATCATTTCCGGACACGGTCTGACACCGAGGTGATTGTCCACGGCTACAAAGAGTGGGAAACCGAAGTTTTTCATCGCCTCAATGGCATGTTTGGCGTCGCGATTTGGGATGTGAAAAAACGGCGTTTAGTCGTGGCGCGGGATGCCATGGGCATCAAGTCAATCTATTACGGCATCGCAAACGGCAAGTTGACTTTCGGCTCGGAGATCCGCGCCATCCTGGCTCAAGCGTCTGCGCAACCAAAGATCGACCCTATTGCGCTCAATCTCTTTCTTCGGTTCCGTTATACGCCTGCGCCGCTAACGATTTTCGAAGGCATTCGAAAACTGGCTGCGGGGACAATGCTGGTATGTGAAGCAGGCAAATATCGGGAGGAACGTTGGTACGATTACACGCCAATACATTTTTCCAGTCCCAAGAAGGATGAAGAAGCTGCACATGAACTTCTAGAACTGTACCGTGGTGCAGTTCGGCGGCATTTGCTCAGCGACGTCCCGGTCGGAATCCTTCTCAGTGGCGGCCTCGATTCGGGCTTGCTCCTGGCGCTGATGAATGAGCAAGGCGATGCGTGGCCGGCCTATACCGTAGGTTATGGAGAGAGCTTTGAAGATGATGAACTGGCCGATGCAAAGGAGACTGCCACTCTTTTGGGTGCTCGCCATGTGGCCGTGAAACTTGACCAGGCCGAATTCGAACGATCGCTTCCAAAGATCGTGGAGTGTGTGGAAGAGCCGGTTGCGGCTTCTTCCATTGTTCCGATGTATTTTGTATCTCAACGCGCGCGGCAAGATGTAAAAGTGGCTTTGATCGGTCAGGGACCTGATGAGTTGTTCGGTGGTTACAAACGCCATTTGGGCGTCCGTTATGGCGATTGGTGGCGCCGGGTGCCGACCGGATTCCGGGCCGCATTAGGCCTCGCCTTCAACGGAATGCGTCGCAGCGAGACACTGAAACGAGGTGTCTTTTCCTTGGGAATCCAGGATCGATTGCATCGTTATCAGAGCGTTTTCTCACTGGCGCCGGCCAATAGCATCGACGGACTTTTTCGTGACGGTCTTCTTACCGGAAGAGAACGCTGCGAGCTCGTCGATTACTGGCGCGAACTGGCTCCGAAAATGGAGAAGACCGACGAACTGGGCGGGTTTCAACTCCTCGAAATTCGTTCCTCGCTTCCTGACGAATTGCTGATGTATGCGGACAAGCTATCAATGGCCCATAGCTTGGAAGCTCGTGTGCCGTACCTCGACCGCACCGTGGTAGAATACGTTCAACGACTCAGCGCCGACTTCAAAATCCGAAACGGCACTCGGAAATGGCTGCATCGCCAAGTTTGCCGACGCTATCTGCCGCCGCGCATTCTCAAACGCAAGAAGCGCGGGTTCGCCGTGAATGTGGTAGACGGGTGGTTCCGGTCCTCGGTGCGGGGCCAGCTTTCGGAACTTCTTCTGGACCAAAGCTCACTTATGTATGAGCTGCTCAAACCTGAGCCGGTTCAGAAGCTTCTGAGCGATCATCGATCAGGCCGCCAGGATAATCACAAGCTCCTTTTTAGTCTCGTGATGGTTGAGCAATGGTTGCGCGGAGCCCGATCGCGTCAAGTACAGCTTACATCCACAGCGCGGCGAGGAATTCAGGCCGTGTCTTTGGCGTCCTAGAAAATCGGTGGCTGCCTCCATGAGTGTCAAGTTGGAAGAGGTTCGCAGTGCCGGCAGGAAATTCTATGTGCCTTCTGCGGAGATCTGTGGTCGTACCGTTGTCGTGACTGGGAAGTCGATTAGGGCGGCACAAGTCAAAGATGAAGAAGTGGTGGAGGGCGCAATTGTAGAAGATCCCGAGGCATTCATTAATAGATTGAAGAAAAGTGAACTGAAGGCGGATTTGTTTACGTTTGCGCAAAAACCACCTGAGACTACCCCGAGGTATGATTATCATTGGGCGTGGGAGAATTGGGCAGTAACGCCGACAACGTCCTTTAAGGATTGGTGGAAGAATCTCCCCCAGGAATCGAGGAAGAATGTCAGACGCTCCGCCAGGCGCGGAGTAGTCGTCCGAATTGCCCCCTTCGATGATAATCTCGTTAATGGCGTCCAGAAAATTTATAATGAGACACCCGTGCGAGGCGGCAGGCGTTTCTGGCATTTTGGAAAAGATTTTGAAACGATTAGACAAGGCCTATCGACCTATCTGAATCGAAGTGACTTCATTGGGGCCTATTGGAACGACGAACTAATTGGCTTCATAAAGATGGTTTACGTTGATCATTTGGCGACGCTCATGCACATCATTTCCATGAACGCGCATTACGACAAGAGGCCGATGAATGCCTTACTCGCAAAGGCGGTCGAATTATGCGAACACAAGGGAATCTCGCATCTTGTCTACGGGCAGTTTGTGTATGGTAATAACCGCAAGAGTTCGTTCTTAGAGTTCAAACGGAGGAACGGGTTCGAGCAAGTTAACTTTCCCAGATACTATATCCCGCTGAGTGCGAAGGGTGAAATCTTCGTCAGACTGCGCCTCTATAGAGGTATCAATGGAGTGATCCCGGAGCCTATTCTGCAACCCCTTTTAAGTGTTAGGGCCTGGTACTGCAAAGTGATCTCTCCCAAGCCCGCCTTGCAGGACAAGAAACTGCCGGTGTAGCTCAATGTTAGAGCGACTGAATCGTAATCAGTAGATGGAGTGTTCAATTCCTCCCGCCGGCTCCCAAGCGACAAGGCTACCGATCAGAGTAATGCTCTCTCCAGTCGGTAATTAATGGCAAGATTTCTGCAATAAGAATTCATGGACCGTTTACGTATTTTGCTGCTGGCGCCTGGCAGTAGTCCAGAAGAGGTCAGCATGCCTTACGTGACTTATTCTCATGCTGCAGCCCTTGCACAGCTGCATGATGTCACTTTGGTCGTTGGATCCCCCACTGAAGACGCTGTGCGGCGCGCAAAGGCACCGTTTCATCGCATCGAGGTGGTCCGGATGCCATCGCTCGAGCACATTTACGCCTGGAGTTTCAGGAAGATCTTCAAATCTAACTTTGATAGTCAGGCGGTGACAGCTTTTAACTATCCATTTTCTCTTGCTTTTGAATGGCAGGCCTGGCGACAGTTGCGGCACCCTATCTTCGCCGGCGAGTTCGATGTCGTCCTGCGCATCATGCCCATGACACCGGTATTACCAAGCCCTTTCGCTTTCTTCCTGCGCAAGGGGCCGATTCCCTTCGTGATTGGCCCGCTTAACGGTGGTTTGCCGTGGCCTCCCGGCTTTCGCCAGCTGGAGAACCAAAGGGAATGGGTCTCCAACCTCCGGAACCTATATCGTTATCTGCCTTTCGCTCGCTCTACCTATCGTCATGCGGCAGCGATCATAGCCGCCTCGTCGCAAACGTACGCCGAATTCGCAGCGTACAATGGCAAAGTTTTCTTTGTCCCGGAGCCGGGCATCGCTCGCTCGCTTTGTTTGGAAGACCCGCTGAGTACGAAGCCAGGCGCCAAACTAGGTCTGATTTTCGTTGGTGGTCTGGTGCCGCGGAAGGCTTGCGACCTTGCTCTACGCGCGGCCGCTCCCATTTTGCGAAGCGATTTGGCGCGGTTTATTGTTGTGGGAGATGGTCCGGAACGGGTGCGCTTGCAGCAACTGGTTAAATCTCTTGCAATCGAACGCGTCGTTTCCTTCTGTGGTTGGCTGAGGCATGCGGAAGTGCTCAGCCATTTGCGATCCGCTGATGTGCTCGTATTTCCCTCGGTCCGCGATAACGGTGCAGGCGTAGTTTTCGAGGCTCTCGCCAGCGGCGCTGTACCTGTAGTCGCGGACTTCGGAGGACCAGGAGATATTGTTCATTCCCAGGTCGGCTTCAAGGTGGCTCTCACCAATGAAACCGACGTCGTTGCCGGAATAGAGAAGATTCTGACGGAGCTGGCACACAACAGGGATCGGCTCGAGCAGTTACGGCGGCAGGGTGTCTCGTATGTGCAGGACCGTCTCACTTGGGAAGCCAAGGCTGAGAGCGTGAGTCGGGTTTTGCGCTGGGCTGTGGGGCGGAGTCCAAAGCCCGATCTTCCGCCTCCCAAAATGCTTAGTCGGTCTTAAAAAGAATACTTTTTCTTATGGCGCGCGCTTGGGATTGGAACAGATTCGACTCGGTTTACTCACAGTTTATCAGCCACCATTTTGGCATGTCCGTCCCTGATTATTGTATTCGCTATCGGTCGCGTTTCGAAAGACTTATTAAGCGTTTTTGTACCCTAGCATCGCCCGTCCCCATTGATGTACTGGACGTCGGCGGCGGACAGTTGGCTCTGTTATGTAAGAAGCTATGGGACGATCGTGCTTGTGTAGCCGATCTTGTACCTTGGCACTTTCCCTATCTGCAAAGCCACGGTGTAGAAACCGTTCAGTGGAACCTCTGCCAGCCTGAGCAGCCGTTGGTAGCCCGATTTGATGTCATCTTTTTTTCCGAGGTAATCGAGCACCTTCCTTTACCAGGTCACATTATTTTGGAGAAATTGAGGCGAGCGCTTAAGCCAAATGGTATAGTGATTTGTTCAACTCCAAACCTCTTTCGGATACGCAATGTGGTCTTCATGGCTCTGGGGTTGCGTATTCAAGATTATTTCCGCATGCCGGAAGGCAGAAGTTTGGGACATGTGATGGAATACAGCCGTGATCACCTTTACTGGCAATTTAAAAAGGCTGGATTCAAGGACTGTCGCATAGACTACTGCCAAATGCACCACACGCCGAACAACTTAATCTTCCGGATGATGTCATGGTTTGGATATCCATTATTTCTGGTTCCGCGTTTTCGCGACAACCTATTAGCAGTTGCGCATGCTTCTGAAATGAGCAACGCGAGCTAGCAAAATCTAATACGCGGAGGCCGTATAGCCAGTCCGTCAGAACTAAGTTCAAAGTAGCCGGGCCTTCAGTTTGGTTCGATGATGTTAGTAACTCGGCTGATAACGCAGTGAAAAAAAGGACGAACTCGGTGGTAACACACGTTTGCCGGTTCTAAATGGTAAAAGACTTGGCAGGAAACGCGAACTTTTTAAATAGGTATAAGCCTACGTTTCTTGGAATCGGTTCTCTGCGATGCGGATCAACCTGGCTTTATGAGGTCTTGAAGTGCCATCCCGACATCCATCTTAGCAAACGCAAAGAAGTGAACTATCTCTTCACGCGTCAAATGCTTCGGCGCGATTTGAACTGGTACGAATCACACTTCAAACCGGAGATTAACGGTGAACCGAAACCAGTCCGTGGAGATATTTCGCCGCCGTACTGCCGTTTAAAGGCGTGGCAGGTCAACCGAATTGCCGAGTTCCTGCCGGATCTGCGCATTGTTCTGACGTTGCGTCACCCCATCGACCGCGCGTGGTCTCAGGCGCTGCTTGAATTCGGATACTTGGATCAGAGGGATGTCCGTCATATTAGGTCAGTTGACTTCGTGCGACAGGTCGAGCGGGCACGCAACAGATTGGCATCGGATTATCACGGCATCATACAAATCTGGTCAAACGCATTTGGATCAGACGCTTTGCATGTCGACTTTTTTGATCGGCTCCAAGATGAGCCGCAAACCTATATCGATCGCATTCTCCGTCATATCGGTGCCACAACACCATGGGGAATGCCGGAGAAGTTCATTAAGAAAAAAGTTCACGCCACCAACAGCCTTGTTCAGCATCAACGGCACATTCCCGAATTAGTTCGATGGTACATTGCAGATCGTTTGCTGGAACCGACTGAGCGCTTGAATGAGCTTCTGCAAGGAAAGGTTTCTCATTGGGTTGAGGAGATGCGGGAAATCCGAGGCAACGCTCCTCTAAGCCGGCGTATATTGACCCAATGGAACCGCACGATTTTTTCAATTCCGGAACGACTTGTTTACGACGCTTATCATGCCGCGCTCGATTTCAGATTATGGCGTCGGTGGCGACAGCTGCAGAGATCATCCATCGCTGAGCCGCTGCGAGCAGGACGGGAGCTTTCTTCAACCACCTCAAGCGTTTCCTGAAGTGACGTCGGGAAAAAACCTATCGAGGTTCGCCCTAAATTTTCCACTATGCCGGGGATAGCTGGAGTATTCAGCAGTAGACCGCCTGAAGATTGCCAGGCTCTCGTGGAATCGATGCTATCTTCAATGCGGCAGGAGCCCTTCTATAATTCTGGCGTTTACTCGACGCCAGACAAAAGGGTTTACGCGGGTTGGGTAGCACGCGAAAATTCTTTCGCTGCCGCGCAGCCTTTCGTCAACGAGCGAAGAGATGTTGCGGTTCTCTTCTCGGGCGATTGCTTCGTCGATCCCGAAACGCGGGCCGACCTCCGCCGAAAAGGACACCAACTCGGGAAAGCAGCCGGAAGTTGGCTTGCCCATATGTATGAAGAAGAAGGTGATTGCTTTTTTGAGAAGCTAAACGGCCTCTTCAGCGGTTTGCTTATTGATAAGAGGCAGGGCAAAGCGTTTTTGTTCAATGACCGCTATGGAGTAGAGCGAATTTACTGCCATGAGACAGAAGATGCGCTCTTTTTCGCGAGCGAAGCCAAAGCACTGCTTCGTGTCTTACCCGAACTAAGGAAGTTTGATGAAGAGGGAGTCAGTCAATTCTTGGCCTTTGGCTGTACATTGCAGGGACGTACTTTGTTTCAAGACGTCGGTTTGCTCCCTACGGGCTCCGTTTGGTCGTTTGAAAACGGGGAGTGTCGTAAGCGGAAATATTTCTCTCCCGAAAGCTGGGAATCTCAGCCCACTCTGATGGCTGAGGCCTTTTACTCAACGTTTCAGGAAACGTTCAAACGGGTCCTACCGCGCTATTTCGAATCCGATTCGAAAATCGGCATTTCTCTGACTGCTGGCTTGGATTCAAGGATGATCATGGCTTGTCTGCCGACGGGAGGGATAGAACCGATTTGTTACACCTTTTCAGGCGAGAAACGAGACACTTTGGATGTGCGATTGGCCGCTCGGGTCGCTGATGCCTGCGCCCTCAAACACCAAATTCTCCGACTGGGTCCGGATTTTTTCTCAGACTTCGCGTCTCACGTCGATCGGACAGTTTACGCAACTGACGGTTATCTCGGAAGCTTGGGCGCTCATGAAATCTACTTTAACAATCGCGCGCGTGCATTATCTCCGGTCCGCTTAACCGGTGTCTTCGGCGGGGAAATCCTGCGAGGAGTGTCGATGTTTAAGCCGATACCTGTGGCGCAACGGCTGCTCAATCCCGACCTGGCGAAAGCCGTAATCGCTTGCACGTCTCAATGGTCGCATGATGGCGAGCATCCGATAACTTTCACGGCATTCCGCGAAATTCCGGAAAAGCGGTTCTCAACTCCCGCAGCCAGTCGTTCTCAGACCAGTTTCCGTACGCCGTATTTGGACAACGAGCTCGTCGCCCTTGCTTATCAAGCGCCAGAGGCTGTCCCAGCGTCAGTTGATTTCACTCTATCGCTGATCAGGGCAAATAACTCATCGCTCAGCAAAATTCCAACCGATATGGGAGGGATGGGCGAAGCTAATTGGCTGACGGCAACGTCAAGACGCATCTTTTCCAAAACTGTCTGCAAGGTCGACTATCTTCGCAACGAAGGGTTGCCGCGCCGCCTATCGAGATTCAACTCATTACTGACCGGGCTAAGTTCAGCCTTCCGAATCGCAGGCCTGCATAAATATTTACAGTACCGAATTTGGTTTCAAAGGGAATTGGCCGATTATGTGGACAGAGTTATTAAGGATGTGCGAGTCCGTAATCAGTCATTTTGGGATTCGCGTTTCGTTGAGCAGATGGCTTCGGAACATACGACCGGCCACAAAAACTACATGCGAGAGATCGATGTCGTGATAACACTCGAAGCTGCTGAACGGCTTCTCTTTCGAGATCTTCCGCGTGACCCAACCTGGCGGCGCGACGTGGCAGCGACATACGGATAAGGCCATGGCAATAATTTGCCGAGAATACGGCCTTTTGTTCATCATGACTCCCAGAACGGCTTGTACTGCTGTCGGTGATCTTCTCTGCACCCATTATGGTGGAGAATTTATACCAGCTGAAGATATTCTGGATTCGCAAGGTCTTATATCGGTTCAGAAGAAACACAGCACTTTGTCGGAGCTCATTAAACATAAAATTCTGACATCGAAAGAAGCTAAGTCGCTACTGAAAATTGCCGCCGTCCGTAATCCCTTCGATAGTTTGGTTTCTCTTTATTTTAAACAGAAATTGAAATACCAACCGCTACTTGCGGATCCATCTTCATGGGTAAACCGCTCTATCGGATACGCGGGTCGAATGCATTATGCCCAGACGCATTCGTTTAATGAGTGGGTTTTTAAGGTGTCTTACCGAAAGCTGATCAAGAGATTTTTAACACTTCAGGCCTCCATGTTCGCCGACTATACCAGCGGCATGGACGTAATTCTGCGATATGAACGCATTGAGGAAGATCTTAAGGAAGCGTTCAGCAGAGCGGGAATCGCCTGGAAAGCCGACCTACCAAACGTAAACCGCACGGATGAAAGAGCTGCTGGCGACTATCGATTATTATACTCTCGGGCTGCGGCGTTAATTGTGCGGCTGGCCTATGCTTATGACCTGAAGACCTATGGTTATCAATTTTGATTTCGACTTCTTTTTTAGTTCGAAAGCATGATGGAGCGGCTGGCTACACTGAATTCACAAGTCTGTGAACTGGCGCGGCGTGCGGGTGAGAAGATCATGCATTTCTATCAGCCCGGCATTGCAGTTACATGGAAGAAGGACACGTCGCCATTAACGGCAGCGGACACGGCCTCGCACGACTTCTTGGTAAAATCTCTCCCATCGCTAATTCTGGATGCTGTGATAATTTCAGAGGAATCCGGTGAACTCAATGGCGACGACATTGCCACGCTGAAGCGGTTCTGGCTGGTAGATCCACTGGATGGAACGAAAGAGTTTCTCAAAGGAACCGACGAATTTACGGTCAATGTCGCACTCATCGAGGCAGGACAACCAATATTGGGGGTTGTTCACGCGCCGGCGCTTCAGCTTACCTATTACGGATTGTTAAATTCCGGTTCGTGGCGCCAAAAGGGCAATGATCATCCCACGGCAATTTCTACTCGACGAGCCGGTTCCGAACGAATGTCGATTGTTGCCAGCAAGGATCACGCGGGACCGTTGGTGGAAACAATGCTGGGTCGTCTTGCAACCCCGCATCTTCAATC
>JBKPMO010000122.1:0-13126 GCA_046732175.1 Verrucomicrobiota bacterium
TGGCTGGGGGCGGAATCGAACCGCCGACACGAGGATTTTCAGTCCTCTGCTCTGCCAACTGAGCTACCCAGCCGTTGCGCGCGATTGGAGCGCGGGCGATCACTATGCCGCAATCCCTTTTTTGGGCAAGGCTTCTTGTCGTGACTCCCAAGTAGCTTCTCGGATTTTGTTGACGCTTGATCGTGGCAACCCCAACCGTACGTTGAATCATCATATTGTATTCTCACTTGCGGGGAAGCGGAAGCTGCTGGTGCCGCTCGCGCTTGCGCTTTCGATGGCAATCGCACGTGCCCACTTTGTCGAAACCTTTAGCAATGGCAGCGATGACGGCGATTGGCATTTGACCGACAACCCCGACCGGCTTCTTCAGATCGAGGCGAGCGGCGGTAATCCCGGAGCCTATTGACACGGGCAGGTATTCGCACCGGTTCCAGTTTGGTACGTGCCGCTCGGTACGTCCGCCACCCATTTCCTGGGTAACTACTGCGCCCAGCAAGTCGGCGGGATCAGCTTTGATCTAAACATCTTCAGCGGAACACAGGCACCCAACCGCGCCGTCACTCTTGATTTGCTGACCACGCTGGGGCCGGGCGATTTCAATCAGGGTCATGAGGCGTACAAGATTAGAGCCAATATCTCAACTCTGCCTATCGGTTGGAAACAGTACTCTTTCTCGTTAGATGCGACTTCGACCTCCATTCCGCCGGGGTGGGTAGTTCTGCGCGGTGACGGCAGACCTGCAACAGACGCCGACTGGCGGCGACTCATGCAAGATGTCGAGACGATCGGGTTCGAATTGGGTAAACCGGGCTTCGCGTATCCGGCTTTGAATGGATGGGACCTCGGGCTCGATAATGTTCCTATTAGCCAGTAGGGTCCCTGAATCGGGGCCCGGCGTGATGTTTCCCGTCACGGTTTTGTTGCTTGTCTTGTTGCAACGGATTCTTCCGTCACGCGTCGTCGCGTTGTGGCGCGAATCAAGATTCTGATTCCAGGGCAAGCCCGTCGCCTGTCGCGGCAGTCGGAGACGACGGCTCCTTGAGATTTTACAAGAAGGTGCGCTCTAAATTCAGCGCGCGATCGAGTAACTCCAGATACTTCGCGCGCGAAACTTCAATCGCCCCGAATTGTAATAGATGCGACGTAAGCCACTGAGTATCGAGCAAGATGAAACGTTGTCGTTTCAATCGCTTGACCAGTCCAGCTAGCGCAATCTTGGACGCATCAGTCACACGATGAAACATCGATTCGCCGAAAAAGGCGCCGCCAATCGCAACACCATAGAGCCCTCCTGCGAGCTTGCCTTTTTGCCATGCTTCCACGGAATGGGCGTGTCCGAGCGAATGCAGATTTTCGTAACTCGTGACAATCTCGTGGTTAATCCACGTTTCATCACGTCGTGAGCATGCCCGAATGACATCCGAGAACGCGGTATCGATTTTTATCTCAAAAGATTTTCGGGCCCAGGTTCGTCTGGCAGCGTGAGGAAGGTGAAACGTCTCCAGCGGAATGATTCCCCGCCGTTCCGGCGAAAACCATTCAATGGAATCATCCTCCATCGCCATGGGGAAAATGCCGAGCCTGTACCCTTGCAGCAAGAGGTCGGGCGGAATCATGCAACGTTAAAAAGGTTAAAACTGTTAAAAAGTTACAACGGAAAATGCCCCTCCGTTTTAACAATTTAACTTTTTAACGTTTCAACCCGCGCGTTCCTGCCCGTTTAGCCTTCCGGCGCCACCGCAACAAAGCGGCGCTGCATCTCTTCAACTCTTTAACCCTTCGACGCTTCAACCACGCCGCCCTTGCATTGCTCCGCTCGCTTCCTAAAATGAATAGATGAAGCCCTTGTTGATGATATGCGCGTGCGCGCTCATCCTGGGGGGATGCGCTGACCCGCTCGAACAACGCAGCACGGAGGAGGTCGGAGGACAACTTCAGCGCGGAGTGACCGGCCAGGGCACGATTGGTCCCGAACAACGAGAGCCCGGCGATCCAGCCGGTGAACACGGGGTTCCGCAAACTCATCCCTAGCGTGTGAAGACCGAGGCCCCGCCGAAGCATTCGAAAATTCTCATCCTCGACTTCGGTTCGCAGTACACTCAGGTCATCGGGCGGCGCATTCGGGAGTTGCAGGTTTATTCGGAGATCGTCCGCTTTGATACTCCGGCCGAAACAATTGTCCGCGAACAACCAAACGGAATCATCCTTTCCGGCGGACCTGCCAGCGTTTATGAAAACGGCGCGCCGCAGGTCGACCCAAAGATTTTCGATCTTGGGATTCCGATTCTTGGGATTTGCTACGGCCTCATGCAGATGGCCCATCATCTCGGTGGCCAGGTCCGTTACACGGGCCGTCGCGAATACGGCGCCGGCATCCTCGATGTAACTAACGGCTCGCAGCTTTTCGATGGTTTGGGGCAACAGGTCGACGTCTGGAACAGTCACGGTGACGAAGTAACGGCGCTGCCGGCTGGTTTTCGTGTCGCAGCTCATACCAGCAGCTCGCCCTTCGCCGCGGTGGAAGATCCGCAGCGAAAACTTTATGGCTTGCAGTTTCATCCTGAAGTCGCGCACACACCGCGCGGCCGCGAAATCCTCCAGAACTTCGTCTATCACATCTGCCACTGCACGATGGATTGGACGATGGGCTCGTTCATTGACGACGCCTGTGAACGGGTGCGCGGGCAGGTTGGAGACAACAAAGTAGTTCTCGGACTGAGCGGCGGCGTCGATTCTTCGGTCGTTGCTGCGCTATTACATAAGGCGATTGGCGATCAATTGACCTGTATCTTTGTCAACAATGGTTTGTTGCGCGCGCGCGAGGAAGAAGTCGTGCAGCGCGTTTTTGGTGAAAACTTTCACATTAAACTTAAGTACGTCGATGCTTCCGACCGTTTCCTGAGCAAGCTACAAGAAATAACTGATCCGGAAGAGAAGCGAAAGATCATCGGAAACGAGTTCATCAAGGTATTCCAACAGGCGACGGAAGAGTTACTGGCTGAAGACAAGAAAAACGGCGCCGACGAACACAGTGGCTACAGATTCCTCGCCCAAGGCACGCTTTATCCCGATGTAATCGAAAGCGTCTCGATCGGCGGGAATCCTTCGCACGTAATCAAAAGCCATCACAATGTCGGCGGGTTGCCGGAGAAAATGCACTTCGAGCTGGTTGAACCGGTGCGTCAGTTATTCAAGGACGAAGTTCGGCAGGCAGGACTACATCTAGGATTGCCGAGGGAAATAGTTCATCGACAACCATTCCCCGGCCCCGGACTGGCTGTTCGAATATTGGGAGAAGTAACTCCCGAGCGTCTTCGTATTTTGCGCGACGCCGACACCATTGTACAGAGCGAAATGGAAGCGAGCGACTGGTACTACCGCGTCTGGCAATCCTTTGCCGTCCTACTCCCAGTGCAAAGCGTCGGCGTCATGGGTGACCAGCGCACCTACGATTACACCATCGCGTTACGCATCGTCGAAAGCCAGGACGGCATGACGGCCGACTGGGTGAGGCTGCCCTACGAGCTGCTAGCCCGCATCTCCAATCGCATCGTTAACGAGGTTAAAGGTGTCAACCGCGTCGTCTATGATATCTCGACCAAACCGCCTAGCACGATCGAGTGGGAATAAGAGAATTGTCCATTTGCGATTGGTAGATGGCGATTACCGCGGCGGCAAGTGGATCGTCGCGATCATACAGCGCGCACTACCGCCACCCAGCTCGATCGTCGGAATAGTAACTGGTACCAGCCGCACGAAACTCGTGAGTATCGTCAACTGATCAGGCCGCAAGATGGAAAGAGCGCGAGTGGAAAGCACGAGGAGCTTTTGACCGCTGCCATCACGTAACTCGATCGCGTTACCGGCGAAGTTCGCTACCTGCTCGAGCGTTAATTCGATGATTTGCCTGCCGCTTGCCTCTAGATGCTCGCGGACCTTTCTTCTTTCCGCTTCATTTGGAATCAGATCCAGCCCAACGACGGCAAAGTCAGTGCCGATACACATCAGGACGTTGGTGTGATAAATAGGCCGGCCATCTGAGTCGGTGCTCGTAAATGTGACCGGCTCATAACGAAAATCATCGCCAAAGCGGCGGATCACTTTCGGATTGGAGCGATTTGAAAGCGACACGTATGCGATGCTCTTCACATGATCCAGCACAAGGCTACCTGTGCCTTCCAGACAGCAGCCTTCTTTTTCGAAGCTTGAGTAGTCGATGATATCAGTAACCTTATAACTCTTCCTTAGTTCCTCGATAATATCGTTGCGCCGTTCACGTCGCCGTAGGTCCGAGTACATTGGAAACAGCGCGATGCGCCCGTCGTGGTGAGTGGAAATCCAATTGTTCGGGAAGACAGCGTCCGGTTTTTCCGGTTCCGCCGTGTCCTCAAAGACATGAACCGTCACGCCGGTGTCCCGCAAGGTCTGCACAGCGGCGTCAAACTCGCACCGCGCTGTTGTCCCAAGCGCGTGCACGTCGAAATCGGCGCGAGACTGAAAAGCGTTATCGACCGCAGTCTCGGGATTTAGATGAAAGCGTGATGGCCGAATCATCAGCACCGAATTGGTGCTTTGGGAAACTTGAACAGAAGGTGACGCGGAAACGTTCAACATCTACACACACGATACTCCACCCAAACGATGTTGCAGGTGCTGCTCGGCGACCGCGACGCGCCAGCGATTAAATCAAAGCTACGGTGTTTTTGGATAGCACGGGCGATCGCACAAACGGCTGCTACGGAGCGAGCTCGACGTCGGCACCGGAGTTAGGATCACGGCGGATTACCTTAGAGGTGAACCATGGCGAGCGACGGCAGGTCAGTGAACACCGAGGCTACGGTCGCTCATATAGCGCGCTCTTAGAAATAGCACCACCACCTATCCCGCAAGGGAGCAGCCCGGCGCACTTGGGCCGCCGCGCTGACGTGGTTAGCGGGCGCTGGATGCCTCCGTAGCGGGAGTACAAGTCCGAACGCCACAGTGCGGTTGTCAATCGATCCGATTAAGTTCGTGCAGGTTCTGATTGGGATGCGTCCGGATTCAATCGTCTCAACAGTGTTCGTGGCAGAGACGTACGTTAGCGTGACGCAGACGTCGAAATCAGCACGGCCCGTGCGCGACGGGGCGTCGAGTAGTTCCTTCAGAATTGAGACGGTAAGGTCGAAATTCCTTCCACCCGGCCTGAAGTTGACTGCAGTCACATTCGCGAAATCTGGCTCAGCCGAGGCGGTGAAAGCGCCCAAAGCTAGAGCGCACGTCGAAATGACTATGGCGACTGTTTGGCGCGTGCGCAGCGTACGCGAGCAGATCCAGTTTCTGTTGTTACCGTTTGAACTGTTCATGGTTTAATTTCCTCCAGTTATAGCGGCCTTCGTGATCGCCTCTCATTAGCGGTCATGTTTGGCCATTCAGAACGGTACTGTCCCAAATCTGGCCGGAGCTTACGCGGAAAGTTTGGAAGAAGGGCTTGATTCGTTAAACGTTGAATCGTGAAATCCACCCTTGTGGTAGCTCGGTGCGTCAGGCCCCAAATTAGAAAACAACTGCGATTGCGCGGATCCAATTTTGAACAGAAGAATAGAGCAGAAGGAGAATCTCCTCCTTTTGAAATAGGTTCCCTGGGGCGCATCTTCCCTTAGCCCAGCTTGGCCGCATCCAACCCATCCGTGATATCAGCAGAATCCGTCGCGAACTTTATTTCGGCGCAGGCAATTGCGTTAACGAGCGTAAGCAACGGCTTCGTCGCTGGTCATCGCTTTGCCGCGCGCCCTGGCAGCGGCGAACAACTCCTGGTCGAGATAGCCACGGATCGCAGCGACACGGCTCTCATGCCGGGCGCGTTGGCGCGGAGAAAACACTATGCCAAGAGTTTCTCGCATGCGTTCCACGGCGCCAAGCAATTGTGTTGCCCTGTCGGCTTTTCCTTCAGCAAAACATAACCACGCAAATACACTCAACGTAGCCATGACGCTCTCCTTATCACCCACCTCCTGGCTGTTTCGCAGGCTACCAATGCAGAGTCTGCGACCCTCTTCAAATTTCCCCTCCTCCGCCGCTAATTCTGCGAGATTGATAGCAAGCGAAATGGCGAACTCGGACTTTTGGCCCAGCTCGTCCGCGACCTGCAACCCCTCCTCGTAAAATGCGCGGGCGCGCGCATAGTCGCGTTGGTCAAACGCTACTTTCCCAAGGCCCTCAAGGCCTCCTGCCACCGCTCTTTTGAGGCCAAGCCTCCGGCCTGTTGTCAGAGTTTCTTCGTAGTAGACGGCCGCCTTCTCGATGTTGCCGAGCGCAAACTCTATCTCGCCCAGAGTGTGAAGGTCCATTCCGTATTCATAACCGACCTGTTTGATATTCGCGACAGCTCGCTCGACCAGGTCGCGGGCGCGCTCGTAATTGCCTCGAAATATCGCGACAACCCCCAAGTCCAGGAGCGACCTCCAGAGAAGGTCTTTATCTCCCAGATCTTTTCCGATCGACAAACTTTGTTGCAGCAACGTGTCGGCACGATCAAGCTCGCCGCGATAAGCAGCGACACCGCCCAAGTTATCTAGTGCCAGCCCGACCCAGCGCCTGTTTCCTGATTGTTCACAGAGGCGCAGACCCTGTTCAGTAAGGGCGACCGCGTGCTCATATTCGCCCTGCCAACACGCGAGTCGGCCGGCCCGGACATACGCTTCGCCGCGCAGGCGCACTAATGTCTCTGGACTTTGCGCAATGGTTTTCTTGAAGCACTCCCGGCCTTGCGCCAGGTAACCACGGAACTCCCAGAACCAACCTAACGCATTCGATAGCTTTAAGGCACTTTCCGGCTCATTTTCCGCGGCCCATGCCAGTCCCGAGAGCAAGTTGTTATGTTCTAATTCTAGCTCCTCCACAGCGAACAGCCTGTCCGGACCGAGCAATCTCGATGCGGCGCTCTGAGCAACGCGCAGGAAATAATAAGCGTGCCGCCTTTGCGCCACCGGCAAAGCACCATATTGACGGAGTCGATCCTGCGCATATTGCCGAATCGGTTCGAGCAGGCGGTAGCGCATCGTGCCAGTCTGCTCGCGTACGAGCACGAGGGACTTTTCCACCAGTTGAGTTACCAAATCCAGTATGTGCTCACGCTCGATCCCCTCCCCGGCACAAATGCTTTCAGCTGCTTTGAGATCAAAGCCGCCCGCAAAAACGGAAAGTCGCTGAAACAAGCTTCGCTCTGCGTCGGTAAGCAGCGCATAACTCCATTCGATCGTCGCTCGCAGCGTTTGATGGTGCGGCATCACCGTACGCTTCCGGTGCGAAAGCAGCTCGAAACTATCCCGCAAACGTTCGGCAATTTGCGCAACGCTCAACGCACTCATGCGCGCCGCTGCCAGCTCGATGGCCAGCGGAATACCTTCCACCCGCCAACAGATTTGCGCCACGGCGGGGGCGGTTGTGTTCGTCAGCGCAAATCGCGACTGGACAGTCATCGCTCGATCCCGAAACAGCTGAACGGCTTCAAACTGACACAGCGATTTAAGCGACATCGTCGCGCCCGGGTCAGGAGTTGTGAGCGACGGCACCTGCCAAACGCTTTCGCCAGCAATCCCAATTGGTTCGCGACTGGTGGCCGAGATTCGTAAGTTGAAGCACGTTTTCAGCAGCGCGCTGGCAAGCGTGGCGCAGGCATCTAGCAGATGCTCGCAATTGTCCAGGACGAGGAGAAGACGCTTGGAGCGCAGGCGATCGACGAGGGTTTCCAGCAACGCACGCCTTGGTTGTTCGCGAATGCCGAGGGCTTTGGCAGTAAGTTGGGTAACCAAGTCAGCATCGGACGCGGGCGCTAACTCCACCAGCCAGACACCGTCTGGGTATTCGGCCAGTAAATCGGCTGCAACCTGCAGCGCGAGCCGTGTCTTGCCGGAACCACCAGGACCAGTAAGCGTCAACAACCTGGTCTCGGCGAGAAGTCGTTTAATTTCGATTATTTCTGCTTCGCGTCCGATGAAGCTCGACAATTGCGCAGGCAAATTGTTGCGCTGCAATCGTTTCTTGCCGCGGGTGAAGATAGCGCTGCGTCGCGCCCGGATTGGCTCCCGCCGAAGCCAACGCTCAACGTCTTCGGCTAGCTCGCGAGCGGAAGGATAACGGCGTCGGGGATCTTTCTGCAGGCACTTGAGACAGATCGTGGCAAGATGGACGTCTACTTTGGAATTCCATAGCTGCGGGTTTCGTGGCTCGGTTTCCGTGACTAACCGAATCGTTTCGAAGGTCGTTCCGCCGGCGAATGGCGCCCGCCCCGTCAACATCTGATAAAAAACTGCGCCCAATGAGTAAACATCCGCAGCCGGTGTCAGCTCCCTGGCCTGGCCGGCCGCTTGTTCTGGTGGCATGTAGCTCGGTGTTCCAAGAACATCGAGCGAATTGGTCATCGTGCTTTTCTGTTCCATCAACCGCGCCAGGCCGAAGTCAGTTAGGTAGGGTTCTCCATCTTTATCCAACAGAATGTTTCCCGGTTTGATGTCGCGATGCAGAATTCCGCGCTCATGCGCAAACTGGACAGTGCGGGCGATCTTTACGAACAATTCAGCGGCGCGTCGAGTCGACATCGGCTTTCCTCCAAGGGCTGCGTCCAACTGACCGCCGCCGACAAATTTCATGCTGAAGTAGCAGGAGCCCTCGCGCTCGCCGATTTCGTAAATCGGAACAATCCGTGGATGCTCCAAACTCGCCGCCGCTTCTGCCTCGCGACGAAAACGATTCAGGTGATGTGTGCTCGCCCATTGACCGAGACCAATTATTTTTAGCGCAACAGTTCGATTTAGACTCTTCTGCCGCGCACGGTAGACAACACCCTGGCCGCCGCGGCCGAGTTCCTCGAGTAACTCATAGTCGCCAAATTCGAGTTGAATTTGGCGGCGACTCGACTCCGTACATGCATCACGTTCTTCCACGAACGGCCCCAGAACAGTCTTGAACAAGCAAACGCTGCAAAGCCCCTGTGGTGCGTCCGCGAAGATCTTACTCCCACATTCGCCGCAAATTCGGTTTGCAGTCATGGCAATACTACTCGGTCGATTAGTCACCGGGTATACCTCCTATACCAAATCTCGTTAGAAGCTACGTCTGCAACACGGCGATAAAATGTCGCAGTTCGTCATCCACGTCACCAGGCACGGCTACGGTCTGCGCGATTTCCTCGCGCACCAACTGCCGATAACGCTGTCGCAGGCGATGGAATGCCTGCGTCACCGCATTTTCGGTCATCCTTAATTCCTGTGCAATGTCTGCTTGAGAACGTTTGTCAGGTTCGCCGGTAAGTAATTGCCTTAACTGATCGAACAATGCGGCATTGCCCGCCTTGCGATATTCTTCACCCAGCCGTGCGAACACTTGGTCCAGGAGAGTTAAAGCCCACCGCCGCTCATAAATTCGATCGGCGGTCAGCGCATCCGCCGGTTCAAGGTCGGCGCGCTCACGCGCGAGCAATTCTTCCAACGATACAAGCGGTCTTCCTTCACCACGTTTGACGGCCATCTCGCGCCGATGCGCCTTAGCGAGGAAATTTTTGAGTGAAGTCAGCAGATAGGAGCGTAATCGACCCTTTTCCCGCCGCACTGCATCCAGATTTCTTCTCTCCAACAACATCGCGAAAAATCCCTGAGTAAAATCTTGCGCTTCTTCAGGAGCATAGCCCTGCCGCCTCACGAAACCGTAAAGTGGCCACCAATAAAGGCGGCACAGCTTTTCCAATGCTTCGTCCGCCGCCGGCGATTGGCCCTGGGCGGTTAAAACCACACTCCATTGCGTCGTAGCGAAGGCAATAGCTCCACTCCTTCCGGCATCTGCCGGAACAACCCCAGCCACTGAGGGCACCTGATCAGTTGCAGACACTGAGTCATTAAAGTAAAAATCGCTTCCAAATCAAGCTTAGATCCCTGCACTCGGGTCAGACTATATCCCCCACGGAGCCTTCTTCGTTATGACTTGCAGGGGAACGGCGCACTGTGCTTCTACTGCCCGCGGCTTACCGGATCCACGCCCGCAAATGTCAAAAAATCGATCATGCGGAAACTTTGCGGCGTGCCGTCATGCGTCGGCAAAGTCGGAACCCAGCTTGGTTGCACACTGAAGTAAGAGGCCGGATCCAGCTGAAGCAAGCCAACGAATACTTCGGCTACTATACGCGCTCCGGTAGGTCCGAGTCGTAGTCCATCTTCTTTTAGCTCAGCTTCTTTTAATATGTAATAGAGAAGCGGAGTAGAATCGACGAAAGATGGACGAATTGGCTGTAGCTCAGCCAGATCGGCATTGGTTAAAGGTGGAATATCCATTTCCCGGGAGATGTGTTGACCAGATGGAAGCTTCCAGGTCAGACAGCGCAGGAGATTACGCTGCATCAGCGAAGTTGGCGGCTGACCACTGAAGATGGTGCCGAGCGGGAGAGTGAAGAGCGGCGTTGAGACCTTGGTGTCGATTCGTTTGTTCGGCCTCGTATCGGCCGAGAAAACGCCACCGAAATCGAAGAATGTTTGCCAGCCGACAAAACGGCGTGGCGCTCTCGTGCCGCCGCGCAAATCTACCGGGTCGATGCTGCCTTCTCCAGCCGGGTCGAAAATGAGACCAAAGAAAGGCTGGCCGTTGTCGCCATGAAGATTGGCGCGATAAGATGGACGCACCATGCTATGACCAAATCGGTAAGTGATCTGGAACTCGACTGGGATATATGCCTGGTCGCGTAACGGATTGTAGAAACGACGACCATTCAGCAGCACATCATCGATGACAGTTTGATCAACAATATGAGGCAGGAATTCGTAGAGAATAATCCACTGGTAATGCCAGGTGGTTAGGCGGCGCGCCTGGAGGTAAGCGTCGTTGTTAGAGATGGCTGGGTTTTGCGCGCGGACCAGGTCGAGCGCGTGATTATGAAACATTAGAAACGCCGCGTGTAATCCGCCGAGGATGATATTCTCATCGTTTCGAGGATCGCCGAGCAACGCCATTCTGTTCAGCGGATCCCGCGGCAAATCTTCGTATAGTCCGCCGCTTTCTACGCGGAACTTGATCGGGTCGGCGGCATCGAACAGCTCGGGGGTTATGCCCGGTCCACCCGCGTAAACCGAGTCCAGATCAAAGAAGGCCGAGCGCGCGTTCGGAATGTTGACCGGATTGCTTGGAGCTCCGAGACGCGAGGTCTGGTCAAAAGTCATATCATGATCGAGGAACTGACCAAGAAAAGTGATGCCGGCGGTGTGGGTGGGATTGTTCCGATTAATTAAACTGAGATTAGGATCGACAATTAGCGCCACCGGGCCGGCGGCGAGATCGTCGTGCGCGTCCATTAGCTCGCCCGGTTTACCCAGCTCCATCAATGCGCTGCGCACCGCGTCAGTTGGCGGGGCGAACGGCGGCAGGTGAAACATCCGGCCAAAATTGTCCGACAAACCCGAATCGCTAGGGGGCTTCGCCTCTGTTCCCGCTGCGGCGAGTCCCATCAATAGGAGAGCACCAGCTGCTGTCGCAGTGAGACGAAGCGAAAATGCTGGCGACAAAAGTTGAGTTCTTTTTTTTCTGCGATTGATGTTGGGATTTTTCATAATTCTTTTTCCTCGTTATTGAGGCTTTGCCTAGGTACTGTCCCAAATCGGGCTTGAGGTTACGTAGAAAGATGGCCAAATAACCTCGAATCGGCTGGATTTCACAGATGCGATGACCGCACGTCTCGACCGCCCTGATCGTGCCTCCTGGCACACCCTACAACGGAGCTCCGCACCGCCGCTCTGTCCCCGAGCAGCCACGCTTCATTGTACCATCAAAACCAGACGAAGAGCAAGCTGCGCTGTCGGCGGATCTGTCGGAGAATAAGCAAGACGATTATCTCCGATCGCTATCGGCGGGGCCGACAATTAAAGTAAGGAGCCGCGCTAAAATCAAGCCTGCACCGCGCGGCTCGACGGGCCCTACCCGCGCGTTCCTGCTCGATTACATTAGGAAGCGACGGAGGGAACGTCACCATTGATTATGAACAGGCGCCGGCAAGGCCGTGCCGCAGTCACGCTGGAAACTTGCTTTGGCTAAATGTAATCGACAAGATGCGCTATGAACCCCGAGCACGGGCGCATCGAAGAAAATAACTCTCAACGGCAGCGCTGGCATCTGTGGGGGCCATACTTGAGCGAGCGACAGTGGGGGACGGTGCGCGAGGATTACAGTGCAAACGGCGATGCCTGGAATTACTTATCACACGATCAGGCGCGCTCGCGTGCTTACCGTTGGGGTGAAGATGGCCTCGCCGGAATGTCCGACTATAAGCAACGACTCTGTTTCGCCTGGGCTTTCTGGAATGGGAACGATCCCATCTTAAAAGAGCGACTATTTGGGCTCTCCGGGCCGCAAGGAAATCACGGCGAAGATGTTAAAGAACTGTATTGGTATGTGGATAACACACCGTCGCATTCCTATATGCGTATGTTGTATCGTTACGCGCATCACCGCTTTCCCTACGGGGAACTAATTAGTCGCAATGCCACTCGATCTCGAATGGAACCCGAGTTCGAACTCTGGCACACGAATGTCCTGGCCGAGAATCGTTACTTCGATATCGAGATCACATACGCCAAGGCGAGGCCGGACGATATCCTCATTCGCGCGACCGCGACCAATCGTGGTCCCGACCCAGCAAACTTGCACCTTCTCCCCACCCTTTGGTTTCGGAATACCTGGAGTTGGGGTCGCAATTCTCGCAAGCCGATATTGCAGCAATGTACACCGGCGGCGATCGAAGCAACACATCCTGAGCTCGGCACCTATGAACTGCATTGCGAAAACACGGAAACATTTCTCTTTACCGAAAACGAGTCTAATTTCGAACGGCTGTGGGGTGTGCCCAATCGTTCGCGGCATGTTAAAGACTCAATCAACGATGCGATCGTTCTGAACCGGCTTGACTTGGTCAATCCGGATAAATTCGGGACAAAAGCGGCCGCGCATTATCAATTTACAATTCCGCCTAACGAGTCGCGGACGATTCGGTTGCGACTTACGCGCGTCGATCTGGGGAGCGCACGCGCCTCGCGTGCCGTTTGCGGCGCCTCGCCGCGAACCTCTTCCAGTATCGAGCAGAATCCGGTCGGCGAGGCGCCGACCGGTGCACGCG
>JBKPMO010000123.1:0-19150 GCA_046732175.1 Verrucomicrobiota bacterium
TTCCGGCCGCCCACGTCGACCAGAATGCGAAGCGTGTGACGTGGATTATCGAACAGAAATCGTGACCCAATTATTCTAAAATCCGCGTGATGCAGACGGTCATCGTTACTGGATCATCCGGGCTCATTGGTTCGGAAACCGCAAAACATTTTGCGCAAGACGGGTTGCGTGTGGTTGGAATCGATAATGACATGCGCGCGCAATTTTTCGGGCCCGAGGCCTCGACCAGGGCCACGCGTGATGAGTTGGTAAAAAATTTGCGCGAATATGAACATCACGAAGTCGATATTCGCGATGCCAACGCGATCAACGCCCTCTTCGGCAAACATCGGGGCAAAATTCGCGCAGTTGTCCACACCGCAGCGCAGCCCTCACACGATTGGGCCGCACGCGAACCGCAAACGGATTTCGCGGTTAACGCGAACGGCACCCTGAATTTACTTGAGGCGGCACGCGAAAACTGCCCGGAATCGCCATTCGTTTTCACATCGACGAACAAAGTCTACGGCGACACTCCCAATCGCCTGCCGTTGCGCGAACTGGAGACCCGCTGGGAAATCGAGCCTGGTCATGAATGTGAGCAGGGGATTCCGGAAACAATGAGCATCGATGCGACAAAACATTCTCTTTTCGGTGCTTCAAAGGTCGCCGCCGATGTCTTGGTTCAGGAATATGGTCGCTATTTTGGAATGCCGACCGCTTGTTTCCGAGGCGGCTGCCTGACTGGACCGGCGCATGCTGGAGCGGAGCTGCACGGTTTCCTGGCCTATCTGATGAAATGCTGCGTCATCGGCCGGCCGTATCGCGTTTTCGGTTACAAAGGCAAACAAGTGCGCGATAACATTCATAGCTTCGACCTGGTGGAAACATTTGCCGCCTTTATCGCCAAGCCGCGCGTGGGAGAAGTCTACAACATGGGCGGCAGCCGTTTTTGCAATTGTTCAATGCTGGAAGCGATTTCGCTTTGTGAAGAAATCAGCGGCCGCAAACTCACCTGGCACTACGATGAGACCAATCGCATCGGCGATCACATCTGGTGGATCAGCGATGTGCGGAAATTTCAATCGCATTATCCGCAATGGAAGTTCCGTTACGGTTTGCGCGAAATTCTGGAGCAGATTTTCCGCGCAATGCCGCATTAACTGGGAGCGGCGAATTCCAAGTCGCCGTGGTGATTTAGAATGACTGGGCGACTTGGAAGTCGCCCCTCCCAGCTAGTAGCTTCTCGTGCGGCTCCGTTTTTGCGTGACGTTCGGTCGCACCTCGTCGCAATGGCTCTGCCCCCAGAAACGCTTCAACCCTTCGACGCTTAATACTGCTCGCCTTCGTCTTTCTTTGACGGGACAACGCGATCTTTGATGGCGTAGGCGTGCATCGCGACGCCGATCCAATAGAAAACCGCCATTCCCAGGCCAAAGCCAGCACTGGCAACGGCGGCAATGCCCGAGAATCCGAGCACAATCAAGGTGCCAATGGCGAATAAAAGCCCGAGACCGCGATAACCTTTATAAACGTGGCCCAATCCCGGCACGATGCTGAGCAGCGCAGCCATTGCATCGCTCGCAGTGCCCTCAGCAGTTTCTTCCCGTTTCCAGCCACAGTGCCCGCAAGCTTCCGACCCTGCTGGCAGGCGCTCGCCGCAATTCGGACACAACATTGTGTCCGCCGTTTGAGTCGAAGGGGCGTCGGTATATTCCATCGAATCAAATAAGACTCACAAGAGATACGGCAGCGTCAAGCAAACTCGCTTCCAAATTTCTGCCGCCTTGGCAAAGTTGTGCTGTGACTACCTTGCAAGAAATCGTCGAGTACTGCGACTCCTACCTGCGAATTGGTGAAATTCAGGATTACGAGAATGCGCTCAATGGTATGCAGGTTGAGAACTCCGGGAGCGTAAAGAAAATCGCGGCGGGTGTGGATGTTTCAACCCGTGCGTTACAGGAAGCGGCAAAATGCGGAGCAAATCTGCTGATTGTTCATCACGGAATGTTCTGGCCCGGACTGCGTCCAGTGACGACAGCGTTGCATCGACAACTGAAGTTTGCCTTCGAAAACGACATAGCGATTTATAGTGCCCATCTTCCACTCGATCTGCATCCGGAGGTTGGAAACAACCTGCTGGTGATGCGCGCGATTGGCTTTGAAAACTCGCAGCCGTTCTTTGAAGAAAAGGGATCATTACTGGGGCGACGCGCATCGGTTGACATTGCGCTGGATCAATTAGTGAAGCGATTGGAAAAGGCGGTTGCCGGTACTGTGAAAACGATCGCGTTTGGCCCGAAAACCGTTCGACATCTTGGCGTCATCACCGGTGCCGCCGGCAGTGAGATCGAGCAGATCGCTGGAGAGGGAATCGATACGTTCATTACCGGCGAAGCGCCGCATTGGGCCGCGATCGCCGCCGCGGAAATGGGTCTCAATCTTTTGCTCGCCGGTCACTACGCGACCGAAACGTTTGGCGTCAAAACACTCGCGGCGCATGTCGCCGGAAAGTTCCAGCTTGATTGGCAATTCATCGATCTGCCGACTGGCCTGTAAGATTACTGCACTCTGTCCGAAACCTGCTCTTTACCGCTGGGTCGCCACCTGCTATCAACCCCGACAATGTTTCTCCGATTATTAGTAACTCAGATCGCCCTGGCTGCTTTTCTTACCGCAAGCGGGGCGATTGCCGCTGAGGAGCAAACTCGAGGATGGGGGTCCGCCTGGATTGTTCCACATTCGACAGAGGAAAGGGTTGCTCGCGAACGCTCCGACCGGCTGGGCAAAGCGGTGGATGCCCAGGATTGGGCGACGGTAGCCAGAATTCTTGAGGGGCTCGAACAGAGCAATTCGAAATCATGGGAATTGCAATCGATCGAAGCATATGTCGCTACGCTTCGCCATCGTTATTCGGAAGCTGTCACCCATTATGATCGCGCGCTGGCATTACTCCCGAAATCAAACCGAACCGAACTGTCAAAATTGTACGTTGACCGCGCCACCGCCCAGGCGTTGGATGGTGCCTATCGCGCGGCGCGAGTAGACTTGGAAAAAGCAATCGCGCACGACAAAGATAACCTTCTCGCCCATAACAACTACGCGTGGCTGCTAGCCACTTGCCCGGACGGCAGCGTCCGCGATGGTCAACGCGCCGTGCAACATGCGCGCGGGGCGAGCGAGAGTCTCAAGCATGGCAGTCCAATGGTTCTCGATACTCTGGCCGCAGCCGAGGCGGAAATCGGGGATTTTCGCTCGGCAGTGAAGGATGAAAAGCGTGCTCTCTCGTTGGCGAAGGGTGATCGCACCCTTTATAATCAGCATCTCCAAAGTTACATGAAGGCCAGTCCGGTGCGCGAAGTGCCAGAACAACCGAAAACTCCTGACCACTAAAGAAATCCTAATCGCGTTTGTGAAAATAAAGACTTCCTTAACGATTCTTATGCTGGCAGGAGCAATAGTTCTACTGAGTGGTGGCGCTTTGCTGGCGAAGGAGCGACGCGCCCCTCTGCCTTCTCTGCCCGGCTATGTTGCAGTCCCTGTCTATTATAGTCACTGGAATAAAATGCTGATGGAAGCGGTAGCGAATGGACATCGAGCACGGTTCGTTGTCGATACCGGCGCCGGTTATAGTATCCTTGACGCTGGCCGCGCCCGTTCACTCGGCGTCTCGCTCGTCGGAGCAGATTCGCCTTACGGCGAATTCACCAATTTAAATGGCGTGAGGTATCACGTCGGCTATCTCAACAGCTTACGCGCGGGAGCAATGAATTTCGGCAGTGGACCGATGGCCTTGTTCCAGCCAGCCGACGTAGACGCTGGGCTGAATTCACGCCTGAACGGCGAGAATGCCGACGGCATTATTGGCGCGGACATCCTGACGCACTACAAAGCGGTCATCAACTGCTATACCAAAACGATTTTCTTTAAGACAAGTTCCTCCGAGCATCTGCATGTTGCGCGCTTTGCCGCATCCCAAAATTTCATCAGGATCCCACTGCGCGAGGAGGTCAGCCGCGCATTCACCATCCCAGCTTCCATTAATGGTCACCCTTGTCGTCTGCTGGTCGACACTGGAGCTTTTATCACAACGTTTGATCTGAAACGCGCAAAAGAGCTTGGGCTTTCTTTTACCGCCACAAGAATGAACGGTAGTTTCGCTGACGGTATTTCACGGCGGGTGGCAGTTGGGAAGGTCGCGAATCTCAAAATTGGCGACTACCAGGTGCCGCCACAGCAACTCGCAGCTTCGGTATTGCCGGATTTCGCGCTCGATCAAGGCCAGGCGAAAATTGCTGGGATTCTGGGGATGGAATTGCTGGCTGCCAGCCACGGTATTATCGATTTCGAAAGCATGAGCTTGTTTGTGAAATAGACCTTTTATTTCTCAAAGGAAATTCCAAACGTGCGGTCCCGGCCTCGGGTATCATCGATTTCCAAAGCATAAGCCTCTCCTGAAATAGCAGTTTTCATTTTCCAAAATGCGCGAGTCTGATTCCTTCTTGCGCATGACTGTTCCCGAAAACCGGCGGATGAGCACGCGGGCGACTGGTATCGTCGGCCTCGCCGTCCTCTGTAGCCGTGTGCTGGGACTGATTCGCGAGCAGATTTTTGCCGGGTTATTCGGTGCCGGCAAAAATCTCGATGCGTTTTTGATGGCGTTTCGGCTGCCGAATTTGTTGCGCGATTTGTTTGCCGAAGGCGCTCTCTCCACCGCCTTCATCACCACCTTTTCGGGAAAGATCGCAAAGGAAGGGGATGAATCGGCCTGGCGACTGGCGAACAAGGTCGCGACGCTGACCGCGGTTTTCATGAGCGTGGTCACGCTTCTTGGAATCATTTTTGCGCCGCAACTGGTCGATCTCCTGACCTGGTGGAGCTGGCCGCCGGATAAAACCGCGCTCACCATTTTGCTAACGAGAATTATGTGGCCGTTCATGCTGCTGGTCTCGTTGGCGGCACTGGTCATGGGAATGTTGAACGCCAAACATATCTTCGGCGCGCCCGCCATGGCCTCGAGCTACTTCAATCTCGGCTCGATCATAAGCGGCGTCGCCATTGGCTGGTGGCTCGATCCGCACTTCGGTGCGCGCTCACTGACCGGCCTCGCCATCGGCACGCTCATCGGCGGCTTGTGGCAATTAACCGCACAGTTTCCGTCCTTGCGACGTGTTGGCTACAGGTATCGCGCAGACTTTCAATGGCGCGACGAAGGCGTCCGCACTGTGCTTATTCTGATGGCTCCGGCCGTGATCGCGGCCAGTGCGGTGCAGGTGAATGTGTTGATCAACAGCGGATTCGCCGCCAGCCTCGGCAACGGTCCGGTTAGCTGGCTCAACATCGCGTTTCGTTTGATGCAATTGCCGCTCGGCATTTTCGGTGTCGCCATCGGCACCGTCACGCTTCCGCTGGCTTCGAAAAGCGCGGCCTTGGGAAATATCGATGAATTTCGCGGTATTCTCGCCAGTGGAATGCGTCTGGCGTTTCTGCTGACCATCCCATCGGCTATCGGACTGGCGATGCTGGCGCCCTCCATCATCAGCGTGATTTATCAACATGGCCGGTTCACGACCGAGATGACCCGACAGACTGCGGCCGCGCTCCAATTTTATGCCATCGGCCTGGTGGCCTATTCCGCCTTGAAAGTCTTAACGCCAGCCTTTTACGCAATTGGTAAACGCAACACCCCAATGCTCGTTAGCTTTTTGGCGATTGGAACGAATCTTTTTCTGAACTGGCTCTTTACCTTCCGACTGAGATGGGGACATCGCGGGCTAGCGTTTTCCACCAGCATTGTCGCGACGATCAATTTTCTTTTGCTTTACGGGCTGATGTGGCAGCAGACGCGCGGACTCGAGAGCCGTCGCATGTTCATCGGTCTCGCCAAGATTTGCCTTGCTGCGGGGTTGATGGCGCTCGTTTGCTGGGCGGCGAATTACTGGTGCCTTGATGCCTGGGAACAGCTGCGTTTTGCCGAGAAACTTTGCGCCCTCCTGGGCACAATTGTCGTTAGCGTGTCGATATTTTTCGGCACCGCGCTGTTACTGGGCGTGGATGAATTGCGCGACGTTTTCGAGTTGGTGCGACGTCGTCTAAGTAGGGGCGATTAACCTCAATCGCCCTACCTTAACGCCTGATCGAGATCTTCGATCAAATCGTCAGGATGCTCAAGACCAATCGAGCAACGCAGCAAACTTTCCGGCGATTTGGAGCCCGGTCCTTCGATTGAGGCGCGATGTTCGATTAAGCTTTCCACACCGCCGAGGCTGGTCGCACGCGTGAAAATTTTCGTCTTCGCTGCGACTTGCATGGCTGCGTCCCGCCCCTTTTTTGCTTCAAATGAAAGCATTCCGCCAAACATCGACATTTGTTTTTTCGCGACGTCGTGATCGGGATGACTCTTCAGTCCAGGATAATACACGCGCTCAACGTTTCGATGTTGCGCGAGAAAGTCTGCCACCTTCGCCGCATTTTCCGAGTGCGCCCGCACTCGCAACGGCAATGTCTTCATGCCGCGTTGAACCAGCCAGCAGTCAAAGGGTGAGGGGACTGCGCCAGCGGTATATTGGATCGCGCGGACACGCTCAAAAAAATCATTGTTCAATTTGGCGATGACAATTCCGCCCATCACATCACAATGGCCGCCAAAATATTTTGTGGTGGAATGGAAGGTGAAATCGGTCCCGAGTTCCAATGGTCGCTGGATGATTGGCGCCCAGGTGTTATCGCAAACAGAAATAATACCGGATTCACGAGCGATCTCCGCAACAGCCGCGACATCGACAATTTTCAAGAGGGGATTGGATGGCGTTTCCATCCACAACAGCTTGGTGTTTGGCCGCAGCGCTTTTTTCACCGCCGCCAAATCGCTCATGTCCACGAAATCCGTTTCCAGTTTCCAGCGTAGAAACAAGTCGCTCAACAACCGGCTGGTCCCATAATAAGCATCCGCGTGTGCGACTACATGGTCGCTGGGGTCGAGCGCTGCAAACAAAGCCATTGCCGTCGCCATGCCGCTGCCGAACGCCGCCGCAGCGGCTCCGCCTTCGAGCGCGCTCACCCCGTCCTCCAACGCTTTGCGATTCGGGTTATCGTTGCGAGAGTACATGAAACCGCGCGAATACGTTCCTTCCACATCGCGTTGAAAGGTGGTCGAGAGATGAATCGGCGCCACGATTGCCCCGGTTGCGGGGTCAATCTCGTGCCCGGCATGAACCGCCACCGTCTCCACGTGAACTTTGCGCAAATCTTTCTTCACGTGTGCAATCTAGGCAGCGCGCTGGTGCGTTGCCAAACTTTTCAATCGTGCACAGGCATCTCCGCCTGTGGGGCCAACGGGCATCTTGCCCGTTGATCGTGAGGAGGGAACATAGGCTTTCAGCCTGTGTGCCCAGCGGGTTTTGAACCCGCTGACCCCGACAGTGGACAACATGTCCACTGCACGCACACAGACCAATGTCTATGTTCCGATCGCGCACGAACCAGCGGCAGGCAGGGCGCCCGCTTCCGACCAAGCGCGCCACGCCGAGTCCGTCCGAGTCAGACTGGAAGCCTAACTTCCACCCCGCAGGATTCGATTTGACGAGGGCCCTGAGCAAGCGCAAATACCAGACTTCCATGCGCTGTTTCTGGCGCCTCCAAACCTATGAGTTCCGCCTTGGGCATCTACGAAGACGACGTTTTTAAGATGGCGTGCGAGCAGTTCCGCGTCATCGCCGATTATCTGGAGATTCCTGAGAGCCATCGCCAGCGTCTGATGATGCCCAAGCGTGCCATTGCCGTAACGCTGCCGGTGCACATGGACGATGGCACTACGAAAACGTTCCAGGGTTATCGTGTCCAACATCACCTCACGCTTGGTCCAACCAAAGGCGGCACTCGTTTCGCACCTGACCTTTCCATGGGCGAAACCGCGGCGCTGGCCATGTGGATGAGCTGGAAATGCGCGCTCAATGGTTTGCCTTACGGCGGCGCCAAAGGCGGCATCGCCTGTGATCCGCACAAGCTTTCGCGCGGTGAATTGGAAGCCGTCTCGCGCCGTTACATGCAGGAAATGATTCCGTTCGTCGGTCCTCACACCGACATCATGGGTCCGGACATGGGAACGAACGAACAGGTAATGGCATGGTTCATGGATACCTATTCGGTTTATCAAGGTTACGCCGTGAGCGAAATCGTTACCGGCAAACCGGTTTCGATTGGTGGCACCGAAGGCCGGCGTGAATCGACCGGGCGTGGCGTCGTCTATCTAATCGAACGCGCGATGGATTTGTTAAAAATGGATCCGACTGAGTGCACCGCCATTATCCAGGGATTCGGCAACGTCGGATCGGTCGCAGCGTTGTCGCTGGCATTGAAAACTGGGATCAAAGTCGTCGGCATCAGCGATGCCACCGCGGCAATTTACAACCCCAAGGGAGTCGACGTGAAGGCGGCGGAGCAACACGTTTTAAAAAAAGGGAATCTGCGCGCTTTCAATCAAGACGATCACATCGATCCTAACGAGTTGTTGGTGCAGAAATGCGATGTCCTCGCGCCCTGCGCGGTCGATCGCGTAATCACGGAAAAAAACGCGGGTAAGTTGCAATGTCGCATTCTCGCGGAAGGCGCAAATGGGCCGACTACGCCGGAAGCGGACAAGGTTCTCGATCAACGATGGACCGAGGTCTTTGTTATTCCGGATATTTTATGCAACGCAGGCGGAGTCATCGTTTCCTACTTCGAGTGGGTCCAGGGCTTACAGGCGTTCATGTGGAGCGAGACCGAGGTGACCGATAAACTTTTCCGCATTCTGGAACATTCATTTACTCAGGTCATTCGACGGGCGAAGGCGCACAAGATTTCCCATCGGATGTCGGCCATGGCGACTGGGGTGGAGCGCGTGATGAAGGCCAAAGGCACACGCGGTTTATTCCCGTAAGGCAGGGCGATGGCGGGCCTCGCCGCTTCATTGCGCGCATTGCTCGCGCACTCGATCGATTACGCCGGAATGTTTCCGCCGTGTCAGCTCGAGCTCGAGCCGGCGCTGAAGAATCAGGCGGAGTATCTGCGGACGCCCAATGCGTGGATGCTGAGCGCGTTCGTTCTTTCGGTCGACCAGTTTGGTGCGGCCAAACTACTGCTTTCGGAATTTGATCCGCTTCATCCGCTGCGCGTATCCGCACTTGGCTCAAAGACAGAGAGCGCGGGAGCGTTTCGGGAAGCGCTCGCCAGGACGAACGTGGCTGTTCGTTCGCTATCGGCGCACAATGTCGATCTCGTGTCCGTGACACAGCTGGAAATGTTTTTGCCTCATGATGTCGACGCACGTTTGCTGAATGAAGCCGGGTCGATCCTGGGAACCTTGCCTGTTTTTTGGGAAGCGCCGGCTGATCGCGCGGAACAAACCATCGCGTTAATTGCCGAAATTAATTCGAATGCTGATGCCCCAACATTTGGTTATAAGTTGCGCACCGGCGGCGTGACAGCTGATGCGTTTCCAACCTCAACGCAGATCGCCCAGGCCCTGGTTACGCCGGCTACACACCAAGTCCCGATCAAGTTCACTGCTGGCCTGCATCATCCGCTCCGGCAATACCGCGACGAAGTAGGGACGAAAATGCACGGCTTTCTTAACGTGCTTGGTGCTGCCGTCCTGGCGGCGGAACACAAATGGGACACGAATCAAACGGTGCTTATGCTGGAAGACGAAAACGCGGATTCGTTTTCCTTCACCGAGGAATTTTTCGCGTGGCGCGATTGGAAAATCGATACCGCCCGACTGGAATATCGGCGGAGGTTCGTGACGTCGTTCGGCAGCTGTAGTTTCGACGAGCCACGCGAAGATTTACGCGCGCTAAATCTTTTGTAGCACAGACATCTGACGCCAGTGCGGCTCGGACGCTGTAGGGCAACCGGGCATCCTGCCCGATCATTGCTCCAGTCATCAACGGGCAAGATGTCCGTTGGCCCCACAGCCAAGATAGCTCCGCCACGGTTACGAGACGCTTGAATTTATTGTAGCGGCGGTCTATGACGGCCGAACGACAAACAATTCGGCGCTCATAGGGCGCCGCTACAGAAAATGCCGCTAGCATCTTTCGTCAACGTTCCGCCTGAGTCCAATTTTCCGATTCAGAATTTGCCTTACGGAATTTTCAAACCGCTCGAAGGCGCAGCCCGCGCGGGCGTGGCCATCGGTGATTTAATCCTGGATCTTTCGGTTCTCGAAGAGCTCGGTCATTTTCGCGACGTCACTAGCCAACAAGTTTTTTTCGGCGACTCGCTAAATGCCTTCATGGCGCTCGGTCGGCCGGCGTGGAAGAAAACGCGCGAGATTTTGCAGCACGTTTTGTCGGCTGAGACTGCAACGCTGCGTGACGACGCAAAATTACGCGCACGACTGTTCCACAAACAAGCTGAGGTGACGATGCAATTGCCGGCGCGCATTGGCGATTACACCGATTTTTATTCGTCATATCATCACGCTCACAATGTTGGCACCATGCTACGCGGCCCGGACAACGCACTCATGCCAAACTGGAAATGGCTGCCGGTAGCGTACCACGGGCGTGCCAGTTCAATTGTCATTAGCGGGACGGAGGTGAAACGACCGAGGGGACAAACGAAGCCGCCGGACGCAAATAATCCGGTTTACGGTGCGAGCAAGAGCCTGGATTTCGAATTGGAAACGGCATTCTTCATTGGCCCCGGCAATTCGCTTGGTCAGCCTGTTTCCATCGACCGGGCGGAAGATCACATCTTTGGGATCGTGTTGATGAACGACTGGAGCGCGCGAGATATTCAAACTTGGGAATACCAGCCGCTAGGCCCGTTTCTGGCGAAAAATTTTTGCACCAGCATCTCGCCTTGGGTGGTGACGCTGGAGGCACTGGAGCCGTTTCGCAAAGGTCTGCCGGCACAGGATCCACCGCCACTGTCATACTTGGAATGCGCAGCTGATTTCACTTTCGATATTCAACTCGAAGCGCGATTGCGAACGGCGAAAATGACCGAACCGCAAACTATCACGCGCACAAATTTCCGGAACCTTTACTGGAGCATTGCGCAACAACTCGCACACCACACCGTCAATGGTTGCAATCTTCAACCGGGCGATCTGTTGGCGAGTGGCACGATCAGCGGCCCGACTGAAGACTCACGCGGTTGCATGCTCGAACTGACATGGCGTGGCGCGAATCCGGTGCAACTTTCGAGCGGCGAAACCCGCAAATGGCTGGAGGATGGCGACACGCTCTCCATTACTGGCCATTGCCAGGGCGACGGCTACCGGGTTGGCTTCGGTGAAGTGGATGGACGCATCATCGGCGCGTGATAACGTTCGCGCGCTTTATTTCCTGGATTGGCCATCCTTTGGTTTTTGTCGCGGCGTCGGTCGCCGTGGTGGTGGGAACACAACTTGGATTGCACGCAGGTTTACCCATTCTCCTGGCTTTACTCCTCAGCACTCTTGTTCCAACAGCAATTCTGCTTCTTTCCGGGGTTCGTTCCGGGCGATGGAGTGATGCTGATGTTTCTGTCCGAAAGGAGCGACAACGTTTTTTCCCATGGGCAGTACCGTTTTCGTTAGCCGGAGTCCTCGTGTTGTATTTGATTCACGCCCCTGCTTACATCATTCGCGGGGGATTGGTCACGCTCGCGCTCTTCCTCGCCTCGTGGATTCTTAATTGTTTCCTGAAATTGTCGCTTCATGCACTCTTCGCTTTTTATTGTGCAATGATCCTGTTTCGAATCGGGGCAGGTTGGGGGACGATGGCGCTCCTTCTCGCGATTCTGGTGGCATGGTCACGATTATTCCTGCAACGCCATGCTCCCATTGAGCTAATCGCCGGAATTGGCCTCGGATTGATCGGAGGGTTTGTTATCGGGTGGTCGTGATTAGACGCGATCTATAAATAAACTGTCAATGTTCGTGGAAGGGTGTGCGCGGTCCTGTCCCCACATTTGGCCGCAGCAGCACGGCGTCGATCCGGATTTCAATTTCGCCGGTGCAATCTATCTCCAAGTCCGCTGCCGGCGGAGAGGAACTTGACGGCTTTGAGCCGTAAAGTTTTGCGTACCTGAAACCGCATCGCGAATTTGTGATTTAAGTGATGACGTCTAGTCATCATGGTGTCTTGCAAACCGCGTAGTTTTCCTGTCACGGCCAGTTTCTATTTTCCCAGCTCTGAGCCCAGCCTGTTGGCTCTTCACACACGATAGTTTTGATGAAACGCAAGGTTTGGTACCGCAACTGCTGCCTTCACGGTTGTGATTGGTTCGGTCGCGGGTGCCGGGAAAAACTAAATGAAAAAAGCGCTCGTCTTCGTGGCCGCACTCGGATGTTCGGTCTCCTGGGTCCCAGCCTACGCAACTACCATAGCGATCGATCTTGGACCGCCCCGCCACGTCACGGGTGAGAAAATTGTCCATTTTAACGACCTGAATGATCTCCAGTTCAGCGGGCAAACGCTCTCCCTGGATTTAGTCTTTGAAAGCAATGGCTTTGTGCGGCTTTTCAAGAGCACAAGCTCGACATTTCTGCTGCTTCCAATGCTGGATGTGTTCGGCGCGGGCACGATCAACAAACCAACCGGGAGCGGCTACCTGTTTGATCAGGCAGGTCATCCAATTAGTTCGGTTACATCTTTTGGCGGCTCGGTTACCGCTGACCCCGGTGGAGAAGCCTTTCACCTTTCTCTTGCTGGTTTTTTCCCGCTCTTAGCTGGCGAGACTGGCAGCTTTCCCTTAGATATTTACGGTGCTCACCTTGATATCACGCTACCGAATGGGCCGGCCTTCGACGTGACAGGCGGCGAACTCGGCTTGTTTCCGGGTGCCTCACAGCGTTGGCATAACCAGTTTCAAATCGGAGATGTTCCGGACTCAGGTTGCACACTGCTTTTGGCGCTTATCGCAGTTGTGCTGCTCTTTAGTCTTGACGCCGCGGTGCGGAGAGGCGTCTCAGAATACGCTTCGCGACGAGCTCTTGTGAAGAAGACGAATTGTTAATCGTGGCATGGTCATGTCGTTGCCAAAGCGGAATGCGGCCTCGACACCGAGCTGTGGCGAGAAGGGCGCAGCACTTCTCTGGAAAAACCTGGGCCCGCCAGGATTCGAACCTGGGACCAAGGGATTATGAGTCCCCTGCTCTAACCGCTGAGCTACAGGCCCATTTCCTTCAGGTCGAAGATTATCGCGTTTCCAATCGTGCACCAACTTCGAAAGCATTCGGGGCTGCTCTAATTCCGACGTTCGTCGCGAGCGTGCCAAAGTGAACAAATTTTGGATTGCGGAATCGCGATAGTGGATTTGAATGGCGCGTACGGCGTCGGCTGGCGGTGGACGGACCCTAATCGCAATAGAGCAACCCCCTAACACCAACGCCGGGACAAGACCAACCTTTAGGCTCTCAGGGATTCTTTTTGCCTCGTCGATTCCCTCGGTGGCCCCACCCCCCTCTTTCTGAGGTGGCGGTGAGGGAGAAACTATCACCGACCGCAGATTTGTAGACACAAATAGTAAAAATTACCTTGCTTTCCTAGCTACTTTTTCTGAAGATGGTTAAACCGATTGGGTGGATTGCAGCGGCATTCGCTGAACTGACTCTCCCTCTCCGATTATCAAAGAAGCAACATGAGAACAGTAGCATCTGCCAAGAGAACGAGAGCGAAACTGGGGTCATCGTTCATGTGCACGTTACTGCTCCTGCTATTGAGCACAGCGGGCGCGGCTGCTCAAAATGTTCTTGCCAAAATTCCAATTCCGGCAACCTCAGCGACCGGCCAGGTCGTAGTTAATAAAGTTCTAAATCGCGTTTACGTTTCTGCTGGCTTTTCTTCAGGAGGTACTCTGACGGTTATTGACGGGAAAACTTTGACCGTCTTGACGACTATAAGCAACAGCAACGGCGTGAACTGGGACGTGAAGAACGACAATTTCTGGACCGGGAATTTCACCGGTGGACAAGTGCTGACCTATTCGGGCAGCACGAATACCCAAATTTCTGCCAACACAACAGGCTTCTGTCCCGGAGAGACTGCCTTCGATTGCAAGAAGCGGCGGTTCTGGGTAGGCGCGCAATGTGGCGCAGGAAATGATCCAATCTTCGTATTCGATGCGAACACTTTCGCCTTGATTGCGGGGCCGATTGCCACTGGGGGTACAATGGGGCCTATCGTCGTTAATCCACTTAACGGGAAGCTCTACTTCGAGTCCGGCGGTGTTACCAAGAAGGTGGATCAAAACACTTTTGCCGTGACATCGACCGTTTTGGGCACTGTCCTGGCGGCTGATCAGCACAAATCGAAACTGTTTGCAACTTCAGGAAACAACCTGCAAATCATCAATGCCGCAACCGACAAAGTAGAATACACTATTCCACTGGGCTATACTCCAGGGAGCCAAATAGCAGTCAATAATGCTCTGCGCCACATCTACCTGCTCAACCCGGCTGCGAATAAGGTTGAGGTTCGAGGGATAACCGCGATCAGCAGCGCCACGGACGTGCGAGGCCAGTTCATAGGAACATTTTCTCTAGGGACGGGAAACACGCCGGTGGGGGTTGCGGCAGATGCCATCCGCGGACTTGTCTACGTGGTTGTAAACAATGCAGGTTCCTATTCTCTTTGGGCGATTGAAGATACCACCTCAGTGAGACAGTGCGATTACGTTAACAAGGGTAACGGCAACGGCGAGTAAGTTACTCGCCGATTACCGAAAAGGAGCAATTATGAGAACAGTAGCATCTGCCAATAGAACAACAAAGAAACTGGGGTCATCGGTCATGTGCACGTTACTGCTCCTGCTATTGAGCACAGCGGGCGCGGCTGCTCAAAATGTTCTTGCCAAAATTCCAATTCCGGCAACCTCAGCGACCGGCCAGGTCGTAGTTAATAAAGTTCTAAATCGCGTTTATGTTTCTGCTGGCTTTTCTTCAGGAGGTACTCTGACGGTTATTGACGGGAAAACTTTGACCGTCTTGACGACTATAAGCAACAGCAACGGCGTGAACGTAGACATCAAGAACGACAATTTCTGGACGGGGAATTTCACCGGTGGACAAGTGTTGACCTATTCGGGCAGCACGAATACCCAAATTTCTGCCAATACAACAGGCTTCTGTCCCGGAGAGACTGCCTTCGATTGCAAGAACGGGCGGTTCTGGGTAGGCGCGCAATGTGGCGCAGGAAATGATCCAATCTTTGTGTTCGATGCCGACACATTCGCCTTGATTGCGGGGCCGATTGCCACTGGGGGTACAATGGGGCCGATCGTCGTTAATCCACTTAACGGGAAGCTCTACCTCCAGTCCGGCGGTGTTACCAAGAAGGTGGATCAAAACACTTTCGCCGTGACATCGACCGCTTTGGGCACCGTGCTGGCGGCTGATCAGCACAAATCGAAACTGTTTGCCACTTCAGGAAACAACCTGCAAATCATCAATGGCGCCACCGACAAAATAGAATACACTATTCCACTAAGCTATACCCCAGGGAGCCAGATAGCAGTCAATAATGCTCTCCGCCACATCTACCTGCTCAATGCGGCTGGGAGGAAGATTGAGGTTCGGGGGATAACTGCGATTGCCGACGCCAACGACGTGCGAGGCCAGCTCATCGGGAATTTTTCTCTTGGGACGGGAAACGTGCCGCAGGGGATTGCGGCAGACGCCATTCGCGGACGTGTCTACGTGGTTGTAAACAATTCAGGTTCCTATTCTCTTTGGGCGATTGAAGATACCACCTCAGTGAGACAGTGCACGTACGTTAACAAGGGTAACGGCAACGGCGAGTAAGTTACTCGCCGGCTGGCTTTGATAAGCTTCTTCATAGAGACGAAGTTGGTTTGAATGAAGCGTCAGCTTTAGGAGTTGCCTAAATAATGGCTAGCCGCTGCGCCGATTGTCATTTTGCAACGTTTGCCTGGCAGCCCAAAACTGCCCAGCTGCTTTCCCGGCAAACGGCAGAAGCTCGTCACGATTTGATTGAGAAAAACCGCATCGACCCAAGCGTGTCTACGGTCTCAGTTGTAGGCATCATTCTTCGGGTTCGTTCGATACGCCCACTGCGTTGCTGGACGTTCGGAATTGGCGTTCACAAGAACACGATCCACAAGGACGCGATTTGGTGACAACGAGCAGACTGGGTCCGTGTTTGCGGCGTTTCCAGTCAACAACGCCGCCTGACAGCGGCAACCGCCAAAATCAATTTCCTTTTGTGGACAACTCTGACACGGCTCCGGCAACCAGGTCGTTCCGCGGAAGCAATTGAAACTTTCCGACTCGCGCCAAATCCAGTCGAGCGATTGCGCACGGACGTTTTCAAGGCGCAGATCGGGGACGGCGGACGAAGCGGTCGGACACGGAAGGACGTCACCGATCGGACTGACCGTGAGATAGCGCTGGCCCCAACCATTCAGACACGGCTTCGGCCGCGCCTCATAATAGTCCGGGAGCACATAGAAGATGTCGATCTTGCCGGCAAGGCGTTCCTTGGCCGCGATCGCGATCTCGCGGGCGCGATCAACCTGTTGGCGGGTCGGAAGCAACGCGGCACGGTTCAAAAATGCCCAGCCATAAAACTGCATATTGGCGAGCTCGACTCGCTCCGCGCCCAGCGTTTCGGCGAGGGCAATAATCTGTGGCAAGTGATCGATGTTGCGCCGATGAATGACGAAATTAAGGCTGAGTGGAATGCCCACTGCGCGAATATACGATGCCACGGACAACTTGAGTTGATGCGCGCGGGCGCCCGCGATTTCGTCGGCTAGATCGACATCGGCCGCCTGAAAACTGAGCTGCACCGAGTCGAGGCCAGCCGCTCGCAATTCGTCTGCGCGAGATTCGTCCAAGCCGATGCCGCTGGTGATTAGGTTTATGTAAAGTCTTGTCTCTCGCGCAGCGTGAACGAGTTCGGCGAGATCCCGCCTAACAAGCGGTTCGCCACCGGAGAAGCCGACTTGCAATACACCAAGCTCCCTCGCTTCGCGAAACACGCGGCGCCATTCATTCGTTGTCAGTTCTTCGCCACTTCGCGACCGCATCGGATTGGAGCAGTAAGGGCAATGAAGTGGACATCGATACGTAAGTTCGGCGAGCAACGCGTAAGGGCGCGGTACGCTCATAAGAGCTCCACCAGCTTGCGGTGCTGCAAATCAGCCACGATTTCGCGAATATCGGCAGCAAGGGTGGCACAATCGACCTCGTACTCTTCGGCCAAGGCCACGGCAATGCTGCCGAGGCTTCGTCCGTCGCAGCGCATGAGAATTTCTTGGGCGGTCTCGTTCAATTCGACGATGCCTTCCGGAAAAAGCAGCACTCTGTTGCCGGTTCTTTCGTCGATCTGTAATCGAACTCTGGGCGCAAGTCGTGGTCGCGCATCGTCATCGATTTTTGCCATAAGCATCGCGAATTGCGTCAAGCATGGACCAGAGAACGTCGCACTTAAATTCAAGCGCGCGAACGGCGGCATTTTGCATCTCATGCGTCTTGCAATGTTCGATTGTGATTTCAAGCGCTTCGTTTGAGTCGTATCGCGCTTGCGTGACTCTACGGCGAAAATAATCGAGTCCGCTAGGGTCGATCCAAGTATAGAACTTCTCGAAAGCCGCGAGCCGCGCCTCCATCAGATCGGGCGCAAAAAGTTCGGTAAGCGACGACGCGATCGCAACTGGCCAAGCCCGAGTTCGGGCGAAGCTTACGTAAGCATCGACGGCAAAACGCACTCCCGGCAGAAGATGTTGATCTTGCATCAATTCATCGCGTGACAACCCGCATGCTTTGCCGAGACGCAGCCACGCTTCGATGCCACCTTCGTGGCTAGTGCTACCATCGTGGTCGACGATGCGATGAATCCATACCCGGCGCACGTCGCGCAGCGGACAATTCGAAAGAATCGCGGCATCTTTGAGCGGAATTTTGAGTTGATAGTAAAATCGATTGACTACCCAGCCGCGGAGCGCGTCGGGCGAAAGCTGGCCCTCATTCATCGCGAGATGGAATGGATGTTTGTCGTGATAAGCGCGGAGGCCAACCTCGCGCAGCTTCGCGATGAACGTTTCGCGATCCAAGAGCTCGGTGATGGTCATAAGACAACTTCTAATCCATCGCACGCGATCTCGACCCCGGCATGCTCAACTTGAATCCGTTCAGTGGAGCCGGGCATAAGAATCGGATTGGTGTTGTTAATGTGCGTATAAATTTTTCGACGCGCCGGCGAATGACGCAAGAGATCAAGGCTGCCGTCGCTAATCGGGACATGATTCATTTCTCGCGCGCTGCGGGCGCCTGGCCGAACAGTCCGGAGTTCGCCGTCGCTCCAGAATGTGCCGTCAAACAGAACGAAATCCGAACGGTGAACGGCGTTGCGCAGCTCGTTCGTGATTTTACCGACAGCGGGGGCAACGAACGCAGTAGCTCCCGAAACCTCATTGCACAATTGCAGCGCGATGCTCTCGTCCAATTCAATTGCGCGACAACCGATACCGTTGCCTAACGACTGGAAGTCGCCGGTGATCGTACGCCACTCAATTCGACAGAACGGCTTGAGAACGGTGTCGATCCAACCAAGCGCCGCTCGGGTTTTGTCGGTCGAATAAACAACCAGCGGCGATGCCCGTTGCCGCATGAGTAATAAGCCGATGCAATGATCCAGGTCGGAATTGGTGAGAAGAACGCCTTTAATTGGGCTGTTTCGCAATCCCAAATCCTTTGGGAGTGGTTGCAATTCAGGAGTACTTTCTATTTGTCGGGCTAGATCCGGCGAAGCATTGATCAGAAAGGAGCTTTGATGATCTGTCGTGACCCCAATGCTCGACTGCGTCTGCGGCGCAATCCTACCGCTCCGGGCCGCAAGGCAGTTTGGACACGCGCAATCCCATTGCGGCAGGCCGCCACCCGCCGCACTCCCGAGAATCCGAAGGCGAATCGATTTACTCCCGGTCGATCAGATCGCGCCCGCGTAGCACGTGCACTCAAAGAAGATCCGCACGTCTTTCACCGCGGGTTTAATCCATTTTTTCTTGGTGCTTTTCATCAACCTCACACGCCTCCCCCCCTTAGGCCAGTGTGCGACCTTTCGATAATTGTATCTCTGTTGTCAAGCGAAATCCAGACGCCGAGTCCGACCCCACCTTGCTATTTTATGTTGACCAGGGGACCTGTTTTTCAATAAAGGGATAAACTGGAATAAAC
>JBKPMO010000124.1:0-16117 GCA_046732175.1 Verrucomicrobiota bacterium
TCGTGGGCTCGGAGATGTGTATAAGAGACAGCCCTAGTCCTATGAAAAGCATCCGTCCGCCGCGATAGCTACCGAGCGCCTGCATGGAAGCGTCGTTCATCACCCGGACCGGTTTCTCGAATGCTTTCTCGAAATTAAATCGTGTCCAACCTTTGCCGAGGTTTTTTGGATCGCAAAGAATGCGGCCGTTGCGGACCGGCGCGGGAAAACCGACCGAAACGACATCGTATTTCCAATCCTCGAGTTTGCCGTCCAGCATGTCATGCAGCTGACGCGGAGTAAGACCGTCGCCAGAAGCGAATTTACGCCGTGCTTCGCGCGAGATCATGGCCTTGACGTTGGTGCCGCCGATATCGACGACGAGAACTTTTTTCATGCGCGCTTGCGTTCTTCGCGCTTGGCCTTGATCGGAATTAATTTCTCGGCGCTCTTGGCCTGCAACTCCGCCGCCGCTTTGCGCGTCTGCCGCGAACGTTCCCGGAAATGCAATTGTGCCTGGGAACGGGCTGCGCCCTCGGCCGGACGCAGCCGCACATAACTTCCATCGGGCTGCAACTCGCGCGCCTTCACCCGATCATTGAGAAGACTTGGCAAAATATCGTTCACCATTTCATCGCGCAGGTCGGGTGCGTCAATCGGAAAGGCGACTTCGACCCGTCGATAAAAATTGCGTGGCATCCAATCAGCGCTGGAGAGGTAAATGTCGGGCTGGCCGGCATTCTCAAAATAGTAGACGCGGCTGTGCTCGAGAAATCGTCCGACGATGCTGATGACGCGAATATTTTCGCTGAGCGAGGGCACTCTTGGGCGCAGACAACAAATGCCGCGAACGATGAGATCGATCTTCACGCCAGCACATGACGCTTCATAAAGTTTCTCGATGATATCCTCGTCAACGAGCGAATTTAGTTTGGCGATGATGCGCGCGGGTCTGCCAGCGCGGGCGTGATCGCGTTCGCGTTCGATCAGCTTGATCAATCGGTCGGCCAGGTCGAACGGCGCGACCATTAGTTTTTTTAGTCCGGGATAACCGGCGAGGCCAGTGAGCGTATTGAAAACAATAGCGACCTCGTCGGTTAATTCTCGAGCGGAAGTCAGCAAGCTGAAATCGGTATAAATGCGCGCGGTGCGATGATGATAGTTGCCGGTGCCGAGATGAACGTATTGGCGGAGTCGATCGGAGTCGCGTCGGACCACCAGCAACGCCTTGCAGTGCGTTTTCAATCCGACCACGCCGTAGACGACGTGCGCGCCGACTTCTTCGAGTTGCCGGGCCCAGCGAATATTGGCGGCTTCATCAAATCGGGCACGCAATTCTACCAACGCCGTGACCTGCTTGCCATTGTTGGCGGCTTCGATCAGCGCTTCGACGATGGGCGAATCACCGCTCGTGCGATAGAGCGTGATCTTGAGCGCGAGCACCTGCGGATCGGTCGCGGCGCTCTCGATAAACTTAACAATGGAATCGAAGCTCTCGTAGGGATGATGGAACAAAATGTCCTGTTTGCGCATCACTTCGAAGATGTCGGCATGCGGCGGCAGCGCCGGATCCGTGGCGGGCTGGAAGGGCCGGTCCTTTAGTTTGGCAAAGGCGTCGTTCGTCACCAGCGGCATAAGGTGTGTCATCGAGAGCGGACCGTTCAGCTTGTAGAGGTCAGCCTCCTGCAAATCGAAAAAGGCGAGCAGCAAATCCTTGAAATCGGGCGGGCAATCCGCTTCCACTTCAAGACGAACGGCATTGCCGCGACTGGACCGACGTAGTTCCTGTTCAATCGTGCGCAACAAATTTTCCGCCTCTTCCTCGTCGATATAAAGATCGCTATTGCGGGTGACGCGGAATGCGTGGACGCCATCGAGGATCAGACCGGGAAAAAGTTCCGCGATGTAATGTTTGATGAGCGAGGCGAGGTAGATGTAATCCCAAGGCTCATCAGCGCCCTTGCCGCGTGGCATCAAAATGAGGCGCGGGACCACGCGCGGAACCTGCACAATGGCGAGCAGCGTTTCGCCGCCCTGATGCGCCCGGGCTCGCACCAACAAGTTGTGACTCTTGTTCAGGAGTTGCGGAAACGGATGGCTGGCATCGACCGCCAGGGGCGTCAGCATCGGGAAAACTTCTTCCTGGAAATAACGTTTCGCCCAGGCCGCCCGTTTCCCGGTTAGTTGCGCGACATCGTGAAGACGAATCCCGTTCTTCGCCAGTGTCGGCATCAGTTCCTTGTTCCAAAGATCGTACTGGGTGGCGACGAGTTCATGCACCAACCGTTGGCTGGCGTTAAACGTTTCCGTCGGCGACATGCCGTCCGGCCCGATTTCGCTAGTCTCGCTTTGGATCTGTTGTTTGATGCCCGCGACCCGAATCTCGAAAAACTCGTCGAGATTGTTACTGAAGATAGTCATGAACTTGACCCGCTCCATCAGTGGCTGGTTCGGGTCCTGCGCTTCCTCGAGAACGCGCCGGTTAAATTCGAGCCAGCTCAGCTCGCGATTAATGAAATTGGCCGGATCGGAAAAATCGCGTTCCGCTTGAATTGCGTCGGGCAGCAGCGCCAACTCCTCGGTTGTCGTTACTTCGGCAGCGGAAGTTTGCACCTTATTCAGCTACGACTTTGCGGCTAGGTGCGCAAGGCATGACCGCGTGCCAAGCCAAGGTAACGCCCTGGGTGACCATTGGTCACGCCGACGCGGCGACGGGCTGATGGCGAATGTCTTCCGCGGCGGCGGCAAAAACGGCGTCTTCGGCGATGTTGGTGGCGTGGTCGCCGACCCGTTCGAGGTGACGCGCGATAAACATCAAATTGATGTAACCGCGCAACTGCTCCGGGTCGCGCGCCATCCGATCGATCAGTTGCCGGCTGACCTGGGCGTTCATTTTATCGAGTGCATCGTCCTGAGGGATAATAGCCCGCGCAGCCCGGGCGTCTTCCCGGACAAAGGCGTCCACACTCCCACGGAACATGGCCATAGCATGTTCGATCATCGGATTGAGCAAAAGAATCTCAGGCAAAGCGGGATGTTTGTTCAGCTTGCGGGCTTTGCGGGCGATGTTGGTGGCCTGATCAGCCATGCGCTCGAGATTGGAACTCAGTTTCATCGCCGAGACGACGCGGCGCAGATCGGACGCCACCGGTTGAAAACGCAACAACAATTCAATCCCATCCTTGTCGATTTGTTTTTCCAGTTGATCGATTTCTTCGTCATCGGCGATGGCAAGGGCGGAAAGTTTGTCGTCGCGCTCCATTAATCCTTTGAGCGCGCGGTTCAGGCTGCGCTCGGTCTGGCTCGCCATCGTCATGACGTTGTTGCGGAGATTTTCGAGCGCATGCTCGAAGGTTCCCAAAGTGTGTTTTTGTTCGCTCAGCATATCTATTAACCAAATCGTCCGGTGATATAATCCTCGGTCTTGCGTTCTGATGGATTACTGAAAATTTTTGAGGTCGCGCCAAATTCGATAAGCCGACCAAGATAAAAGAAGGCCGTGTAGTTCGAACAACGGCCCGCCTGTTGCATGTTGTGTGTCACAATCACGATCGTGAAGTTCTCGCGCAATTGGTAAATGAGTTCTTCGACTTTTGCGGTCGCGATCGGATCGAGCGCGCTGCAGGGCTCGTCCATCAGGATGACTTCCGGTTCGACAGCGAGGGCGCGGGCAATACAGAGTCGTTGTTGTTGCCCGCCGGATAGTCCGTAAGCGCTCGAATCGAGCCGGTCTTTCACTTCGTCCCAAAGGGCCGCGGCGCGCAGACTTTTTTCCACCGCCTCGTTGATGCGGGATTTTTTGGTTGCACCCAAAACACGCAGGCCGTAGGCCACGTTCTCGTAAATCGATTTGGGGAACGGATTGGATTTTTGGAAAACCATCCCGACACGGCGTCGCAGATCGACCACATCAACCTCGGCCGCGTTAATATTCTGGCCTTCGAGTTCGATCTTGCCCGCGGAAATATGCGCGCCATCGATGAGATCGTTCATCCGATTGAAACAGCGCAGGAGCGTCGTTTTGCCGCAACCAGATGGGCCGATAAAGGCTGTGACCGCGCGCGGCGGAATTTCCATGTTGATGTCGTAAAGGACCTGATGATCGCCGTAAGAGAAATCGACGTCGCTGACGTTGATCATCGCTTTTTGTCGCAGTTCTTCTTCGACCACTTTTTGCGGCTCTAGCGGAGGCGCGGGATGCTCAGTTTCTTTCTCCATTACTACCATGACAAACGTCTCCTGGCTTTTTCGCGCAAGACGATTGAGGCGAGCGCGATGACAAAAACGAGCAGCAACAAAATGCAGGCTGCGCCGTATTGCATTCGCTCGGTGTATTCGTTCTGCGGAATTTTCGAGCTGACAACGTAAATGTGATAAGGAAGCGCCATTACTCCTTGGAAAACGAAATCGGTCCAGCGCTGGACCTGCCACGGCATTTCGTCACGCAAGGCATAGGCGGCGGTGAACATGATCGGCGCGGTCTCGCCTGCCACGCGGCTAATTCCAAGAATGGAGGAAGTCAAAATGCCGGGCAGTGCATAGGGCAGGACATTTTTGCGGATGGTCTGCCATTTGGTCGCGCCGAGTGCGAGGGAGCCTTCACGTAATCCATTGGGCACGGCCCGAAGCGATTCTTCGCTGGCGGTGATGATGGCGGGCAGAATCATCAGACCAAGGGTAAACCAACCAGAGAGCAGAGAGACGTTCCAGTGCAGGAAAATAACGAAGAGACCGAAGCCGAACAGGCCGAATACGATCGACGGCACGCCGGCGAGATTGAGAATGGCAACCCGAACGAGCCGAATGAATTTCGTGTTCTGGCTGTATTCGCTTAAATAGATAGCGCTGCAGATCCCAACGGCGAGCGCGAAGATCATGGACCCAATCACGAGCAAGGCGGTGCCGACGATGCAGGGCCAGACACCGCCGGCGGAATAGGCCACACTGGTCGCTTCCACTTCCTCTGGGTGCTGTGTTTTCCAGGTCCGAAATTCCGAATCGCTCAGGGTATATTTTGTTCCCTGATATTCGAAGACGTAAAGAGTTTGCGGTCTTTGAGTGAAGAACGGGACGTTGATGAATGGCGCGCGGGTAGTGAACAGGGTCTGGCTGCCTTTGATTCCGATATCGAGAAAAATGTAAGTGGCAGCAGCGAGAATGGAATAGGTCGCGAGCCGAAAGATCCAGAACGAAGCCGTCTGGAGAATGCGTTGACGGGTGCGGATCTTCATACGCAGCCTGTGTTCACCACAGAGGACACAGCGGTCGTAGGGATTTTGCCACCTGCGGCGATTCGCTTCTTAATGTCCTGTGTGCGCTCTGTGATAGTCATTTTATCCGATCGACATGCGGTAACGCCGTACCAGTTTTTGCGCGCCGTAGTTTGTGGCCAACGTGATGGCGAAGAGTACAAGCCCGACCATGAAGAGGGCGCGATAATGAATGCTGCCGCGGACAACTTCGCCCATTTCCTGGGCAATGATGCCAGTCATGGTATGGACCGGTTGAAAGAAGGCACCGAGGCCCTGAGTGAAATCGGGGATGGCGATCCGATTTCCCGCGCACAGGAGCACCACCATCGTTTCACCAATGACGCGGCCGAAGCCCAGCAGGATCGCCGAAACAATTCCCGAAAGGGACGCCGGTACGATAACGCGCGCAATGGTTTGGAGGCGATTCGCTCCGAGCGCGTAGGAAGCTTCGACAAAACCGCGCGGCACATTGCGTAACGCGTCCTCAGCCAGGGTAAAAATTGTCGGCACTGCCATGAGGGCGAGGAGCGAGCCAGCGGTAAAGATGTTTAGCCGCTCCGAAATCGGGAAGAAATTGACCCAACGGAAAAAAGATGATTGCGAAAGGTGCCTGATTGTTTCGCCGACCACGGCAATACCGAAGAATCCAAGAACAACCGACGGGATTGCAGCAATGAATTCGACGTAGGGTTTGATGAAGCTTTTCTCCGCAGGTTGTGCGACTTCGCTGACGTAGATCGCTGAAGCAACGCCAAACGGGACGGCGATCGCGAGCGCGACGATCGAAACCAGCAATGAGCCAACCAGTAATGGAATAATCCCGTACCAATCCTGCCAGAAACTCGCCGTGATCCAATCGCGTCCGAATAAGAAGCTGGTTACGGCGCGGTAGGCCGGCACCGGCGTTTCCGGGCTCCAAGCCTGAAGTTTCTTAGTAGTCGCGGGCAGGCTTGCGAGGTAGCCATCGACCTTTTTCGTCCAATGCTCGAAGACTTTTTTCGTTTTCGTGTCTTGAAATGGCGGCGGGTTTTTCAGCAAGTTGCGAATGGTGCTGTCCAAAGTGGCCGCAGTTGTCGCAAACGTCGCCGTGTTGGCGCGCAACGCCGCAATCGTGCCTGCTTCATCAATCGGTGGCGTGGCGGCGCTTCGCTCGGAATTTTCCCCAGAGCGATCAACATCGCCGATCAGCAACGCGAGAGAATCGCGTAGGGCAACGGCTTTTTCGCCGGCATCGGAGACGAGCCCGTTCAGGTTTTCGGCCGAATCGCTGAAGGCGGTGGAAAATTGGTCGAAGCGCGAGAGCGTGGCGGCGGATTCTGTCGCTGCCGCCCTTTTGCGGATATCATTGTTCAGCGAGCGCGAGAGAGCGGCGTGGGCGTTGGCGCTTTCACGAAAGATGTCGACATACTCTAGACCGGCACGACGATACAGCCGAATGTTCGCCAAATTCTTGCCGAAAAAGCCGAAGCCTTCCCGGAAAAGGAAAATGGTGATGAGAGCGAGAACAACGATGGCAATGAGAGCGTTGCTGCCGAAAAAGGCTTTGATTAGGTCGTCGGGGCGCCAGCGGCGAGCAGGCAACGGCACCGACATGGGAGACTCGGCGACAACTTCAGCCATCCTTTCATCATGCCTGTTTGGCAAGGGGTGGCGCAAATTCCGAAATGTTACGATTAGGTTACAAGTGCCGAGCCGGACTGGCGGTCCGACGCTCGTGACGGCGAGTCTTTGACCGGACCGGTCTGATGGTTAGCTACGGATAGCACAGATGAAAGACAGATAAGCGGATAGGATCAATTTTGTTCTCTTTAATCCCAACGCATCTCCAAGAAATCTGCGAAATCTGCGGACAGCTTTTGTGAGTCCGTGTCTCATCCGTGTTCATCCGTGTCTAAATGGATTGGTAAAATCACCCGAATAGTTGTGCCTTGGCCGAGCTTGCTTTCGGCTTCGACGCGGCCGCCGTGGAGTTGAGCGATGTGTTTGACGATGGATAAGCCTAGACCAGTTCCACCGAGTTCACGGCTGCGAGCGCGATCGGCGCGATAAAAGCGCTCGAAGATACGCGGCAAATCGGCCGGCGCAATGCCGACTCCTTCGTCGCGGACGAAAAGGATGACCTTCTGATCAGGCGCAACCGCCTGAATCAGAATACGCCCATTTTCATGCGAATATTTAACCGCGTTATCGAGCAAGTTGTGCACGACTTCCTCCAGCCGCCTTTCATCGCCACGGACGAGAGGGAAGTTTTCCGGAACGTCCAAATCGAGGTGGAGATTTTTTGCAGCCAAACGCTTCGCCCAATCTCGCGTTACTTTTTCCAGAAAATCGCGAAGGTTAATTTCGCTGAACTGCAAATCTGCTTCTTTGGATTCGAGCCGGGCGAGGCTGAGCAAATCGTTTACCAGCAGGTTGAGGCGGTCGGAATGTCGCTTCATTACCTCGTAGATGTGGCGCGTTTCGTTTTTGTCCAGGTCGCCGCCTTCGAGTAACGATTCCAGATTTCCATGAAAAATTGACAGCGGCGTTCGCAATTCGTGCGAAACATTGGCGACGAAATCGCGCCGAATTTCGTCAGCTTGTTTCAAACGTGAGATGTCGTGGAATAACGCTACGACGCCGCTGGCTTTCCCATTTTCGCCCATGATGGGGACAGCCGTGACCTGAAGTTGTCTTTTTCGATCGAGCGCGAGCGCTTCGACGATTCGCGGTCGGCGCTCCGCGAGAGCCGCTCGAATTGGTTCGATTACATCGCTATCACGAATGATGTCGAGCAACGGGGTGCCTGCGGCGATGGGAGCTGTCCCGTACAATTTTTCGAAAGCAGGATTACAGATCGAGATATGCTGAGTGGAATCAACCACCAGCAGACCATCGGTGAGCGCGGCAAATACGGCGCGCACTTCGGCCGCGTCTTTCGTGACCTGGCGATCGAGCTGGCGCTGGCGGTCGAGTAATTGCTCCAAAGCGAGACCGATCCTGCTGGCATGCGAAGTTCCACTCAGAAGAAACGTCGGCGGCTGTTGGCCGCGTCCAATAGTCGTTAGGAGATGCTCGAGATCCTGCCATGGTTGCAGGTAAACGCGGCGGAACAAAAAAGCAGCGCCCGCAGCGACTGCCAGGAGTACAATTCCAAGAACCCACCAATGCATGCGCGATCAACTTTCGCGCAAACGATAGCCGAAACCGCGAATAGTTTCGATCGCGTCACCGGCCCTGCCCAGTTTCTCGCGCAACCGGCGAACGTGAGTGTCAACGGTGCGGGTATCGATCACACTTTCGTAGCCCCAAACGTCGCTGAGCAGGCGATCGCGTTCTTGAACTCGCCCGCGTCGCTGCACCAGCGTACGGAGCAATTTGTACTCGAGACTGGTAAGATGAACCACCTTGCCATTGACCGAAACGCGATGGCGCAGCCCGTCGATCTGGATCGGTCCAGCCGTTATCGATTGCGTTTCGTCCGGGGCTTCGCCCCGGCGCAAAATCGCTTGAGCGCGAAGGACCACTTCGCGCGGTGAGAACGGTTTTGAGACGTAGTCGTCGGCGCCGAGTTCCAATCCGACAATGCGATCGATTTCCTCGGTCTTGGCCGTGAGCATGAGAACGGGAATATGCCGGGTCCGCGGGTCGCCCTTAAGGATTTTGCAGACTTCGAGGCCGGGCATTTTCGGCAGCATTAGGTCGAGAATGACCAGCACCGGTGATTCTTCGCGCGCCCGGCGGAGACCAACGGCGCCATCCTCGGCGGTGATGACATTGAATCCGGCGGTGCGCTTGAAAGCGCGGACCAGCATCTCGACGACGTCAGCTTCATCCTCGACAACGAGAACTTTTTTTCCGGAGTTCACGCTCACGACCGCGAATTCTAGCACTTCGATGTGCGTTGAAAACAGACAGGATTGAGAAGATTGGCGGAGCTAAATTTAGAAGATGGCGGCGTTTTTTTGTGCGTGTTTAACGCCGAAGGCGTAGTCAGGACAGCCTATGGCAACGCCATATCTTGGACAGGTCCGCAGGTCGGAGCAGCTTGGCGTTAGAGATAGACGCTCCTTGTTTAGGCGACGGTGGTGGGGAAGCCTTCGGTCTTCGGGCCGGCTTTTTCGTTCAAAGCTTCGGTGAATTCCTGCAAGCTGGAAACAATCTGGGGCGCCTTGGTAAGGACCGTGGATGCCAGTTTTTCCGCATAGTCGGGACGTCGCTGCGACATTTCCGAAAGCGCCATTATTACTGCGAGAGCGTTGTTTACCGAATGCTTGATTTCGCTGTATTTAGCCTGCAGCTCTTTCAGCTCTGCGTGAGAAATTGTCTTTTCGCTCATAGCGCGTCGATTTCAGTAGAGAAAAGCAAGCCTTGTGCTTGACTTAAAGGTTCGACACCCGTCGTCCGAATGCCTGCGCAAGTTATCAAGATCGTTGGGGCACGCCAGCATAATCTCAAGAATCTCAATGTTGAGATTCCAAGGGAGAAGCTGGCGGTTATCACCGGCCTGAGCGGGTCGGGGAAGTCGTCGCTGGCCTTTGACACCCTTTACGCCGAGGGGCAGCGCCGTTACGTCGAAAGCCTCTCGGCGTACGCGCGACAATTTCTAGATAAAATGGAAAAACCGGACGTCGATTTTATCGAGGGATTATCGCCGGCGATTGCTATCGAACAGCGAAGTGCCGGGGCGAATCCTCGCTCAACTATTGCCACAACGACAGAGATTTACGATTATCTACGAGTCCTGTTTTCCGCGGTAGGCCAGCCTCATGATCCGGTCACCGGGAAACCGCTGGTTCGTCAGACGCCGCAGCAAATTGTCGATCAAATCCTGGGCTTTCCCCCTGAAACGAAAATTATGGTGCTCGCGCCAATCGTGGTGAACGAGCGGGGCGAGTTCCGCGACGTGATCGAGAAATTGCGGCGCGAAGGGTTCGTCCGCGCCCGAGTCGATGGCGAGATCATCGAGCTCGGCCAGCCGGAGCCGATTCGACTAAAGAAAACCGAGCCGCACACAATCGAAGCGGTCGTGGATCGGCTGATTATTCGGGACGGAGTGCGGGTGCGGCTGGCGGATTCCATCGACACCGCGCTAAAATGGGGTGGGAACCGCGTTCTTGTCCTGCGGCAGCAACGCGATAGAGTCACGGAACGACGTAACGACAGCCCCAATACTCCACCGGAAGCCTGGGAAACGGACCGCTACTCGACGGACTACGGAAATGCGGATAGCGGCTTCACCTTGGGCGAGCTCACTCCGAAGCATTTTTCCTTCAATAGCCACTACGGCGCCTGTCCAGCATGCCATGGGTTGGGCACGCAACTGATGGTAGATCCGGAGCTTATGATTTCTGAGCCGGAGAAATCAATCGCCGAAGGCGTGATTACGCCGTGGCGACGAGGGCCGAAGCGGATGCAGGCCTACTACAAAAAACTGCAGGGGGCGCTGGTGAAACATTTTCGCGTCGACGAAGAAGTGCCGTTCATGGATCTGCCGGACAACTTTAAGAGCGCACTTTACTTCGGGACTGGTGAGACGCCGATCGAAATCAAAATCGGCAGCAATGGGGAAAAGGTTAGCAAGCCTTTTGAAGGTTTGGTGCCGCAAATGCAGCGGCTTTACGAGGAAACCGAAAGTGAATTTACGCGCAATCGCATCAGGTCTTTCATGACACGAGAGCCATGCAAGGTTTGCCGCGGTGCGCGCCTGCGTCCCGAAATTTTGGCGGTGACAATTAAAAGTGTCATCCCGAGCGAAACCGCCAGTCCGGCTCGGACCGAGGAATCCCGCAGAAATCGCCTTAAAGGTAACGCTACGGGATCCCTCGACGGTGCTCGGGATGACCAAGTACAAGAGCTCAACGTTCATCAATTCACCAAGCTGACGGTCGAGGACGCGGCCGACTTCATTTCTAAGATCGAGCTCTCCAGCCAGCAAAAGCAGATCGCTTCGGAAGTGGTGCGGGAAATCCAAGCGCGTTTGCAGTTCTTGCTCGAAGTTGGGCTGGGCTATCTCACGCTCGACCGCGAGAGCGGGACGCTCAGTGGCGGTGAAGCGCAACGAATTCGTCTCGCCACGCAAATCGGTTCGGGGCTGGCTGGAGTCCTTTATGTTCTCGACGAACCGAGCATTGGGTTGCATCAACGGGACAACATTCGGCTGCTCCGGACGCTTAACCGTTTACGAGATCTCGGAAATTCCGTCATCGTGGTCGAACACGACGAAGAAACTATTCGCGCGGCCGATCATATTATCGATCTGGGACCAGGGGCGGGCCCGCGCGGTGGCGAGGTTGTTGCGCAAGGGACGCTCGACGAAATTCTCAGCGCGAAAAATTCCGTCACGGCAGATTACCTGTCTGGGCGCGCCCACATCGCCGTTCCCAAGCACCGCGTGGCGCCACGATCCCTCAACTCTCAATCCTCAACTATCAACTCTTCCGCTGAAGGTTGGCTAACGATTCTTGGGGCGAGCGAAAATAACCTCAAGAATGTCAGCGCCTTTTTCCCCCTCGGTTGCTTCATTTGTGTGACGGGCGTGTCCGGCAGCGGGAAGTCTACTTTGGTGGACGACATTTTGCGGCGGGCATTATTCCGTCATTTCTTTAGCGCAAAGGAAAGGCCGGGGGCGTTTCGTGGTCTGCGCGGGGTCGACCAGATCGACAAAGCCATCGTCATTGACCAGAGCGCGATTGGGCGCACCCCGCGATCAAATCCAATCACTTATAGCGGCGCGTTCACTCCGATTCGGGAGTTGTTCGCGCAACTCCCCGCGGCCAGAGTGCGTGGCTATGATGCCGGACGTTTCAGTTTTAACGTCAAAGGCGGTCGCTGCGAAAATTGCGAAGGCGGCGGATTGATCAAAATCGAGATGCATTTTTTGCCCGACGTTTATGTCGAGTGCGAAGTATGTCACGGGCAACGCTACAATCGTGAGACCCTGGAGATTACTTACAAAGGGAAGAACATCGCGGATGTGCTCGATCTGACGGTGGACGAAGCGGCGCGTTTTTTTCGAAACGTTCCAAGCGTGTCGGACAAATTGAACGCCATGCTGGATGTTGGGCTCGGTTATTTGCGGCTGGGGCAGCCCGCGACGACGCTTTCCGGTGGTGAAGCGCAACGCGTAAAACTCGCAGCCGAGCTGGCCAAGAAGGCGACCGGACGCACGTTTTACATTCTGGATGAGCCGACCAGTGGTTTGCATTTTGCCGACATCGAAAATTTATTGCGGGTACTGATGAAACTGCGCGACGCCGGCAACACGCTGGTGGTGATCGAGCATAATCTCGAGGTAATTAAATGCGCCGATTGGTTGATCGATCTCGGACCGGAAGGTGGGGAAGGTGGTGGGCAAGTCATCGCCGCCGGTCCGCCGGAGAAGGTTGCGCGGGTTGCCGGAAGCTATACTGGAGAGTTCCTGCGGCCGCTTTTACGATGAATCTGTCACGAACGCTGGCCGGCGTGATTTGTATCGGGATGATTGCGTTCGCGGGCCCGGCGTTTGCCGAGCGCACCGACGAAATCGCAGAAGCGGCGCGACCCATCGATGAAGGAGTGCCGGAAGTAGCAGTTTACCAGCTCCAAAAGTTGAGCGCCAGACTCAATGGCGCGGACAAGAATAGGGCCAAAGAAAAACTGGCTGAGGCTTTGATCGCGGCGCACCGCCCGACGGACGCGCTTCATCTGCTGGAAGAGCCGGTTTTGCGCGAATCAACGAGCGGGAAATTTCTCCGAGCTCAGGCATTTGCAGGATTGAATCGGCACGACGAGGCGCTGCCATTGTATCGCGAGGTTGCGCAGAGCAACGATCTGCAACGTGCTGCGGCCGCATTCGGGACTGCGGAAATGCTGCGTGCGCTCGATCGAACCGATGAAGCAATCAACGCATATCGCAGCCTCGAAAACGATCCGCGCTTTGGTGTCCCTGCGCGTTTGCGGGAAGCCGAATTGTTTATCGCCAAACAAGACAGTGATATGGCACGGCGCCTTCTCGACGGGACGCAGACGAAAATCGTACGCGATAAACGGCAAAAACGTCTCTTGCATGCACGCCTGGAGTTGCTCAATCAAAAGCCGGAAAAGGCGATCGGATTGCTCGATTCGCTGGTGAAAAAACCGGAAGGTGAATCGCGTGAAACGGTGATTGCGGCGCTCTTTGCTATGGCGGACGCCCATTTGCAGCTGAACACGCCGGAGGCGGGCGATGATTACCTGGAAGATTTTATTGAACGCCACCCGAACGATCCGGCCCTGCCGCAAGTCTTCGTTAAGCTGGACCAGGTGTACCGGGCAGAGCGGAAGGCGCCGCGCAATGAGCTGGAAAAATGGGCGCGAGATCCGATGCAACCGAGGCGCGGTTTCGCGCGTTGGTATCTTGCCCAAATCGATCTGCGGGCTGGTCGTCGCGAAGAAGCGATGCGACAGTTCGAACAAATTCGGGGTACAACACCAATGCCGGCGGCTTTGGCTCCGGCGCTCCTGCAATTCGCACGCCTTCAAATTGAGGCGGGAAAGATCGCTGATGCGCTCACCATCCTCGGTGAAGCGGAAAAGACCAATCCAGCGCCGCAGGTGCGCGAGCAAATCGATTTCGAATCGGGCCGCGCCATGTATGGAGCGCTGAAATTTCGGGAGGCGGCGAGCCGTTTCGAGATTTTGGAAAACGATCGGTCCGCGATTGCACCGGCAGCCCTTGTCAACGCTTCGCTGGCGTCGCTTCGGGCGGAGGATAAAACGAAAACGGAACGCGATAAGGCAGAGCTAATCAGCCGCGGTCGATCTGATGACGCAGCAGAGGTTTCGCTGGAGCAGGCGCTGGCCGCAGCTCAACGTGGCCAAAAGGATGCGGCAGCATTGCTCCGGGATTTTATCCGCCGCGCACCTGGTCATCCGCGCGTTTCCGAAGCACAGATAGCGCTGGCTGAGATCGCGTATCATGCCACTCCGCCACAACTGGATGAGGCCGAAAAAGATTTGGCCGCAGCTCGTGAGGCGCACCCCACAGAACTTGTTGTCGAACGCGCCGACTATCTTGCTGTATGGCTGGCGGACGCGCGCGGAGCAGACAGCGATCTTGTCATCACATCGGCCCGCGGTTTTCTGCGAACCCATCGTCACTCGCCGCTGGCAGAGGAAGTGCGTTTGAAACTGGCGGAATCGCATTTTCGCCGGCAGGATTTTGCCAGCGCACAAACCGAGTTCGAAACTCTGGCGCAGGAGAATCGCAAATCGCCGTTTACCGAACAAGCCCTCTTTCTGGCCGCGCAATCGGCGATGGCGAGCATGGCCAGCCACTCACTCGATCACGCTTTGGAATTGCTGACGCAGGTCGTGACCATCAACGGTGATTTCAGGTGGGCTGCGCGTAACCAACAAGCCGCGATCGAACGCCGATTGGGCAAATGGCAGGATGCCCAGGCGCTGTATGACGAGGTGTTGAAGGGAGACGCGCGCGGCATGGAAAAACGCGAAGCGCTGTGCGGGAAAGCTGACATTTTTTTTGAACAGGCGAATGCGGATCTTTCAAATCTGCAGCGTGCGGTGGGGATTTACGATCAACTCGCGAACGAAGCGGCGAACCAGCCGCACTGGCGCAACCAGGCATTATTCAAAAAGGGCGTTTGCCTCGAAAAAGGCTCGGACCGGGAAGGTGCGCTCGCGACCTTCTACCGCATTCTCGAATTCAATCCTTCGTCCGATAAACCGCCCGAATTCTTTTGGTTTTACAAAGCGGGATTCAACGCCGCGCGCTTGTTGGAGGAACAACAAAAGTGGGAGGCAGCGGCCGTAATTTACGAAAAACTGGTGGCGGCCAACGGACCACGCAGTGAAGAAGCTAATGCCCGGCTGGGCCAACTGCGCCTCGAGCATTTTCTCTGGCAATAAAAAGCGGAAAATTGACCTATTTTGCTGTTGTATTGAGCCGAAAAGCAGCGCATAATTTCTTTATGAAAATGCGGTTCAGGCTGCCCCGCCTGGCCGGTTGGATGGGGCGATGCGGCGTCGCGTTGATCGCGCTGACGTTTTGCGCATCGGCCTTTGCTGATCCGAGTAAGAATGTAGTGGCAACGCCGAAAGCATCGGCGACCAAAGCACAAACTGAGGCGCAACGACTCGCCTTCAAAAAGCAACTCTACATCTTCATCTCGAGCTCGGGCATTCCCCAGCCAATCGACCGTGTGGCCGGCCCAATCCCAACCACAGTGGTCCCGATGTTTATCGCCGGGAATCACGAATAGCGGCAGGAATTAGTTTTGCCGCGGCAACGCGCTCGCGCAGAGCGCGGGCTGGATCATTTATTTTTTTCGCCAGTTCATCAACGCTCGCAAGCGTCGCCCAGTCTTTTCGAGGGGCTGCCGGCGTCCCTGTTGTAAGAGGGCGCGATAGCGCCGCTGCCCGGTCTCCATCTCGCGAATAAATTCGCGTGCGAACTTTCCGCTTCGGATTTTCTCGAGGGCTGCCCGCATGTTTTTGGTGACGCGTTGGTTCACAATTTTTGGGCCAACGGTCAGATCCCCCCACTTTGCGGTATCGGAAATCAAGTCGCGCATCCCTGCGATCCCGACTTCGTGGATCATGTCGACGATGAATTTGAGTTCGTGCAGGCATTCGAAGTAGGCAAGCTCGGGGGCGTAACCGGCCCGAACTAACGTCTCGAAGGCGGCGTCAATCAGCGCGGTGGTTCCACCACATAACACCGCCTGCTCTCCAAACAGATCGGTTTCAGTTTCCTCACGGAAGGTGGTTTCAATCACGCCGGCACGCGCGCAGCCGATTGCTTTAGCCCAAGCAAACGCAATCGCGCGCGCCTGTCCCGTGAAATCGTGCTCGACCGCGACTAAGGCTGGGACACCGCGACCTGCCACGAACTCGCGGCGTACCATTTCCCCGAGGCCCTTGGGGGC
>JBKPMO010000125.1:0-25068 GCA_046732175.1 Verrucomicrobiota bacterium
AATTTTACATGCAGCTCAAAGTTCTCGCCCGTGCCCTCGCGCCACATCGGGTCATCGGCACACTTGATCGCGAAGTGGAAGGCATCGCGTATGACTCGCGGCGAGTGCAAAGCAACACTCTTTTCGTTGCCATCCGCGGTAAGAAAAGCGATGGCCACCAATTCGTCGACCAGGCGGTCGAGCAGGGAGCGAGCGTGATCGTCGCAGAACGGGAAATTGCGTCGCCGCGGGCGACCTGCCTCGTGGTCGACGACAGCCGCGGTGCGCTGGCCGACCTTTCCGCAGCGTTTTACGGAATGCCGGCCCGCAAATTAAGAATGGCGGCAGTTACGGGCACGAATGGAAAGACCACGACGACGTTTCTCATCAAACACATTTGCGAAAAGGCCGGAGTGCGCTGCGGATTGCTAGGAACCGTGCAATATGAGATTGGCGACCGCATTCTGCCTGCGATCCGCACCACACCCGAAGCGCTCGATATCCAGGAGTTGTTAGCGCAAATTGTTCACGCGCGGGGGCGTGCCGCCGCGATGGAAGTTTCTTCGCACGCGCTGGCACAGGAACGGACCCGCGGAGTCGAATGGGATGTCGCGGTGTTCACCAATCTCACCCAGGATCATCTCGATTTTCACGAGACGATGGGAAATTACTTCGAGGCCAAGGCGAAACTGTTTCTCCAACTCGCGTCGCAATCGAAAAAGAAGCGAGCCAGTGCGGTCATCAATATCGACGATCGCTACGGAGAAAAATTGCTCGATCGAATCGCGGGAAAAAGCCCGGTTATCACTTACGGGCTGGGGTTGCATGCCGATTTTCGCGCCTCGAATTATCGCACCGAGTTCGCCGGCACTTCCTATCAGCTTGACGCGCGGGGCCGGAGTTATCTCGTGCGGGTTCCATTGATCGGCCGCTTCAACGTCGCCAATTCGATGGCGGCGCTGGCTGCGGCAACGGCGCTTGGTGTCAATCTGCGCGACGGCGTTCTTGCGCTCGCCCGTGCACCCCAAGTGCCGGGGCGACTCGAGCTCGTACCAGCAAAACGGCAATTCCAAATCTTTGTTGATTACGCCCACACCGATGATGCATTGCGTAATGTCCTGAAAACGCTGCGGGAATTGAAGCCTCGCAAACTTATCGTGGTCTTCGGCTGCGGTGGCGATCGTGACCGGAAAAAGCGTCCACTAATGGCTCGCGTAGCCGATGAACTGGCCGATCACGCCATCATCACCTCCGATAACCCGCGCAAGGAAGATCCGGACGCGATCATTAACGAGGTCGAGAAAGGATTTCGATCGACCCATTACGAGAAAATCGTGGACCGCACGGAGGCGATTCAACATGCCGCCGCGATGGCGCAGCCGCGCGATCTGGTCCTCATTGCCGGCAAAGGGCACGAAAAATATCAGGAGTTCGCCGACCACACCATTCCTTTTGACGACATTCAGGTCGCGCGTCGTGCGTTGGATGATTTGCCGGTGAAATTTTGAATATGCGCGATGCACAACAGGTCCGGGTAACGCACGCGTCCCGCCGAAACGAACTTTGCTACTCTTTAGTCTGTCCCCGAACGCAATCCATCAACCTAAGTGCGCGACTGCGAGACGCATTCGCCAGCACGCCAGAGGCGTGCGCTACCCAGCCGACCGCGCGACAGTTTTGACCATGGATCCGCTTCCACTTCGTCAAATCGCTGAGTTCGCAGGAGCAGAAATACTTCGCGGCGAAGCCGACCTCGCCATCTCCCGTGTCAGCACCGATTCGCGCACGATTAAGCCCGGAGACCTTTTCGTCGCTCTGCGCGGAGAGCATTTTGATGCACACAATTTTCTCGAACAAGTCGCCAAAGCTGGAGCCGCTGGCGCGCTGGTTTCACGCGATCCCCCGCCAGGATTGCCGCAGACATTCGCGATCTTGCGCGCCGCCGACACGTTGATCGCATATCAAAATCTCGCCGCTAATTATCGAAAAACGCTGCAGCTGAAGGTGCTCGGCATCACCGGAAGTAACGGCAAGACTTCAACCAAGGATTTCGCGGCATCTATCCTGGGGCGCGCCTTCAGTGTCACCAAAACCGAGGGCAATTTTAACAATCATGTCGGACTGCCGCGCACGATTCTGGAGGCAAATCGCGGGCATCAGTTCGCGGTTTGGGAACTCGGCATGAATCATCCGGGCGAGATCGCCGCGCTGGCCCGCATAGCCTCGCCCGACGCCAGTATCATTACCAATATCGGGATCGCGCACATCGAATTCATGGGATCGCGTGAAGCCATCGCGCAGGAAAAGGGCGCGCTGGCGGAAGCGATCGACCCGGGCGGTTTCGTTGTTCTGAATGCCGATGATGACCTTTGCGGTTCGATCGCGAATCGGACACGTGCGCGCGTGATTTTCGCTGGAATCGACGAAGGTTCCATTCGCGCGATCGAAGTGCAGCAAACGGCCGGAGGTTGCGAATTCACCATTGTCGAAGGTGCCCATCGCTGTCGCGCACAATTGCCGGTCCCCGGATTGCACATGGTGCAAAACGCAATCCTCGCGGTCGCCGCCGGACGCGCGTTCGGTGTTTCGCTGGAGGAATGCGCCGCGGGTTTGGTTTCGGCCCCGCTGGCGAAGGCGCGCTTGCAGATGCGCGAAATCCACGGTGTCCAGTTCATCGACGACAGCTACAACGCCAATCCCGATTCGATGAAAGCGGCCCTGCGCACGCTCATGGAATTGGATGCAGACGGAAAGCGCATCGCCGTGCTTGGACGAATGCTTGAGCTTGGCGCGGAATCGGAACGCGGTCATCGCGAAGTGGGCGAAGCCGCGGCGACGCTGGGAATTGATCACCTAATCTCGATTGGTAACGACACCATTGCGTTAGCCGCTGAGCAAGCAGGCTTGGAAAATTCCGCTATCGCGCAAGACGCGAGCGATGCAGCTGAAATTTTGAATGAGATCGTGGGCCCGGGCGATCTGGTTCTGATCAAAGGCAGTCGCTCCTCCCGTACGGAACTGGTGCTCGATGAATTCGTCAAACTTCAGCCGGTCGGAGGAAATCTCCGATGATGTTCTATCTCCATCGCTTGAGCGATCAGGTCGGCGGCCTGAACGTTTTCTTTTATGTCACCTTCCGGGCCGTTGCCGCGGCGGTGACGGGGTTCGCGCTTTGTCTGGTTTTTGGGAATTTCATCATTCGCAAACTGATCTCGCTTAAAATCGGCCAGCCCATCCGCAGCGTCGAGGAAGTCCGGCGCCTGGCTGAACTTCACGGCGGTAAACAGGGTACCCCCACCATGGGTGGCGTGCTTGTCATCGGGTCCGTCTTCGTCGCCAGCGTCCTTTGGGCTCGCCCCGATAATCGGTTCGTCTGGCTCGTTCTTTTCAGCCTGGTTTATCTCGGCGTCCTCGGATTTCTCGACGACTACCTCAAAGTCACGAAGAAAAAATCGGATGGTATTCCGGGCCGCGTGAAACTCGCCGCGCAACTGCTGCTCGCCGCTGTCGTCACCGTCGTTTTTCTGACTAGCCCGTTGCTGCAAGTCCAGGCCCGCTCTCTTTATCTGCCCTTCTTCAAAGTTCCCGTGATCACCAACATGGGTTGGTTCACGTTGATTTTTTTTGCGGTGGTGATCGTTGGTTCGTCTAACGCGGTTAACTTGACGGACGGCCTCGATGGTCTTGCCATCGGTTGCACCGTCACCGTTGCGCTGGCTTATGCTTTCCTTTCGTACGCCGCCGGTAATTTCAAAATCGCTGAGTATTTGCAGGTCCCATTCTATCCATTCACCGGTGAGCTCACGGTGGTTTGCGCTGCACTCGTCGGCGCCGGACTCGGATTCCTTTGGTTCAACTGTCATCCGGCCAAAGTCTTCATGGGCGATACCGGCTCGCTCTCTATCGGCGGCATGATCGGAGTGGTCGCGATTTGTTGTAAGCAGGAATTTTTGCTCGCCGTTGTCGGTGGCGTTTTCGTCATCGAAGCGATCTCGGTCATTATGCAGGTGCTGAGTTTTCAACTCACCGGCCGTCGCATTTTCGCGATGTCGCCGCTGCATCATCATTTCGAATTGGTCGGCTGGAAGGAGAACACCGTCATCGTGCGGTTTTGGATTTTGTCGGCGGTTTTTGCGCTGCTCGGTTTAGCGACACTGAAGCTGAGATGAACTCGCCTTACCAGAATAAGAATATCGCCGTTCTCGGTGCCGCTCTCAGCGGCACCGCCGCGGCTCTACTGCTACGCTCGCATGACGCCAATGTGAGCGTGCTGGATAGCGCGACAGAAAACAAGCTGCCGGAATCGACCATCAAAAATCTGCGCGATCACGGTGTGCGTGTGATCAGCGGTCCGGACGCGGAAACGAATCGCGATTCCTACGATCTTGTTGTCCTCAGCCCCGGAATCGATCCGGTGTCACCGCTGGCCCAGAACTTTTCGTCGCACAATGTCGACATCATCGGCGAACTCGAACTAGGCTGGCAGTTTTGCGAAATTCCCGTCATCGCCATCACCGGTACCAACGGCAAGACCACGACGACGGAGTTGGTAGCGCAAATGCTGAATGCGTGCGGTCAACGAACCGTCGCCTGCGGCAATATCGGCAAACCGCTGAGCGCCGTCGTGCGCGACCAATCGAAGTTCGATGTTCTTACGGTCGAAGTGAGCTCGTTTCAGCTCGAAACGATCAAAAGTTTTCGTCCGCAAATTTCGGTCTGGTTAAATTTCGCTCCAGATCATCTCGATCGCTACGCCTCGGTCGCGGAATATCGCACGGCCAAGCTGCGTCTTTTTGATTATCAAACCGAAAAGGAGTTCGCGGTCGTAAATGCGAGCGAACAACTGCCGCCGATCAAAGCTCAGCGGTTGACTTTCAGCGCCTATGACGATCGTGCCGATTTTCGTTTGTTCGATGGAACGATTTGTTTCGAGACCACGCCGGTGTTGCGGTTGGCCGATGCGAAATTGCGCGGCTCGCACAATATCGAAAACCTAATGGCGACGCTCGCGGTTGGCCACATTCGCGGCTTGAGCTTCGAACAAATGGCAGCGCCACTCTGCGCCTACGAACCAGCGCCCCATCGTTGCGAATTTGTCCGGACCGTCGCCGGCGTCGATTACATTAACGATTCCAAGGCAACGAACCTCGACGCCGCGGAAAAAGCACTCCAGGCGCAAACGAAATCGGTGGTTTTAATCGCGGGCGGGAAAGACAAGGGCTTCGATTTTCAGCCGCTGCGCGATGTCGTCAAAGAAAAAGTGCACGCCGCCATTCTTCTCGGCGAGATGGCGAACCGGATTGCCGAAGACTGGCACGGGATAACCCGATGCGAAATCGCGCGCTCGCTCGCGGATGCGGTGGAACGGGCGCACGCGGCGTCGAAACCGGGCGACGTGGTCCTATTTTCTCCCGGCACTTCCTCTTTTGACATGTTCAAAAGTTATGCCGATCGCGGCGATCAATTTCGCCGCCTGGTTCACGCTTTGCCGAGATGAAAATGATCAAATTCCGGGGAATTTTTTCGCGTAAGAAAAAGCTGCGAGCGACCACGCGACGAGCCACCGCTTCCGGTGCTGACTTCGACGATTTGTCAGAGCCGAACATGAAACTGTCCCGGGCGCTCTTAATCGTATTGTTGCTGCACGTCGTCGCGGTCGCTGGGATCATCGCCTTCAACGCAATCAAAAGCCGGCAGGGCGGAATCGCTGTCGTCAACTCGAGCCATGTGACCAAGGCGGCGAGCAACCACGAGGATGCGAAAGCCACGCCATCGCCGCCGGCGAAACCGGCAAAAAAGGCCAAGGCGAACGATGCAATTCCAGACGGCGGCAAAGTTTACATCGTCGCGAAGGGCGACAACCCGGTGACGATCGCGAAGAAATTCAAGGTCTCGTACGACGATCTCCTGGCCGCGAATCACATCGATGATCCCCACAAATTGAAAGTGGGGCAGAAGCTCACCATCCCGGCGAAGGCGACGAAACCAAAGAAGGGGAACGAATGAGAAAGGGCGTGGCGAGAGAATCCCGGGTAGCGCACCCGTCTCGCGTGTTGGTGATCGCGTCCTCGCGATTACGGACTTTCTTTGGCCCGTCCAACAACGAAAGCCGGTTTCGGCGAGACGCCGAAACCATCACGCGAGACGCGTGCGCTACTCAATCGTCTGAAAATCGACGCGTATTGGTGAATTAAATGCAACGCAAGAGCGCATATTTCCTTTTTCTGGCCGTGCTGACCATGCTCGTCATCGGAGTCGTCATGCTGTTCAGCACCAGCGCTTTTGCGCGTGATGCCCACGGGGATATTTACTTTTTCATCAAACGCCAGGCTCTCTGGCTCGGGATCGGGCTGACGGTTTTGATCGGAGCGGCATTGATCGATTACCATTTCTGGTATCACACCTGGTGGCTGTGGTTCCTTCTCGCCCTCGGAACTCTGGCGCTTTGTTTCGTGCCGCATCTCGGAATGCGTATTAACGGGTCGCGCCGCTGGGTCGGGGCCGGCCCGATCACATTTCAGCCGTCGGAAATTGCCAAGATCGCCGCGGTATTCTTTCTGGCGTGGTGGTTCGTTCGTTTTGAGAACCGCACCCGCAACCTGATTTTTGGCTTCATCGTTCCGCTCGCTGTTACAGCGCTGCTGATTTTACTTATCATTACGGAGGTCGATCTCGGCACCTCGGCTCTGATCGGCGCCACAACTCTGGTGATGATGTTCGTCGCTGGAACAAATCCCATTCTGCTCGGAGGCTTCTTCGCGACCGCGCTCGGTGGATTTATCTTTACCGCTACCTGCGTGCCTGAGCGAATGAATCGGCTCCTGGCATTTTTGCATCCGGAAAATTACAAACAGGATGCCGGCCTGCAGCAAATGCAGGCGCTGATCGCGTGGGGCAGCGGTGGAATGGAAGGGCTCGGTCTCGGTCACGGCCGTCAGAAAATGCTCTACCTGCCCTATGCGCACACTGATTTCATTTTTCCCATGATTGGTGAGGAACTGGGATTGCGTGTGAGCTTGCTCGTGGTGTTCCTTTTTATCGTTATCATCGTTTGCGGAATGATGATCGCGCTCCACGCCAAGGATCGTTTTGGCATGCTCCTTGGTTGCGGAATTGTTTCGCTGTTGGCGTTGCAGGCAGCAGTGAACATCGGGGTGACGACTTCGCTTTTGCCAAACAAAGGGTTGCCGCTGCCGTTTATCAGTTACGGGGGCTCGAATCTCGCAGCCTGCCTCTTCGGCATCGGTATTTTGTTAAGTATTTACCGGCAGGCCAAACTGGAACCGGAAAATACGAAACGCATTACCATGCAAGCCCGCATGACGCCAAGGATATGAATGTAATCAATCCGCAATTCGCTGTCGTATGAACGCCGTTATCGCATGTGGAGGAACTGGCGGGCATCTTTTTCCGGGACTTGCTGTCGCCGAAGTGTTGCGCGAGCGCGGACATGAGGTTCTGCTTTTTGTCTCGGAAAAAGATGTCGACGCGCTCGCCCTAAAGGAACATCCCGAAATTCCGTTCGAGAAATTGCCGACGATCGGTCTGCCATCCCCGTTTTCGCCGGCTATCCTGGGATTTGTTCGCCGATTTAACGAAAGCTTCAGGCGTTGCCGTTCCATCTATCGCCGATTTAATCCCCAAGTTGTTCTCGGAATGGGAGGGTTCACCTCCACCGCGCCGGTACTTGCCGGAAAAATGCGGGGCGTACCGACGTTCATTCATGAATCGAATGCCATTCCCGGGAAGGCCAACAAGTTGACGGCGCGCCTGGTGCGGGCCGTTCTGCTTGGTTTTAAGGAATGCGCGCCCTTTTTCCCGAAAGTAAAAACGGAAGTGACGGGCACACCGATTCGGACGGAGTTGCAGCGGCTCGAGCGCGGCGCGGCACGTGAAAAACTCGGGTTAAGAGCGGATCTCACAACTCTGCTCGTGATGGGCGGCAGCCAGGGAGCGAGCGGAATTAATCAGGCGATGATCAAGTCGCTGCCAGCGCTGGATGGCGCGGCGCTGCAAGTGATTCACCTGACCGGAACACGCGATGAAAGACTTGTGGCGGATAATTATCGCCGCGCGAAACTGCCGGCTTTTGTGGCGGCGTTTCATCATCGCATGGAAGAATTGTATAGCGCGGCTGATTTCGCGGTTGCCCGGTCGGGCGCTGCCAGTCTGGCCGAGCTGGCTGCCTTCGCTCTGCCCGCCGTTCTGATTCCGTTTCCTTACGCGGCCGACGATCACCAGACACGTAATGCCGAGGTTTTCGTCAAGGCAGGGGCGGCCATCGTGCTCAAGGAATCGGAAATCCTTGATGACGCGCTCGCCCACAAAATCCTTCCGTTCGTCAAAGACCACGGCCCTCTCCAGCGCATGTCGCAAAACGCCGCCAAACTTTCCACCCGAAATGCCGCCAGCGCGGTGGTGGAAACGATCGAGAAATACGCCAGCGTCGCCGAATGAAAACCGGGCCTACTCAACTCAGTCTGGGGCGCTTTCTTACGCGCGAGCATCACCGCGTCCATCTCATTGGCGTGGCCGGAAGCGGAATGAGTGCTGTGGCCGCCCTTTTGCTTGAGCTTGGCCATCAGGTGAGCGGATCGGATAAATCGGTCTCGCTCGAGGTGGAACGGTTGCAGCGCCTGGGCCTAAAATTTTTCCAGCAACATCGCAGCGAAGACGCCGCTGCAGCCGAGCTCATCGTCTATTCCTCCGCCATCAGGCCGGATAATCCAATTCTCGTTAACGCCCGTAAATCGGGGACGCGCACAGCGCGACGCGCGGAAGCGCTGGCCGCAATCATGCAGGGGAAACGCGGAATCATCGTTTGTGGCATGCATGGCAAGACCACCACCTCGGCCATGACGGCACATGTTTTAAGGGAAGGCGGATTGCACCCCTCGCATTACGTCGGCGCGGAAATTCCGATTCTCGGTCAGAACGCGCATTGGGACCCGCGCGGAGAATATTTCGTGGCTGAAGGCGACGAAAGCGACGGCACCGTTCGTTGTTTTCACTCTGAACATATCCTGGTCCTGAATATCGAGCCGGAGCATCTCGATTTTTATGACGACCTGAAGGAAATCGAAGCAGTCTTTGATCAGTTAATCGGACAAACCTCCGGCAAAATCTTTTTCTGCCTGGATGACCCCGTCGCCACGCGTGTTTGCAAATCCGATCGCTCGGTTTCCTACGGGTTTAGCGAGAATGCCGATTATCGCGCGCAGGATATTTCGCTGGAGGATTTTTCCTCAGTCTTTTCTGTATTTCATGACGGCGAAAAACTGGGCGAGGCGCGTTTGAACGTCCCTGGCCGGCACAACGTGCAAAACGCCACCGGCGTGATTGCGCTGGCGAGCGAGCTCGGCGTCCCGTTCGAGAAGATCGCCACCGCCCTGGCCAAATTTCGGCATGCACGCCGCCGTTTCGAAATCAAATACGCTAGCGATCGCTTTTTGCTGGTCGACGATTACGCGCATCATCCCACGGAAATCCGCGCCACCCTGGCGACAGCGCGTTCGACGGGACGTAAGCGAGTGCTGACAATGTTTCAGCCACATCGCTACACGCGCACCAAGGCGTTGCGCAATGAGTTTGGAGCCGCCTTTGATCAGGCCGATCGCGTCGTTATCACCGATGTTTATCCGGCGAGCGAGCCGCCCATTCCCGGAATCAGCGGTCAAACCATCGCCGATGCCATATCGGCGCACGGTCATCGCGGCGTGACTTATCAATCGCGTTTTATGCGCGTGCATCGTGACATCGGCAACATGCTCGCTTCGGGCGATCTCATCCTCAGTCTCGGTGCCGGAAACATTCATGAGCAACTCTCAATTCTGGCAGCGCAATTGGTGGTAGCGGAGAAATTAAAGGCGATTGTTGGCGAAGAAGGCGACGTGCGTCTGCACGAACCAATGGCGAAACATACGACCCTGCGCGTTGGTGGCCCGGCGCAGTTTTGGGTCGAGCCACGGAGGGAAAAAGCGTTGGCCGAACTGATTCGTTTTTGCCGGCGGGAAAAGCTGGCGCTCTTCGTCGTTGGACGCGGTTCGAATCTCCTGGTGCGCGATGGCGGGATCGAAGGCGTAGTCGTTCATCCTTGTGGCGGAGAATTCGATAACATCACTGTCAGTGGAAATGAAATTACGGTCGGGGTCGCGGCGAAATTGAAGCAGGTTGCGTATGCGGGCCGCGATGCCAGTATCGGCGGCTTGGAATGGATGGAAGGGATTCCCGGAGAAGTCGGCGGCGCGTTGCGGATGAACGCCGGCGCCATGGGCGGGCAGACGTTTGAACATGTCGTGAAGGTGCGTGTTCTCGATGACGAAGGAAATGCCCACGTCATGACTTCGTCGGAGATGGAAGTGCACTATCGTCACGTTCCGACTCTGGAAAAAAGGTATGCTGTTTCGGCCGTATTTCGCGGCACGCCCGCGGCGAAGGAAGAGATTGTGCGCAAACTCGAGGAGTCGCAACACAAACGCAAAACCACCCAGCCCGCGGCCTCCAGCGCCGGATGCATCTTCAAAAATCCGGAGAGCATTCCGGCGGGAAAATTAGTGGACGAATTGGGTTTGAAAAATTGCACGATCGGGAAAGCGCGCGTCTCCGAAGTGCACGGCAATTTCATCGTTAATGATGGCGGCGCCACCGCGTCGGAAATGCTGGAGTTGATTGAAAAAATCCAGGCAACCGCGCGAGAGAAACGCGGGGTCGAATTACAAACGGAAGTGCAAATCGTGGGGGAGGACGCGTGAAGGGAATGCAGTCGAATGCGGAGATTTCGGGGAGCGCACACGTCTCGCGCGTAACGCCAGTCCGGCTTGGACTTTCGGCGTCTCGCCGAAACAATCTTTATTGCAGCGACACTTCACTAGGGAAGTCTGTGATCGCGAGGACGCGATCACCAGCACGCGAGACGCCCGCGCTACCCAGAGTTTGGCGATATCGGGCGAGAAGATAATGCGATGAACATACCAAAACGCATTGCCGTATTAATGGGTGGACCTGGCTCCGAGCGAGATGTCTCCCTCGCCACAGCGCGCGGCGTTGCCAAAGCGCTCCGTTCGCGCGGGGCGGAAGTTTTGGAGATCGATGTTCGCGATGAAAATTTCGAGCTCCCACAGAACATCGGCATCGCCTTCCTCACCATTCATGGGACCTTCGGCGAAGACGGCCAAATCCAGCAGATTCTGGAAGATCGCGGTGTTCCCTACACTGGCGATGGCGTAAACGAGAGCCGGATCGCGTTCGATAAAATCGAGTCGAAGAAAAAATTCGAAGCTGCTGGTGTTACCACTCCTCGCTGGCAGATCATCGACTCGAATGAGCGACCGACCCTTCCGCTTCCCTTCGTAGTTAAGGCGCCACGACAGGGCTCAACGGTTGGCATCTATATTATTAAGAGCGCCGATCAACTCGAGAACGGGTTGGCGGAAGCGCGCAAATTTGATCGCCGGTTACTGGTCGAAGAATTCGTGCCCGGCCGCGAACTGACGGTCGGCATTCTGGGCGATCAAACCCTGCCGATCATCGAGATTATTCCGAAGAGCGGCTTTTACGATTTCACCAATAAGTATCCATTCCTGAATCCACAGGCTGGCGGCGGAGCAGAACACGTTTGCCCGGCCAAGATTGAAGAAACCTTGACGCGTCAAATTCAGGACCTGGCGTTGCGGGCGTATCACTCGATTGGTCTGCGCGTTTATTCGCGAGTGGATGTGCTCCTGCCGGAAAACGCAGCTCCGACGGTTTTGGAAGTAAACACTATTCCGGGAATGACGGAGGCGAGTTTGTTGCCGGAAGCAGCGGCAGCTGCCGGGATCAGCTACGAGGAGCTGTGTCTGCGGATCATTGAATTATCGCGCGCGCGGAGGGAAAGCGGAAAATGAGAGTGAGCAACTCGACTCGCAAACGGTCCCGCAACCAGCGCGTCTCGAATCCGCGCCAGCGCAAACAGCAGCATCTGCTTGATGTCAAGGTGCGCGCGCGCAAAGCCACGCAACATCGCAACCGACGCATCCTGGTTTTCTTCTCCAAAATCCTTCTTGCCGCCGCTGTCTGCAGCGGAAGCGTTTTTGGCGCGCGCGTGGCAATGCGGCGGTTCTTTTTTGAGAATTCGGATTACCGCGTGGCGATGATCGATGTGCAGACGGATGGCAGTTTGCTGCGCGATCAAGTTTTAAGAGCGGCGGATTTGCGCGAAGGCGAAAATATTTTTCGAGTCAACCTCGCGCAGGTCCATCGCGCTTTACAGCAATTGCCGCAGGTGGATGAAGTGGAGGTGGTGCGCAAGCTACCGGGAGAAATCGACATTCGCATCGTCGAGCGCAAACCGATCGCCTGGATCACGAGCGAGAAAGAGATTTCCGATCCATTTCAGTCTGATGTCGCATTTTTGATCGACGCGCGCGGGGTCCTGATGAAGGAAAGAAAATTGTTGCCGGAATATCTCGGGCTGCCGTTGATCACCGGTTGCACCAGCGAATCGCTCGAGCCGGGGAAAATTGTACAATCCGTCGAAGCCAAGGGGGCCCTGGAATTACTGCGTTTGAGCGCGGGTAGTTTCATGCAAACTCGTTTCCAAATTCGCGAGATCGACCTTTCAAAAGGCTACTGCCTGGTGGTCACGGACAAGAATCACACTCGAGTCACCGTCGGATTCGATCAGCTCGAAAAACAGATTCAGCGGCTCGAACAATTCCTGGTTTATGCCGACGATTCCCGGCGCGAGATCGAAACGGTCAATTTGCTGGTGCAACGGAACATCCCCGTCACATTTATGAAACCACCAGCCGAAGTGATTAATGACACCATCGATCCGGAGGAGACGCCTCGCATTATGAAAGCGATTCCGGTGCGTCCGCCGGCTCCGGCGTCGGGAAAGGGAAAATCAGCGCCGCCGGCATCGGGAAAAAACCAAAACGGACCGCAACCTTTTTCATTGCAAAAACAAAACTCAGAAAGGAAAGGCGGAAATGGCCAGTAATGATCTGATGGTGGGGTTGGAAATTGGGACGTCCAAAATTTGCGTCGTTGTCGGCGAAGCGCGTCTGGACGGGACGACGAAAATTTTGGGCGTCGGGCAGGCGCCTTCGCGGGGTGTGCGCAAAGGCGAAATCGTTGATTTCGAGACGGCGATGAAATGCGTGCTGGAAGCGTTAAGCGACGCCGAAACGAAAAGCGATGTGATGATCAAGGGGGTTTATGTCGGCGTGACCGGCGCGCACATTCAGAGTTTCAACAACCGTGGCTGCGCCATTCTGCCGGACGATCATGATGAAATCGACGAGCAGGACATCGAGGACGTGAAGATCAATGCCCGCGAAGTGAGCATTCCGGCGCAGAACGCGTTTCTCCATTCCATCATCCAGCACTATCACGTCGACGGCCAGGACGGCGTGCTCAATCCCATCGGCATGCTTGGTCACAAGCTGGAAGCGGATTTTCACATCATTCATGGTGTGCGCACTCGTATTCAAAACACCATTCGCTGCGTCAAGGAACTGCCCTTGGAGGTGGAAGATGTCGTCTTTAATCCGCTCGCCTCCGCTCAGGTGGTCTTGAGCCAACAGCAAAAAAACATGGGAGCACTGGTGATCGACATGGGAGGCGGCACGACCGATTTCATTCTCTATGTCGATGGCGCAGTGAAGCAGAGTGGTACTCTCGGCATCGGCGGCGATCATATTACGAACGATATCTCGATGGGGCTGCGCATTCCGATGGCGCGCGCGGAGAAGTTAAAAATCGACGAAGGCAGCGTGATTCTTGGAAATTGTCTTCCGGGGGAAACGGTGGTGTTAAAGGACGATTCCGGTTTTGCCGGCAAGGAAGTGGAACGTGAGACGCTCAATACCATCATTCATTTGCGGGTGCGAGAGACACTCGAGCTGCTCAGGCGCACGCTGGAAGAAGAATCGTTCATCAATTTTATCGGCGAAGGCATCTTCATCACGGGCGGATGCAGCCTGATTCGGGGCATTGATAACCTGGCCGAGGAAATTTTTGAAATTCCAGCGCGGGTTGCACATGCGCAGACGATGTCGGGATTAACGTCGGCCTTTCAGAACCCGCAGTTTTCCACCGCAATCGGGCTGATCAAATACGCACAGGCGGTGCAGGCGGAACGGCCGCAACGACGCGGATTTGGTCGCATTTTCAGCCGTTTTATTCCCGGAATGCGATGACCGAAGTGCAAAAATGTTAGAGAATTTGTCCTAACGATAACTAGACAAGGAAGAACCACATGATTCAACTAAGCCGAAACTACAGTCTGCCGGAACGAGAAGAGCAAATCATCCCGATCAAAGTGATCGCGGTGGGAAGCGCGGGGTCAAATGCACTGGATCGCGTTGTCCTCGATGGGATGGACAAGTCCGATCTCATCGCGGCCAACACCGACGCGCAATCCCTCGCCAGCTCAGTGGCAGCCGTGAAAGTGCAACTAGGACGCTCGATTACGCGCGGACTCGGCACCGGCGGCGATCCCGAACTGGGATTCGATGCCGCGCAGGAAGCAGCCGATGAAATCCGCCAAGCCCTGACGCAAGCCCGGCTCATCTTTATCTGTGCCGGCCTCGGCGGCGGCACCGGCTCCGGAGCAGCACCGGTGATCGCTCAAATCGCGCGTGAGATGGGCGCGCTCGTGATCGCATTCGCGACTGTGCCGTTCACCTTCGAAGGGAAACGTCGTGCCGCTCAGGCTCGCGATGCCCTTGCTCGTTTGCACGAATCCACCGATGCCGTCGTCTGTTTCGAAAACGATCGCATGGCCGATATGGTGGCGCCCAAAGCCGGTATCCATCAGGCCTTTGCGGTCGCCGACATGACGATCAGCCAAAGTTTGCGTTCGATTGTAAATTTGATCCAGCGGCCGGGAATCATGCGCATCGGTTTTGATGATTTGCTCGCGGCACTGCGCGGCGGCGGTGGACGGTGTCTCTTTGGTTTTGGCGAAAGCGATTCGGATAATCGTGCGCATCAGGCACTGGCACAGGCGTTGAAGAATCCTTTGATGGATCGCGGGCGCTCACTCGCTGACGCCGCGAGCGTGCTGGTGCAAATCACCGGCGGTCCGGGCATGACCCTGTCGGAAGTGGAAATCTTGATGCGCGATTTGAACAAACACATTGGCGAAGAGACGCAGCTCCTTTTCGGGACAGCAGTTGACGGCCGGATGGGCGATCGGTTGAGCGTTACATTGCTCAGCTCGCTGCCCGCCGACGGAGCTTTAGCCGGCGTCGCTGACGCCGTACGCCTGTCCGGCTCGGACCCGGGGTCACCGACCCCGGCTACAACAACAAACCAATCGCGGAAATCAAAGCGCCGGGTAAGCGCCCCGCCGCCGGAGCCGGTTATAGAAGCGTCCCAGCCGGTAATCGAAACGCCACTGGAACCGGCAATCGGGTCGTTCGTTGAATCCGAGGCGACGAACATACCGGCGACGATCGAGTCGGAGCCGGTGCAGCCTGTTTTCCAGGGACCGGAAATTTTGCAGTCCGAGCCGGTGATCGAAGAAAATTTGCCGCCGCGCGAAATGCCTGAGACAACCCCGTTAGTCGAGGAGCATATGGAAGAGGATTCGCCGCCTCAGTCGCCGACGCCGCGAATCATTCCGCCGAAAAAGAAACCGCTAATTGCGCCAAAGGCTGAGGCTGAAACCCTGAAGCGCGAAAAAGCCGCCGCTCGCCAGGAAGTTTTGCAATTTGAGCCGGTTACTCGGGGCCGCTTTGAAAAGAGCGAACCAACGATTGTCGAGGGACAGGACTTGGACGTCCCGACATTTCTGCGGAAGAACATCCGGGTGAAATGAAACGGGGAGCGCAGGCTGCCAGCCTGCAGCGAAGAGCAGCTTGCTCTTCGCATTGTGATTATTTAATCGAAATTGCAGGCGCACGAGATGCGGACTGCTCGGCAAGCTGCCGAGCAGGGCAGGCTAGCAGCCTTCGCTCCCCAGAACACCGCGAGACGGTCGAGGAACGCATCTATTTCTTCATCAAATCCAGCACCGCGGCCGTCATTGCCACCACCCCAGTCCGAATGGTCGGTTCCGGCACCGGTGCGAACTTGCTCGAATGCAGGGTTGGAAGTGGCGCCGCGCCTGGCTTTTTTGATTCTGCTAATTTTGCCGGTTCCACCGCGCCGACATGAAAATTGACGGCAGGAATCGAACGTTCCGGCAGCAAACTGTATTCGGAGAAATCTTCCCCTCCCATCGTCGGGTCGACCATTTCGACGTTCTGATCGCCCAGCGCTTTTTTCCAAACTGCGACGAGTCGTTTGGTTAGCTCGGAATTGTTGTACATCGCGGGTGCGAAGTGATCGCGCGCCACGGTCACGGTCGGCATTTTGTTAGCTGGCAGCCCTGCGGCGGCCGCGGATCCCTTGGCAATGCGCTCGATTGCGGCGAGGACGCGTTCTCGTACCTCCGCTTTGTAGGTTCGAACCGTCAGCTGCATTTTCACTTCATCCGGAATGATGTTGTGCTTGGTCCCGCCGTGTATCGATCCAACAGTGACGACAATGGGGTCGAGCGGATTGTTCTCGCGGCTCGCGATCGTTTGCCATTGGTTGATCATTTCCGCAGCCAGCACGATCGGGTCTTTGGTTCGGTAGACATACGCGCCGTGGCCACCAATGCCGTGCACCGTCACATCAACCGAATCGACATTGGCGGACGTGTAACCCTCGGTAACGCCGATCTGGCCGATCTCCAGATCGGCTTTGTCGTGAAATCCGAGCGCGTAATTCGGTTTCGGCCACCGGCTGTAAAGTCCGTCGCGCAACATGGCGCGCGCGCCAGTGCCGAGTTCTTCCGCCGGTTGCCCAACGAACACGATCGTGCCGTGCCATTGGTCTTTTAGTTTCGCGAGTGAACGCGCCACGCCGATGAGCATCGAAATGTGAGCGTCGTGTCCGCAGGCATGCATCACGTGCACGTCGTCGCCCTTCTCATTTTTTGTCACAACCTTGCTGGCATAGGGCAACCCGGTTTCTTCCTGGACGGGCAACGCGTCAAGATCAGTCCGCACCAACACGACTGGCCCGTCTTCGTTTTTCATCCGGCCAACAACGCCATAACATTTCTGATCGGCGTTTTCGTACTTACCAACGTTTTCGGTCACGTCGCAGCCGGTCGCTTTCAATTCCTTCGCCAGTAGCGCCGCAGTTCGCTGTTCCTGAGTCGACAGTTCCGGGTGAGTATGAATGTCCTTGTAAATGCTCAGCAGTGAAGGCAGCTCGGCATCGGCCAGTTGTTGCGGCGTTTGTTGGGCAAACGATGTAAGCGAGGCGGCCATTGAAAACACCACGAAGAGTCGAAGCTTCATGGACGCATTTATATCCATGACACATGATTTTGTCATGCTTTAGCCGCGGCCTCGCTCGCGAATGCTTTCGGAGTCGCCGGCCGCGGCTTTCACAACTGTAGCGATGCGCTACCCTAACCCCTAATTATGACGAATCTGCCTGATGGAATTGAAATTCGCGGCGAAATTGCTTCGGGATTCGATCAAATCCTGACCCGCGATGCGCTTGCGTTGGTGGCGAAATTGCAGCGCGAACTCGCGAAGCGCCGGATCGAATGTTTAAAGCGCCGGCAGGAGCGTCAGGCTCGGTTAGATGCGGGCGAGTCGCTCGATTTTCTCAGCGAAACGAAACACATTCGCGATGGCGATTGGACCTGCGCTTCGATTCCGGCCGATCTGCGCGATCGCCGCGTCGAGATCACCGGGCCGACCGATCGCAAGATGGTAATCAACGCCCTTAACTCTGGTGCGAAAATGTTTATGGCGGATTTCGAGGATGCGAATTCGCCGACGTGGCACAACATGATTGAGGGCCAGATCAATCTGCGCGATGCCATCCGGCGCACCATTAGCTTCAGCAGCCCGGAAGGGAAAGAATACAAGCTGGGCGAGCAGCTGGCTACGTTGCTTGTCAGGCCACGGGGTTGGCATTTGGTCGAGAAGCACGTGCTCGTGGATGGCCAGCCTGTCGCCGGCGGTTTGTTCGATTTCGGTCTCTACTTCTTCCACAACGCGCGCGAGCTTCTCAATCGTGGCAGCGGGCCGTATTTTTACCTTCCGAAGATGGAGAGCCATCTAGAGGCGCGGATTTGGAACGACGCCTTCAATCTCGCGCAGGACGAGTTGGGAATTCCGCGCGGCAGCGTTCGCGCCACCGTGCTCATCGAAACCATTCCGGCCGCGTTTGAGATGGACGAAATCCTTTACGAACTGCGCGACCATTCCTCCGGACTGAATTGCGGACGGTGGGATTACATTTTTTCCTGCATCAAAAAGTTTCGGAACAGGCCGGACTTCGTACTGGCCGATCGCGCGCTGATTACGATGACGACGCATTTCATGCATTCCTATTCGCTGCTTTGCATCAAAACGTGCCACCGACGGAACACATTCGCGATGGGCGGAATGGCCGCTTTCATTCCAGTGAAAGATGATCCAGCGAAAAACGAGCAGGCATTCGCGAATGTGCGGGCGGACAAGGAACGCGAAGCCAACGATGGCCATGACGGCACCTGGGTGGCGCATCCGGGAATGGTGCAATTGGCAACCGAAGCATTCGATGCTGTGATGCCGCAGCCGAACCAGATCGATCGCAAACGCGACAACGTGAAGGTGACGGCGCGCGATCTGCTTGATTTTCAACCAAATGAACCGATCACCGAAGCCGGCTTGCGCCAAAACGTGAGCGTCGGTGTGCAATATCTCGAGGCATGGCTGCGCGGACGCGGCGCAGTGCCGCTCTTTAATTTGATGGAAGACGCCGCCACCGCCGAAATTTCGCGTGCCCAGGTGTGGCAATGGATTCGAAATTCCCACGGCGTGCTGAGTGATGGACGCAAGGTGACGAAGGAATTGTTCGGAAGCGTGCTCGAGGAAGAGCTGGCGAAGGTGAAAGCGCCGGCCAACAACAAGTTCAACACCGCGCGCGAGCTTTTTGCTAAAATCACGACGGATGATCAGTTTGCCGAATTTCTCACCCTGCCAGGCTATGATGCGCTCGGCTGATTGGGTGGATAACGCGCGTGAATAGGGAAAGCACACCAACCTGGTCGAACGATCCGCGCTGGCGCGGGATTGAGCGCATCTATTCGATGGACGATGTTCGTCGGCTTCAAGGCAGCCTCATCATCGAGCACACCTGGGCGCGGCGTGGCGCGGAAAAGTTGTGGGAATTGCTTCAGAGCGAGCGATACGTCGCCGCACTTGGTGCACTCAGCGGCAATCAAGCCGTGCAGCAGGTGCGCGCTGGATTAAAGGCGATCTATCTCAGCGGCTGGCAGGTGGCGGCGGACGCAAATCTCGCCGGCCAAATGTACCCGGACCAAAGTTTGTATCCCGCTAACAGTGTTCCTGCCGTGGTCAGACGCGTTAATCAAGCGTTGCAGCGCGCTGATCAGATCGCGCACGCGGAAGGGAAAAACGACATCGATTGGTTTGTTCCCATTGTCGCCGATGCTGAAGCCGGTTTCGGCGGAGCGCTCAACGTTTTCGAATTAATTAAAGCGATGATCGAAGCCGGCGCGGCCGGAGTTCATCTCGAAGATCAGCTCGCGAGCGAAAAGAAATGCGGTCACATGGGCGGCAAAGTCCTTGTCCCAACAGCCAACGCCATCCGCAATCTCATCGCCGCGCGGCTGGCTGCGGATGTCTCTGATGTGCCGACCATTCTGATTGCGCGCACCGACGCGGGTGGCGCCGCGCTCCTCACCAGCGATGTGGATGATCGCGATCACGAATTTCTCACTGGCGAACGAACGAACGAAGGATTCTTCCGAGTCCGGGCCGGGATCGATCAGACGATCGCGCGTGCCCTGAGCTATGCGCCGTATGCCGACATGCTCTGGTTTGAAACATCGACGCCGGACATCGATGAAGCAAAAAAGTTTGCCGAAAGTATTCATGCGAAATTTCCCGGCAAGCTATTCGCTTACAACTGCTCGCCCTCGTTTAATTGGAAAGCGAAACTCGATTCTGCAACGATCGCACGGTTTCAGCGCGAGTTGGGCGCGATGGGTTACAAGTTTCAGTTCGTTACCCTGGCCGGTTTTCATACGCTCAACTACAGCATGTTTAAACTCGCGCGCGGCTATCGCGATCGCGGGATGGCGGCTTACTCGGAATTGCAGGAATCAGAGTTCGCCGCCGAATCTGAGGGATATAGCGCGACGAAACATCAACGTGAAGTGGGTACTGGTTACTTTGACGAAGTGGCAAAGGTGATCGCAGGTGGCGAGACCTCAACCGCGGCGCTCACTGGTTCGACCGAACAAGAGCAATTTCATTAGCGTTTACAATGTGCCCTCGACGGAGGGACGCGGTCCGGGCGGGACTAGCGTTAAAGCGCGCCCCTTCGAAAAAGTGGCACTCGTTGATTAGCGCCAAAGGCTAATCAGAACAGCCTAGGAGACTGTTGAAAAACTCAGTCGTCCCGCCTTGGTGCCGATTTTTTTCTCCCTCCGGTGGAAGGAGGATGCCTATTCAGCATGAACCCGGAGGGTTTCTGGAGATTAGCCGGTAGTGCAAACCACCGGATGAAAACAATAACATTATCCAGCTCCAACGGGGCGCCGGAATCAGAGATAGCGCTCGTCGAATTCGATTTTGTGACGTCGCAACAATTCCACGTACTCCTCGCGAAAGGTACGTGTGCGATGATGCTCTTCTTGTTGCTCGATGTAACGACGAACCGTTTCGCACTGAGAGGCGCTTACCGTAAAACCACCGTAGCCTTCCTGCCACGCAAAATTACGGACACCAATCTCATCGCGAACCCAGCCGCTGAAACCGATTTCAACTCGCGTAGCACGTCAGCCAAACAGTGGGTCGCACGAAGACCGACAAGCAAATGCACGTGATCGGGGACGCCGCCCGCGCTCTCGGCAATTCCATTTGCCGTTCGGATTATTCCGCCAAGATAGGCGTGCAATTTCCCGCGCCCATGACGGTTGGATAATGGGTTCGTGATTTTTGGTTCCGAAAACAATGTGATAGTGCAAACTCAGATGAGTGGATGGCATAATTTGCAATTCTCCTGCGCCCCTGCCGGGGCTTGGAACTCGTTATACTGCACTAACCGGTGGTTGGTACCACCGGCTAATTTCCGGTCATCCCTTCGGGATTAGACAGAGCCTTTCCGATTTGGAATGGAACGTGACTCCCTGACCGATAGTCGTCTCGCAGCGCTTTGCGCGGAAGCAGCGCGTGATGCAGTTGTCGAATACGAACGGCATTTCGACGAGATCACGCGCCGCGCGCGCGACCGTTTTCTTGCCCGCAACTGGCGCGGCAGTTTCGATGATTCGCGCGAACGGCTCCGGCTTTATTCTCTCATCCTCGACAGTCTGACACATCGAACGCGCGAGCTGATGGCCGATCGGCTTGATCATCGCTCGATCTGGAGCGCGACCAAGGCGGCCTATTCCGCACTGATCGCGAAATCCGATCGTTGGGAAATCGCCGAAAGCTTCTTCAATTCGCTCACCCGCCGCGTCTTTGCGACCGAGGGTGTGAACCAGGCAATCGAGTTTGTCGACACGGATTTCGACGCGTCCGCCCGCGAACAGCACCAAATCGCGCGCGCTTACTCAGGCGGAAAGATGGCGAAGTTGATGGCCGAGTTGCTCACCGATGAAGGCGTGGGCGGGTTCGCGCTGGAACATTGGAGTAATCTGCGTGAGTCGGTGGAATTGGCGGCGAAACGTCTCGAAGCAGCGCTGCCAGATGCCGCCAGCATTGAAATTGTGAATGCTGTTTTTTATCGCGGCCGCGGCGCCTACATCGTCGGCCGCGGACTTCGCCGCGATACCTCAGTTTCGATCGCTTTCGCCCTGTCTCATCCGGACGAAAGCGGCATCGTTCTTGACGCACTGCTCGTCGGTGAAGCCGATCTCGCCATTCTTTTCTCTTTTACTCGCGCTTATTTTCGCGTCGATGCGCCGTGCCCATTCGCATTCGTGCGCTGGCTACGCGATTTGATGCCGGGCAAACGACTGGCTGATCTGTATAACGCTATCGGTTACAACCGCCACGCCAAGACCGAGTTCTACCGCGATTTCGTGCGGCAGCTCCAGAATTCCGGCGACCACTTCGTTCAGGCCGAAGGCACCCGCGGCATGGTCATGATCGTCTTCACCCTGCCGAGTTATGACGTCGTCTTTAAACTCATTCGCGACCACTTCGACCAACCAAAGGACAGCGATCGCAACGATGTCATGCGGCGCTACAAACTCGTCTTCGAGCACGATCGCGCCGGAAGATTGATCGAGGCGCATGAATTCGAGCACCTGCGCATTCCGCGGAATCGCTTTGATCGTTCATTATTGGAAGAATTACTGCGCGATACGGCCAGCATCGTGCGAATCGAGGGTGACGATGTCATCATCGGTCACGCCTACGTCGAGCGACGAGTGCGGCCGTTGAATCTCTTCTTCGCCCAGGCCGACAATGCCGCCGCCGTCAGCGCCGCCTGCGATTACGGAACGGCGATTAAAGACCTGGCGGCTTCAAATATTTTCCCGGGCGATCTTCTGACCAAAAACTTTGGCCTGACACGCCGCCATCGCGTCGTGTTTTACGATTACGATGAGCTCTGTTTTCTCACGGACTGCAATTTCCGCGAGTTGCCGCAATCACGGACCTACGAAGAGGAGATTTCCGCAGAACCCTGGTTTTCCGTGCGGGTGAACGACATTTTCCCGGAAGAGTTCTCGCGTTTTCTCTTCTTTCCACGCGTCGCCGGCGACGAGCTGATGAAACACCACGGCGATTTGTTTCGTCCAAAGTTCTGGCGCGAAATGCAGGCGGCAATTCGGGCCGGCGATTTGCCGGAAGTGTTGCCCTACGCGCCGGAACGGAGACTTGTTCCGGAACCTTGATTGCGACACTGTAGCAGCGAGGGAAAATGTAGTATTCGAGTGCCGTTAGGCGCCGCCTTGCCTGTGAGCACGAGTAGCGATCTGCCAGGTGTTGCCCCATCTGTCTCGGACCATAGCGCGGCGATCTCGTACGGCTGATCAGTTGGCTTTTCCAGCGACCGGGCACCGGCAGCGAGCGCACGGTCGTAGGTCTTGTCCGCATCCGCTACATAGACATATAGGAATCCGGGCGCGGGCTCACGAACTCCTGCGTCTGTGACCATGATGACGGACCCGCCGATCTTCATCTCGGCTGGACGATTCTTGTGGTAGGTTCCAGTGGCGCCAAATACTTCCTTGATGAATGCCACCAAGCCTTTCGCATCAACCGAGACAAGCCGCGGGATCACAGTGGGCCATCCTGGTGGGGCGAACGAGGTAGTTGGCGATTTCATGGTGGTGAGATGTGGTTGAGCAGTTAATAGCCGGTGGCGCCTAACGAGACGGAGTGAGGCACCGGTGGCGAGAGACTGCGGCAAGGACCAGAAACTGTTTCATAAAAGCAGACGTGAACAACACAGTGGCCAGCGATTGGTTAGGGCGCACGCTGTGAGGCTAACCTATGCGGGAGAAAGTGTTTGTTCGCGTTACGGCTGTACCATCGAGCGCGGATGTCTGTAGCCGGATAAAGAGCTCATTGCCCACTACACGCGCGTCTCTAACATATGTGGCACCGATATTGGCCGGAGAAATTGATCCTTCAAGATGCGTCGTGAGCGTGCCTGCGATTTCGTCGATACTATAAGTACCGAAATAAGCATCGTATCCGTCAACACCGACAGTATTATTTTCGGCTTGAACGCGCTGTAGCATATTTTCCTGGGCGGATCGCTCGCGGTTCATGAATTGGGCGGCAAAGTGAGCTGGCCCAAAGCAAAGTATACCAAGTGGATCTCGACCGAGAAACGGATCAATGTGGACTTTTCCCGTAGCGTCCACATCCTCTCGCGATTTAAGCTTCCAAATGCCGAGAATTGCGGCTGCAAGGTGGATGGTTGGTGGTGGAAGCGAACCTTTCTTCATGTGACCTCCTGGGAACCTGCGCCCGAACGAGATAAAGCTGAGCGACCGCCGTCGACAGCGCGCTGTGCTTCCGCTTTTAGTGTTGAAGTCATCAAAAGTAAATTTACACGGCGGTCAGCGGTTCGCTCCCAGCGCCTGGTTAGGTGACTTGGGTATAGGACATGATCGTGACATCGGTCTCTCGGTAGCGAGTGTGCTCGACGATACTCCAGCCGAGATGGGAAAAGAAGTCCTGAGCGCCGGGCGTGAAAAGGTAAACCGTGGAATAGCCGCGCGCGCCTGCCTCACGGACGACATGTTCGGCGAGCGCACGTCCAATGCCGTGGCGGCGATGAGCCGGAGCAACGAAGACCCCGGCCAGCCAAGGAGTGAACTGTGGATGCGTGTCCATCTCGTGGTGAATGAGCATGGCCGAGCCAAGCAAATCTGTACCAGACGAAGCAACGAACGTGATAGGAAGCTCGCGACAGCCCGACCGCTTCTGAAGTAGCCGAACGCGATTTGCAACAGAATCGCCGGGCCGCAGATATGCCCACTCACGGAAGTGCCACTCTGCGAGAGTGGGAATGAACTCTGGCCGGTCTGCGAGAAGCTCGATTTGCACACTGCGCATTAAGTCATCTAACGAGAAAGAGATAAGCCACGGCGGGGTGTGGTAGCAAACACATTAAACTTACTTCCGATTGAGGCGTTGGCTTCATCGATTGGTTAGATGCTTCGTAGGCTACTGAAATTCGTCACCTTGTATCGACGGGTTACGGAAGATCTATAACACTGCCCAGTCCCGCGCAGACATATTGATTACCGAATGCTTTGTGAAAAACGGCAAAAGCTGACTCCCCAGTGCAATGACCTGGCGCCATCCGATCAATTTTCCAGTGGTCCTGCAACGCAGCAGCAAGACATATAATTTCCGGATCTGGTGTTGTTACCAAATGGAGGCCCCCCGAAGACAACATGAACATGCTTATCAATTGCCGTGGATGCTTCCAAATGAGGGTGTGTTAGTCATCGGAAAGTTAGGCTGTACGTTGTGAAACGGTTGGCTGCATCGTCTGGTTAGACGTGTTGGTAGCTACGTCGTCGACGCTCTTTCCGCTTGTGTATGATGGCTTTCCAACCGCGGTCCC
>JBKPMO010000126.1:0-17893 GCA_046732175.1 Verrucomicrobiota bacterium
CGAAAATATGAATCCTGGCGTCGGAATCGCCGCCGCCGAAAATAAACTGGAAAGCACCCAGGCGCGGGCGCAACGCGCCGCCGACGCTTTAGAATCGGCAACTGCCAAGGAGGCGGAAGATTATGGAGGCAAGGCCGAGCAATCTTGGGATGAAACGAAAAAGCGCGTTCGCACATGGCAAGAAGACGGCGAAGAGTACGTGCGCGAGAATCCGATCAAGGCAGTTTTCGCTGCGTTGGGTATTGGACTAGTCCTCGGTCTAATGGTTCGACACTAAACGATTGTGGCTGGTGTTTCGGCGCTAGTCAATAAATGCGACCGCTTCCGGTAGTGACTATATCGTTAACTGCGGAGAAAAGAAGTATGATATTACTCGGCTATGGCATAGCCACAAATCATCGCCCTGTGCGCGTGACCGATCAACAGACTGGCCGGAACGGCTCTCGATTGGTTTCGCCACAATCAAGGGCAATAAGGTGGCGGCGGGACTGGCAGCGTATCCCCGTAGTAGTGCTCGATGATCGGCAGGAAACCCTGCCCAAAGGCCATCACGCCCGACCGGTAGTAAAGCTTGGACGTCACTATGTAGTTAGCTTGGTCTTTTACCCGTGCGAGATAGATGATGTTATTCGGAGTGACCGGCGGTCCCGTCGGGGGAAGCGTTCCAATCGGAATCGTCCCGACATATTCCGAGCCGTTCCACGACAGGACGATGTGGGTGAAATCGTAAACCGTCGAAGGGGTGGTATCGATCTGAGAGGCATAAACGAGCTGCACCTTATTGATCGCGCTCCCACCGGCAGGAGCCGTCACATGAAAGACCATCGTGGTCGGTGTCGCCCGCATGTAAACCCTCGGCGTGCCCGGCGGCGACGGTCCATGCTTGAAGCAATACTTCAGCCAGGAGTCGACTAGCTGGATGGCCTCAGACAGGTTTGTATAGAGATTTCCATTCGTCACGACCCCGTGCTTGCCGTTTGGATTCATCATAATCCGCTTGAGGAATCGTGCGCTCGTTCCTGCGCTGGCAATTCGGTCGTAGGTGGAATTGATAGCCGGGACGGTGAAGTACTGGTCGTGTGTGCCGATGATGGTCAGCAGCGGCCCGTGCTGCGTCGGTGCATAGGCGATCGGATCAAAATAATTCAGGAATGTGGTAAGTGTCGGATCGGTACAGACGTTCGAGACGGTGTTAAGATAGTCGAGTCCGCTTTGCAGCCCGTCCCGCGTGTAATAGTAGAGGCCGTGATAGAGCCAGGCGCCCGGATAGAACGCGATGGATCGCCAACCACCCGCCACGGCGATTGCCACCGCTCCTTTCACTCGGTCGTCCACGCCGTTAATGTAGTAGGTGAACTGTCCCCCCATCGAAGCCCCGATCACACCCAAATGCTTCCGGTCAATGCGGAAGGGGTTCAGCGGTAGATCTGACAATTTCTCGAACAGGGTCAATGCCCGCATGCCCGCGTACGCGTAATGGTACAGGTAGCTCACGGAAGGGGCCGGCACATTCATAACTTTTTCAACCGAAATCCATCCCTGTTCGGTATCTGGTGGTCCGGTAGAGAGGCCCTGACCGGGTCCGTCGATTGAGAGTGCGACGTATCCCAGCGATGCCAGGAGCATTGCCTCGTCCGGGCTCCCGTGCCCATGGTGGCCATGACCAATAACAATTGCCGGATACGGCCCGCCGACCATTGGGCTTGCCAAATACCCGTGGATACGGATCTTCCCACCAGTATGTATGGCGTAGGGCGCGACCGCGTCCGCCCAGGTCGCCTTGTTATTAGAATCGAAGTAGACCTCGAAGTAGCCGATCCGCGCAGTAATACTGTAGTTGAGCGTGCTGCCGTCTCGAATCCTGAGCTGAGTGTTGGAAGGCCAGAGGTCGAGAGGTGCGGACTGCGCGAAGGTGCGACTGCCAAGGCCGCTGAATAAAGCCAGGAGCAGCAAACCTAGGAACGAGCGTCTTAGCGCAAGCTTCATCGTACTCTTACCGCTACTTCCAATCTCTCTTTCGAACCACACCTCAATTCTGGTCTTACCAGCACGGCTTGATTGCCGCGACGGAGTCGGACGCGCGGACAGGCACCTGATTCACGAATTTAAGAAGCTTGTGAGGACAAGGTCTCGCCTTGTGGGGACGATTGCGGGCCTGTTTGTCGCGTGGACCGTTTCTAGGCTGCTGCCTGAGGGAAAGATCCGCTGAGCAATTGGTGGTAAATCCCGAGGTAATCCTCGGCCATATGCTTATCGGTGAATCTCTCTTCGAATTCGCGCCGGCAACGAGCGCGGCTGATTTGATCGATTTTCGGCACTGCTTCCACCGCCCGATCGATATCGTCGACGATAAAACCTGTCTCTCCTTCAACAATAATTTCGGGCACCGAACCGCACGAAAAACCGATCACTGGCGTACCGCACGCAAGCGCCTCGATCATTACTAGCCCGAACGGCTCCGGCCAATCGATGGGAAAGAGCAACGCGGCAGCTCCGCCAAGCAGTTTGTTTTTTTCCGGATGTCGAACTTCACCGATGAACTCGACGAAAGGTTCGTTCAGCAGATGCTTGATATGTTTGTTGAAGTAGTAGCGATCGGCACGGTCGATCTTGGCGGCGATCTTGAGTTTGCGGCCAGATCGCCGGGCGATCTCGATGGCTCGGTCCACTCGTTTTTCCGGTGAGACCCGTCCGAGAAAGAGCAGATAGTCCTCGGGCTTTTCCCGGAACCTGAAAGAATCGGCGGGCAGTCCATGGTAAACCGTCCCGACCCATCGAGCTTGCAACAGTGGGCGGCGCTGCGAATGCGATACGGAGACAACAGGCATATCGGGAAAACGATTGTAAACCGGCGGCAGATCGGGCAGATCCAGCCGGCCGTGTAATGTGGTTACTTGCGGAAAGGGAGCCCGACGCGAGAGAGGGAAGTGAAGATAGTCGATATGAAAATGAACAATGTCGAATTGATCGATGCGGTGAAAGACCTCCTCCAGCAGGACGATATGATGGGCAAGCGAGTCTACGGCCTTGCCCAATCGCAGCGATTGCCGAGAGATTGGAATCAAGTGCGCGGCTGTCTTGGAGTCGCCGCTGGCGAAAAGAGTAACCTCTTCTCCCTGTCGCACGAGTTCTTCCGTTAAATAAGAGACCACGCCCTCCGTTCCGCCGTAACCGCGTGGCGGCACGCTTTCATAGAGCGGAGCTACCTGAGCGATTTTCATAATTGCAAAATGACCGCGCGCCCACCCGCCGTATGCGCGCCTCGGTCACGGCGCGCTTACTGCGCCATGGCAACACTGCCTAAGTTTCGCCTCGGTCGCTCTGTCCCTTCTTCGCCTTGGTTTTGGCCGCGCGGCGCCGATCGGCGCTCAGGGAGCGCCCCACGTTTTCCTTTTTCTTGGCTGGTGTCGCCAGCATTGGTTCCTGCTCTTTTGCGAACTCGCTCGAACTGTTTCTCAAGGCTGGTGAGCTCTTCATCGGAAAGTTTTTGCAGATCGATAAGTTCATTTCGAGCGCCCTTCACCGCTCGAATCAATTCGTCGAGTTTCAAATGAGCCGCCTTGGCATCGCGGTTCTGCGTGTTCTGAATGAGAAACACCATCAAGAAAGTAACGATGGTCGTTCCGGTATTAATAATGAGCTGCCAGGTATTCGAATAATGAAACGTGGGGCCGGTTAGTCCCCAAATGACGATAATGAGAACAGCGCTGGCAAAAGCCCAAGCGCTACCGAGCACGGTCGACGAGCTCCTTGCAAAAATCCGAAAAGTGTCGCTCACCAGGCAAAAGAAATCTCGCGACTCCTGTTGCTTAGATTTTTCCTTCTGCATCTCAATAGCCATCGCCCAAACCTTATGTGCAACCTCGGAGCAGAAAGATCAGGAGCAAAATCGGAATTGGAATTCCGAGAAGCCACAAAAGAATGTATCCAGTCGCCCCTGCTTGTTTAATTTTATTCGTTAAACGCATCTCAGATCGTCCTTTCTTAATGTTACCGATTTAGAACTCTGATTGTGAAAAACAATTGGGACGACGGAGGATTGTAGGATCAGAAAAAATCCTAGTACATAGCCGATTTAGCCAAGGGTTAGCTCGCAATCTCACAGAGGGGTTGTTCGGCAATGCTTGTGACGGTCGGGCTGCTGCCGATCTGCCGAACCATGGTGCAAGAGTGCCGGTCACCACCTTGTGTCGTACTGGCGAGCCTTCGCTAATTTAGCAACGGCCGCCGCAGTCCATCTTCATCGAGGCCTCCATCAAATATCGTCGTTTCCCGCTGTTCCAGCCAAAAATCGATTCGGGTGCGAAATAAGAGACAAAAGGGAAGGATCAATGAAACGATCACGAAAGACGAGTAAACGAACTACCATACAACCCCGCAAAGGAGATCGACGTTACGTTAGACGTAATAAAGCGGGTCAATTCAAGAAAGAGGTTAACGTGGGCCGATCCCTTGCCGCAGATCGACGCAGAAAGGCCAAAACAAAAGTGGCCACGGGCCAAGGCGATCGTGGCGACGCCAAACGCAGCGGCAATGTGATTAAACGGTTCGTACGAACGCTAACCCGCGGTTAGGGGCCGGCCGGTTCGAGAGTATCATTCAGTTACCTATTACGCCAAAATGCTAGAGCCGGATTACTGTAAAATGCGACTAATAGAAATCGGAGCCGGAAGAAGGTTTTGGGAATACAATCCTTCTCCCAAGAATGCTGCCACCTTTTACGACCGAGTAGTCAAGCCATTACGACGACTTCAGCATCGAGGTGTGGTAGAAAAGGTGCAGGAAATCACTGCAGCCGATGAGAAGACCCCTATCGCTGTGGAGATAATTGGCCAGGTCGATCTTACCAAGCTAAAGCAACTGTAGGAATGTCCTAGTCGCTACACTACCGAAGTAACCCCCTCAGCGTTGACGCACCGTCGTCACTAAAAAGAAAGTCAATCTCGGGGCAGTGTCGATGTACATAGGGTTACGTGGGCCAACAAGCTCCGGGAGCGGGGGTACCACGATTGCCAACGGCGGCAGTGGAGACGCTGTTGGGATGTCCAGTGACGCGAGCGGTTTTTTGCTCTTCGTTCCACAAAGTTATGTCTCCTGATCGTCTATCGGACAGTTCGACCTACAAGGGCGCGACCTTTGCGGGCCTCGGTGTAACGCCCGGCACCTATGTATGGATATGGGGAACCGGAGCAAACCAGAACTTCACGCTGCAAATGGAGCGGTTGCGGCGCCCGATTTGAGTTCAACTTTTGCGCTTCTTGTTCTCGCTTCAGTAGCCGTGTTTGGTGCAAATCGGTTGCGGTAGCCTACCGAGAAGAGACCGGCTCGCGTAAGGGTAAATCAATTACAGCAGCAGCGTCGCTTCCAGTTCCAAGAAGGCGTTTACTAGCTCGTCCGATTCAACGATGTAGCGGCGTCCGTCGCCTTTGTGCGCATCAAACGCAGATTCGCTCGTCGGAGCTCAGCCACCAGCTGCAGCCCTTCCTCGCAAATATTTAGCTAGTGCGATTAGCAGAATACTCCTTGCACTTACGTCGTGCTATTTCGACCGCGCTAAAAGCAATCGCCAAAAGCGCGACTGACATACCCGTATCTGGGATGCCCTTCGGTTCGCCATAGATGAAATCGTCCATGACAACTACGTCAGCGGGATCGCCATTTTGATCTATACTGCCCACGGGAACGTCGCCGGAGGTGATGCGAACACGAGAGATGACGGGATCCGGGAACAAGATCCCCAAAAACGAAAATGTCTCAGAGCCCGCGGTAGCAGGCACAAAGAATGTGCCGAGTGAATTGTTCGAGACATCGAACAGGCTGATCAAGGTGGTATCTGCCAAGTCAACGTCGGTGAACACCGCCCCGAAGCCTTGGGTTAAGGCAGGCTTGTCCGATCCAGGAATGAAAAAATTTACATCCAAGGTGTTGTTACCCAGAGAAGTGAAAAGCCGCTGCGGACTGAACGTCTCGAACGTGGCCGAATACGTGGGATTGATGTTGTCGAACTGAATAGGGGCAATGCCTGCGTTGGCACTCACCTGAAAACCAGTGCCAGGGGTTGAAAATACTGCCCCGCGCGGCGAGTTCACGTTGAAGAAATCAGCCGGTAGATTGTTCGGTGCGGAAAGAGCATCAGGTACTCCGTCCCAATTGATTTCTCGCCGGCCACTACCGAATGAACCCGCCACGTTTGGATTCAATGTGCCGAGATCGTTCCTGAAAGCATCCACTGCCGCGGTGATAGCGGCTGGCGAGTTACCTGAAGCCGACACCGTAGTTTGGGCATTTGCCGCTCCTACTGCAAAGATCGATAAACCGACAATTACGACCGCAATCGTCCTTTCATCCATAATAACTCCTCTCGACAATGCTCAGCAAAGCTCTGACTATGGGGCATCGCTTTGCCAGCATAGGACAGGCCCCTCCCATTTTGGAAGTTAGAGCGTGAGATTGTTAGTGTCTGAGCCCATGTATCATGCAGGCGTGAATATAATTGCCATACCAGCCCTGTGTTCAGGTGAGTTCGTAAGAGTTTCCGACGCCAATCGGCGACTGGATTCGCGGGACACAGACGAATTGCTTCTGTATTTCGCTAGTTATTGTCGATCCTGTGGAACTGTCGGAAAAACTAACGCTTGTTCAGACGCTTGCTACCATTTTGAAGTTGTCGTTCATCGGCCCGGTTGCCACGCGAAAACAACCGCTTTGAGCAGCGATCATAAATGATCTGATTATGACTAAAACGATACCGCTTGGTCTAGACCTTTAGGCCACTATGTTGATAGACGGAAAAGTTGCCAGGAAAATTCACGCCAACCTCGAAAATGGTTATGCTCGTATCGTACGATCAGCGGCTCGTTCAAGTCACGCAACGGATCAAAGCGCAATGTGATAAGAAAGGTCGCGAGGTGCAACTCATTGAAGATTTAGAACGGTTTGCCGCGTTCGCGAAACTATCCGTGGCCGATGATCGCCTGATTTATGACGTCGATCAGGGCAACGGCTCGCCAGCAGTGATGTCGATTTCGACATCACTGTTCAATACGTGACGGTAGATGGAACAACACAGCCCCAGTTCACGCCAGATCCTAATGAGCACCGGCTGGCTTTTACTCAAGGCGACATTTCAGGAGTGGTGGAAGGACAATACGTTTCGCTTTTCGGCATCGCTGGCGTTTTACACGATCTTTTCGATTGCTCCCGTGCTTCTGATCGCTGTAGGGCTAGCAAGTCTCTTCCTCAGAAGAGCGACTGCCGTGGACCGGCTGATTTTCGAGTTGCAATCGCTTGTCGGCCTGCAAGGAGCGCAAGCCATCCGTCAGGTGCTTGAGGCCCAGAGCGGCTTCGGCGACAGCACCTGGGCCATTTTGACAGGTCTGATCACCTTACTTCTTGGTGCAAGCGCCGTTTTCGCCGAGTTACAAACCGCATTGAATACGATCTGGGACGTAAAAGCACAACCCCGACGTGGGTTTGTGATCAAATACCTGCTCGATCGATTGCGTTCTTTCGGTATGGCACTGGGAGTTGGATTCCTGCTTCTCGTTTCACTGGTGATTAGCGCCACAGTCAGTGCCTTACAGGCATATATGAATACATGGATGCCGACTTTGCCGTCCCTCTGGCAAGGCCTAAACATCGTTAGCTCCTTCTTTGTGGTCATGCTGCTCTTTGGAATGATCTATAAATACCTTCCTGACGCGCAAATCGCATGGAGTGACGTCTGGGTCGGCGCAGCCGTAACCGCCGTACTCTTTACAATCGGCAAATACGCGATTGGTGTTTATCTAGGGCAGACGGCGATGGCAAGCGCGTTCGGGGCGGCTGGCTCCTTCGTAGTGCTACTAATCTGGATATACTACTCCGCCTTAATCTGCTTCTTCGGTGCGGAGTTTACGCAGGTTTATGCGCGACTCTACCGATCGCGTATTCGACCGGAAGATCACGCCGTACGTTTAGGCAAGAAGCCGGACCAGCTTTCGCAAGTCAACGGCGCAACTTAGGAATCCGCACAGGGAATCGTGGTTCGCTCCTGATCTTTGCCGCTGCTCTTATGCTTGCAGTGCTCGCGCGACGGAGGGCTTTTCCTGCTTTCTCGCCGCAGAACGTCGCTGCTTACCGAGCGCCCTTTGCAGCGTTGCGCCGCCGAATGTCCTGCCGCCATCAGGAGTGCGAAAAAGCGATCGATGATTTGAAGGTTTAACTTCGCCGAAGCTCCGCGAAAAAAGTGTAGCGCTGTACGCATTGCAGCGCTGTTTTCGTGCACTTTCAGTTCGCTGTATTGGTACCTTAACCTACTGGCCAGCACGCAGCGATTACGGTACCTCTCTTCCTCTCCAACCGAGTAGGAAGAAGACAATGCATATGACCAGGAATACAAAGAACAGAAGCTTTGCAATTCCCGCCGATGCAGCAGCGATTCCGCCGAATCCAAGGACCGCTGCTATTAGCGCAATTATCAGAAAAGTTATAGGCCATCCTAACATATATCTCACCTCCTCCCTGAGAAATCGCATGCACTGTCGATTTGCGTGCCTTTTACGTTCCAGTTGTCGAGCCAAAGTCATCCGATTCTTATTTACGGCTTCGCTGTCAGCGCGGCCGTGCTGGCGGGATCGTCAGGGCTCGGTCCTGACTTTCCCTTCGCGCTTGCGCGTAAGGCCGCTAGCCTTGGCGAATTCTAACTTAGCGTATGGAGAAGAAGCCGCCTCTTCGAATTGGTAGCGTAATCCGTAGCGCGGCGAGATTTGCGTCGTAGCGACTATGGTTAAGAGTCAGCTGATTCTCAACTCATCTAAACGTGTTCTATGACGAGCTGAGCTCGATGCAAAACTGAATGCTCAGCTGAACTTTCGCAAGCTGCTCAAGATCAGTGGCTAGGGCCACCAGCAGTGGAGCATAGGGCTGCAATTCATCTAGTTTTTGACGACAGTTGGGTCAACCCGCGCTCGTGGGCCAGCAGGAAGGACCCGCTTTAAAAAATTGAAAGTTTTTTGTCTGGAATCTGGCATGAAAGGGGGTGCCTGGCTGGCGATCGACAGCACTTTTTGAAAGCTTGGATGCCACTCGCAGGAAAGTTTTCCGAATTTCCCCGTGCGTGAGGCGATGCTTGACCGGCGGCGCTGTTTCAAAATACGCTGGCACTCAGGATAAAGCATGGATCAGAAGATTCTTTCTGAACTAGGCGACTACCTGCTAGCGCACCGCGAGGAAATCGTCGGCGAATGGCTTCGAGCGGTTGAACAAAACCCTAACATTACCTCTGTTGAGCATCTAAAGGATGAAAAGGAGCTCGCCGATCATCTGCCACAGCTTTGTCAGAACCTGGGGGAGCTCCTAAAGTCTTCGCAATCGGGTCAAAACCGCGCCGAGGTTTCTCACGCCGCGCGAGCACATGGCGAGTATCGCTGGCGTCAAGGTTACAGCCTCGAGGAAGTCATACGCGAGGCGAGCGTCGTCCGACGAATTATTTGTAATTGGCTAGATGCGTACGCCCGAGACGTGCCAAAGTTGGACGGCGAAACTCGAAGAGCAGCGGAAAATATCATTCACGAGGCCGTGGACGATGTCATTAGTGACTCGGCCGAGCGGTTTGTCGAAGAACAACGAAAAACTACCAGCGACTTAAACTCGCAGCTGGCGGACGCTCTCGCGGATGTGCGTCACCAGAAGGCGGCAGGCGACGCGGCCAATAAAGCCAAGAATAGATTCCTGGCAATGCTTAGTCACGAGCTGCGCACACCGCTTAATCCTATTTTGCTCTGGGCTAATGCTACTCTCGAGGAAGAGCAAACGGCCCCGTCGCTGAAAGAGGGTATTCAGATGGTTCGCCGCAACGTGCAACTGGAAGCCAGTTTAGTAGACGATTTGCTTGACGTCGCACGAATCACGAGCGGGAAGTTGCAGCTGCATTTGCAGCTTTCCGACGCAGCCGCACTCTTCCGGGATGCGTTAGAGATGGTGAAGGCCGAATCGGTGCGAAAACAACTAGAGATACACGTTGAGCTGAGCGCCACAAACCACCGTGTGGTAGTTGATCGCGCGCGTCTTGAGCAGGTATTCTGGAACGTGTTAAAGAATGCGCAGAAGTTTACGCCCGAAGGCGGGACAATTTCCGTGCGGTCCTTTAATGAGGGCAAAGAAAAGGTATCGTTTGAGATCACCGACAGCGGCAAAGGAATTGAACCCGACCTTCTGCCGAAAGTATTTGAATTGTATCAGCAAGGAGTGGAGGGGCCGCTGGGGGGTCTTGGTCTGGGATTAGCGATTTCTAAAGCAATCGTCGAGAGCCATGGCGGCAAAATTTATGCGTCGAGTAAAGGAAGCGGATCTGGCGCTACGTTCACTATTGAGCTTAAAACTGCGCAGGACGAAGTCCCGTAACATCCCCAAATCGGTCCCTTAATTTAACGGTGGGAAAACCGATCGGCGGGCCTAGGCTCAAAACACTTTAAGAATTACTTTAAGTCTGGCGTTATCGACTGCTGTTACAAGATATAAACGGTGAGGAAGGGATTCGAACCCTCGGAGGTAAGGATCGATCTGCCACTTTTTCGAAAACTCGCTGCAAACGCGAGTTTTTCTGTCGAGAAATTGTCTCGAACTAAGCGGATGGCCGAGAACCCAGAAGCGGAGCCTACCGGCCTTGACGGCTTGCCTGCTACATTGGGAATCGCTTAATGATGCCCGATCCCACCATGCGGAACAAGTGTAAGAATTATTTAAACCCGAGTAAAGCGAGGCTGTATCCTCCGGCCTTGCGCATCGCGACTTTGTGATGAATAAGCACAAAGCGCTGATTAACATGGCATCGCGTACGGGAGTCGAACCCGCGCGGTTAGGGTTGCGCTGCAATTTTTTGAATGCTCGCTGAAATTCTTATCCGGCTATTTTGTACGACCTCGCTGTTTTATTGTGATCACTTTAGATTAGCTGAGAACACGGCGCGTGCTGTTTTACCTATGGCAACGTGCGTCAGATTAAATGAGAACAAATGAGAAGATTTGTCAGGTAGGCTTGGCAAGGAGGTGCTCTACCACTGAGCTACACCCGCAAAAGTGGGTTCAAATAATCGCTCGTGCCCCCGTCGACGCAAGATTTTTTGAAGAAGCAGCAGACAATAACCAGGCCGGCACCCCGCCGCTGGCGCTTTAGAGACTTGAAACTACGATTTGCTTTGATCGGTCGGTCCGAGCCGGACTCGCCGTTAGATGCGCCGTTGGCTAAACGTGGATATCCCTGCAAATTAGAGCGAAAAGTGCCCATTTTCTTGAATCTGAACTCGCTTTTCTCTGCATCTCATAGACAAATGAAAACTATGAAAGCATTGATCCTTGGCAGCGCCGCTTCTCTCGCCCTCGCGCTTGCCATCTACGCACAAACGCCTGGCGCGACGCCGGAAACGCCGACCGCGTCGCCCGCCCTCACAGCAACGGCTACTCCCGCTGGCTCGGTTTCTCCTGCGGTTTCGCCAACAACCTCGCCTGCAAATCAATTTGCCGACCAGATCAAGCAACGGGTCGAACGCAAATTCAAGCATGGCAAGGCCGCTCTAACCATCGATGACAATGACAAAGCTAAAGCTGAAGTCGAGTCACAGGACCACGATCACGGCGACATACCGTTAGCCGTTCTTCCCATTGCCATCCTTAGCATAATCTGTGTGTTCGGTTTCCCAGTCGCGATCGTCGCTGTCATCATGTTTAGCAACTGGGCGAAGACGCGCTCATTGCACCGGACTGTCCGGATGATGGTGGAAAAGGGTCAGCCGATTCCGCCCGCGTTGTTATCGACTCCGGCCGCCGTTTCTGCAGCAACTGGATTGCGACCATGGTACGATCTCCGACGTGGAATCGTTCTTATGGCCGTCGGCGTCGGGATCATCATGTTTTTCGGCATCAGTGCGGGGTGGGACGAGGGTGTGTGGGCGCTCGGCCTCATTCCCGGGCTGATCGGGGCCGGCTATATTCTCGCCTGGCGACTTGCCTATCGGGAAGAGAAAGAGTTGAAACAGTGATGTGGAGCTGACCGATGGCGATCTGCTCGCGCGAGTTCTTGTTGATGGGGACCAGCACGCTTTTGGCGAGCTGGTTCGCCGCCATCAATCGCCCGTGCGCGGCCTGTTGCGTCAGCTCGTGCGCGCCGACGTCGAGCTGGCCGACGATCTTGCTCAGGAAGCTTTCATTCGCGCTTATAAACACATCCGAAGCTTTCGTGGGGAAGCGAAGTTTTCGACCTGGCTTTATCGAATCGCCTACAACGTGTTTCGGGAGCACGCGCGGAAGCGCAGAGAGCTGGTTGGAATCGATGAAGAGCAACTGCAGGCGAAGGCCGATCCGCAAACGGTGGATCCAGGGTTGCGACACGATCTTATGAACGCGCTGGCCAGCTTACCCTTGCACGAACGCACGGCGGTAACGTTGTGTTGCCAAAATGGGTTGTCCCACGATGAAGCGGCCCACGTTCTCGATATTCCGCTGGGGACAGTGAAGACGAATGTCTTGCGCGGACGGGAGAAATTAAAGAAAATGTTAGCAGCCTGGGCGACCTAAATGAACGACCCGCTTGATGACTTGCTCGACGCGCGGTTCCGCGATGAGACGCCCTATATCGATGACGCTGGCTTCACCGGACGCGTGATGAATCAACTTCCACGCCGCCGCGTATCGTGGAGCAGTCAGCGCTCGTTCATAATCCTAGCAGCGACAATTCTGTCCGCTGTGGTGGCCTACTTCGCGTCGGGCGAGGGGATGTTCGTGCACGACGCCTTCGCCCGGATGTCGGGGTTGCGGCCGCTGGAATTAGTGCTTGTCATCCTCGCCTGCGGAACGGCAATGACCATTGCCGGACTGTGGGCCGCGCTCACACGCAGGCACGACGCGATCGTGTAAAATAAAAGCCTACGCACAGTGTACGTTAATTCCGGGTAGCACACGCGTCTCGCGTGTTGGTTTTGGCGTCGCGCCAAAGCAGTCTTACCTCAAAGTTCGCCAACACGCGAGACGCGTGTGCTACCCGGAATTCTGTGGCGTTACGCAGTCGGACTATTACGCCGCGCAAAGCTCGCGCGCCTTCTTTACATCGGCGGCAATTTGGTTCCCGAGTGCCTCGACGCTTTCGAATTTTTTTTCCGGCCGGAGGAACTGCACGAATTTGATTTCGACATCAGCGCCATAAATGTCGCGATGGAAATCGAGGAGATGAACTTCGATCATGCGCTCGACTTTTTCGCCGGAAACAGTGGGCCGAAATCCGACATTGACGACACCGTGATGCAAGACGCCTTCCAACCACGCCTCGACAAAATAAACGCCGTTGGGCGGAAATTGTTCACTGTGCGCGCTGAGATTCGCAGTGGGAAAACCAAGTTGCCGTCCCAGCCTCGATCCCTCTCGGACCGTACCCAAAATGGTGTAGTCGCGGCCGAGCATCGCGGCCGCACCTGCGAAATCGCCGCGCTCAATGCGGGCGCGAATGGCAGTACTGCTAACTACCGCCCCGTTCACTTTCACCGGCGGGATTCCGACGACGTTAAAATGGTGTCGCGTCCCGAGTTTGCGCAGAAGCGCGAGATTGCCGGCGCGATTTTTCCCGAATGACCATTCGTGACCAACACAAATCTCGCGCAGCGGTCTCGCGCTCTCGGTCAACTCCGCGACAAAATCCTCCGCCTCGGTTTGCGCGAAATTTTTGTCAAATGGAATGATCAGAAGATGACCAACTCCATGCGCGCGGATGAGCGCGATCTTATGGGGTGTTGAGGTAATGAGATGCGGCGGATTCCCCGGACGCAAAACCTTGGCCGGATGTGGATCGAAGGTAACCACAACCGGTGTTCCATCCTGGGAATGGGCATGTCGGGCAGAAGTCGATATGACTGCCTGATGCCCAAGGTGGACGCCATCAAATGCGCCGATCGCTAGAAAAGCCGGGCCGGGCAAGTTCGCCAGGTCGGAAATGGAATTAAGAAGGTCCATTAAATGAATGACGAATGTGGAAAATGATGAATGACGAATGACGAAGGAAATCCGAATGACGAAATCTTCCTGCGTCGAGCTTCGTCATTTTTCCGTCTGTTTTCCCGCGCGCCAGATTCTGGCGAAAATCAGATGTAGCGCACGAGCTTCCATCCACAATTTCCTTGCGTCATCCTGTAGCTCAGGAACCGCGGGAGCGGCCATACGGAGAAAATGTTTTGTTTCCCGCGATTCCTTGTTGCAAGTCCCGATGGATTTCAGGAACTCCTTCTTCGAACCCGAATCATCAGCTTCAATATAATTTGCGCCCACGCTTGTTCCTGCGCCGACTAGTTGATCGATAATCCGATCAGCCAGCGGGCCTCGCGCAATCTTCTTCGCAAAATTGATTACTGTTTCCCCAAATCTCGCCGTTCGCTCCTCCAAATCGTAGACGGGCTCGCTTTCTGACTGTTCTCGGACAAGTGGCGTTTCTTCATCCAACACAAATGAATCCTCCGTTTCGTGCAACCATTCGGATTTCGTCATTAGATCATTCCTTCGTCATCCGTTCGACATCCGTCATTTCCTTCACGCTCCACGCATCCTTGAAACCTGCGGCAACGAAAGCACGCGCGTGGCAATTTCGGATGGTTCGGCACTTTTGATTTCGTCGACAGTAATCGCGCTTGCCACGTCGAAGCGACCGGATTTGAGTCGCCTCAGCGAGTAAAGATGTGCACCGCTGCCAAGCTCCATGCCGATATCGTGCGCGTAGGTCCGAACGTAAAATCCTTTGCTGCAAACAACGGTGAAATCGATCTCCGGCAATGCCACGCGATCGACTGAATACCGATAAATGTGCACGAGCCGCGGTTCGCGTTCGACCGTTTTTCCTTGGCGCGCGAGCTTGTAGAGGGGAACCCCGGCTTGTTTGATCGCGGAAACCATCGGCGGGGTTTGATAGAAATCGCCGCGGAACTTTTCAAACGCAGCGCGGATCGTTCTCTCTTCCAACGGTGGTACCTCGCGACGCTCGATCATTTCGCCGTCTTTGTCCTGCGTGCTTGTGATGACGCCGAGCATCATTGTCCCGGAATATTCCTTGTCCTCGGCCATGAGCAGGTCCTGAATCTTTGTCCCGCGCCCAAGTGTGAGAAGAAGTAAGCCAGTCGCGAGCGGATCGAGCGTGCCGCAATGACCGACTTTCCGGATTTGCAAACGCCGCCGCACCAGCGCCACGACATCGTGCGATGTCATACCCGCAGCCTTGTCTACCAGCAGAACGCCGTCAGGTGTTGCGCTCGATTGCTGCACAAGCTTTCTCGACGATTCTTTTCGCTACCTCCGACAACGCCCCGGGCACGCGTGCCCCGGCAGCGAGAACGTGGCCACCACCGCCAAACTCTTTGCAAATTGCGCAGACATCGACCGCTTCATTTTTCGAGCGCATGCTTACGCGCACTTTTCCATCAGTTAGTTCTTCGAAGAAAATTGCTACGACGACGCCGCGAATGGCGCGCAAATGGTCGATCAACCCCTCGTTGTCCTCTGGAAGAACACCGAGCGCGACCGCGGCCGTCTGACTCAAACTGAACCACGCCAGTTTTCCATCGCACGCGAACTGCATCGTACCCAGTAACTCGCGGAGTAATTCGATGCGTCGGCGCGGGAAACTTTCGTAAAGCAACTGGCTGACTCGTCCAACGTCGACGCCGCATTCCACCAGTTCCGCCGCGATTTGGAACGTGCGCACCGTTGTATTCGGATACTGAAACGAACCGGTATCGGTTGAAATCGCGGCGTAAAGATTTTCCGCAATTGCGGGCGTGATCGGAAATTTTTGGTTCTTCAGGAATTCGTAGAGAATCTGGCCGGTAGCGGGCGCTGTCGGATCGATGTAAACAAGATCACCGTAGCGCGGATTACTCGGGTGATGATCGATGTTGATCCAAAGTTTTGCGCTTCGAACCGCGGCGAGAGTAGTGCCGAGACGATTCTGCACCGCCGTATCAAGCGCGATGCCGACGTCAAAATCTTCCGGCGCACTGGGTGGCGTCGTCAATAGCTCTGCCTTCGCCAGAAAATTATATTTCTCCAGCATGCCATCTTCATTCCAGGCCTTGACCTCCTTGCCGAGTTCCCTCAGTGACAGGGTGAGGGCCAGCGTGCTGCCAAGCGCGTCGCCATCCGGTCGCACATGACTAAGCACAGCAAATTTGTTGTGCTCGCGCAGCACCCGACCAATTTCGGCAAATTTGGCGTCGCGCTCGTTCACGCTTTGTTTTCGCGGTTCGAATCGATTTCCTGCATGATTTCGATCACACGCGCGCCGCGCTCGATCGAATCATCCAGATGAAAAACAAGGTGGGGGGTGTATTTCAAAGCCACATGCTTGGCGATCGCCGACTGCAAAGCACCGCGATGTGCTTCCAGCTGCGCGATTACGGCCGCGCCGGTCGCCCCGAGAACACTGACAAAAACGTGCGCGTTTTTCAGGTCAGAGGTCACGTCCACCTGATTAATGCTAACGAGACCTTGCTCAAAATTCATCTCCCGCGCGATCAACCCGCTTAGCTCGCGTTTCAGCATTTCGTTTACGCGCAATAATCGATGTTTCATAAATTTGTCGGTAGGGCGACGCTCCGCGGAGCCACCACTTTAGTCGGCTCGACAGAGTCCCGCCTTACTCAAATCACAGCTTCTGCGCGATTTGCTCGAGCACGTAGCACTCGATGATGTCGCCCACCTGATATTCGCTAAAATCTCCCAGCTTAATTCCACATTCGAGCCCGGAGCGGACCTCTTTCACGTCGTCCTGGAACCGGCGCAAAGTCGCGAGCCCGCCATCGTAAACCGGCTGGCGACGCCGTAGCACCCGCGCCCGCGCGGTGCGGGCAATGCGTCCATCGGTGACAAGGCAGCCGGCCACAATTCCTTTGCTCAGTTGGAAAATTTGTTTCACTTCGGCGTGACCAATGACCGATTCGCGATGCTCCGGTTCGAGCAAACCCGCCATTGCCTCTTTGATCTGATCGATCAGTTCGTAAATGATCGAGTAGAGTTTGACCTGCACGCCTTCGCGTTTCGCCGCCGTCACCGCCATGTTTTCCACTTTAACGTTGAAACCGACGACAACGGCATTGGAGGCGCTGGCCAACAAAATGTCATTTTCTGAAATCGGTCCGACCCCGGCATGGATGATCTCGAGATTGACTTTTTTGCTTTCGATCTGATTGAGCGCGCCAGTGAGTGCTTCTAACGAGCCTTGGACGTCGGTCTTCAGCACGATACGCAAGACTTTCTTGCCGTCGATCACTTCGAGCAAAGTTTCGAGCGTGGCGCGCTGCGGCGTCGCCAGTTTGCCCGCGCGTTTCGCATCCAGACGTTCTTCGCTCAACTGCTTGGCTTCGCGCTCGGAATCCATCACCAGCAGTTCGTCACCGGCGTTGGGCAATCCGGTGAATCCAAGAACCTTCACCGGCATCGATGGACCCGCCGCTTTCACCGGTTGACCGCGATCATCGATCAACGATTTCACTTTGCCACTGTAGTCGCCGCAAATAAACGCGTCGCCGACTCGCAGCGTGCCCATTTGGACAATGACGGTGGCGGTTGGTCCACGTCCCGCTTCCACCTGTGCTTCGATGACCGTGCCGCGCGGTTTTGCCGTAGGCGATGCCTTCAGTTCCATTACTTCGGCTTGTAACGCCATCATCTCAAGAAGTTGGTCGATATTCGTCCCTCGCGTTGCCGAAACCGGAACTGTAATCGTCTCGCCGCCCCAATCTTCCGGCGTTAAATCACGTTCCTGAAGTTGCTTCTTCGCCCGATCGATGTTGGCCGAAGCCAGATCGATCTTATTGATCGCAACCATGATTTTGACCTGCGGCGCTGCCTTGGCGTGATTGATCGCTTCGATTGTCTGAGGCATCAGG
>JBKPMO010000127.1:0-6393 GCA_046732175.1 Verrucomicrobiota bacterium
CAAACGGACTTATCGTTGCAACCATTTACTATTTTAGCGCGGGCCCTGACGACGCCTTCGTCGATTTCTTTGAGCGAACGATGAAGCCGATGCTGACAAACTCGGGCGCTTCAATCCTTGCTTGTTTCGTAACTGACAATAGTGCGAACACTTTTCCGGCGCTGCCAGTCCGGGAAGGCGAACATGTTTTTGTCTGGTTCTCGCGTTTTCGGGATGAGGCAGCGTTCGAAAATCACGTCGCGGCGCTTGCTCGATCGCCATGCTGGCAGAGCGAGGTTTCAGAAGAATTGAGGCGTCGGCTCAAAGGTCCTCCCGAAATATTGAAGCTGTCTCCTACGGCTCGATCACGGTTGCGCGGCGCGCCGGGTTAAAATAAATGAGATCTCTGATCGCGTTCGCAAATTGGTTATTGCCGGAATGAAACTGAAAGCACGTGTCACTACTGTATCCCGATCGAGCGACACGCGTTCCAGGATCATCGCCGCCGCGGCTGAGTTATTTCACAACAATGGCTACGCCGCTACAGGCATTGACGCGATATTGAAAGCAGCAAAGGCGACCAAAGGATCGTTTCATTATCATTTTGGTTCGAAGAAGGAAATCGCTCTCGCCGTTATCGACGAAGTGATCGCGCTAAAATTTCAACGCCGGATGATCGATCCAGTCGTGAATGCGGCCGACCCGCTCGTGGCTATTCGCAAAGTAATTCGTGATCTTCGCACACAAGTGGCAACTGAACACTTGCTCACCGGCTGCCCGATTAACAATCTCGCCAGCGAGCTGGCGCTGCAAGATCGACAACTTCGTAACGCTTTGTCCGCGCTTCTAGAGCGCTGGCAAAACGAGTGGGCAAAGGCGTTGGGCCGGCAACCGCGGCTCGCCGCGCAAACCGGATTTCGAAATGCACGCGTGCTCAGTTTGTACATCGTGGCTGCGATAGAAGGCGCGCAGGCAATGGCGAAAGCGCAGCAATCCCGCGAGCCATTGGATGCGCTGCTTAAACACTTGGAAGCCACGCTCAAAGTGTAGCAGCGCTACGCTCCCGCTCGCGCAGGGAATTCAGTTTAGCGCAGGCGAGGGAAGCGCGACGACTTAGCGCGCCGTCGCCAATTCGAAAAGCTCGTTAAAATTCTTCGCGCTGTCGATCTTCATGATGCACTGCTGCAATTTCTTGCGTTGATCGTCGCCGATAACGTCCTTTCCGAGCGCGTTGAATTTCACCGCGATTTCGTCCTCCGTCATTGGATCGCGCGGATCGCCTTTCGGAACATCGACTCGCGTGGAGCGTTGCTTACCATCATTGGTCGTGATCGTCACGCGGCTCGGCTGAAATTTCGGAAAAAGCGCTTCGAACTCTTCGTTCGCGACCACTTTCACCTTATCCATGATCGGGATGAGCGCTTTATCTCGCACCCGTTCTTCCTTGAATTGCAGCGGCGTTACCATCCCATCCACCAGTCCTGCGGCCATGCAATAAGGCAGCGAATGATCGGCTGTTTCCTTCGAGTCAGGCCGATACTTGTGTGGATCGCCCAGAATATCCGCGGCACGCGCAATCACTTCGACTCTAATTTCCTTAACCTCGTTAGCTTTGATCTGATGTTGTTTCACTGTCTTCATCATCGCGGTGAGGGGGGCGTGACTGAGAGCTTCAATCGGAAAACTCTTCATGCCGCAATCAAGAATCCGGTAATGAGCCGTTTTCGAACTCGGTAGATCCTTGCCTAGCGCCTCTCCATCGAAGGTGGCCGGTTGTCCTTTGTATTGGACGTGTTTGAACACAGCAAAGAGTCCTTCTTTGCCGTCGATGATGTGTTCGGGGCCGGAAAATCCGTTCCGTGCCAGCAACGCGCTTTCCGTACCCATTCGACCGGCCCACGGATCAACCGTGTTTTTCATGTTCGTTAATTTGCCGGCTGTCACCGCGCCCGGGCAAAATGTGCGAGCTGCACTGATGCCGATCGCGGAAACCATTTGGTCGACCGTGAGATTCAAGACTCGTCCGGCCGCGACTGGCGCAGCAAACGCGCTCAAGGTGGCATGATGCCAGCCATATTCGCGGACGCCCGGTCGACCGATTTCGCAAAGACGCATCTCGATTTCGTAAGCGATGATAGTGGCGAGAATTAGATCCTTGCCGCTCAGACCTTCGCTTTCGCAAAGCGCGAGCGGCGCCGCGATGAGGTCACTCGGATGACACGGATCGGCCTTCCAATAAATGTCGTTGTAATCCATCGCACGGATCATGTGGCCGTTTAAAAACGAGGCATCGACCGGGTTCGTCTTGAAAGCGGACACAAACGCGGTGGCTTTGCCGTTGCCACCCATCGCCCGATAATGCTTCAAAAGGATTTTTGCATCATCCTGCTGACTGCCACCCAGCGCGCACCCGATGGAATCGAACCAGAACAATTTCGCTGCTTGAATCGCTTCTGGCGACAGATGTTCGTACTTAAGAGCGCAAGCCCATTCGGCGATGGTGTATGAGAGGAGACGTTTCGGTTCGGTTTGTTGATGTGCCATGATGATTTCCTTCCTCGGTTGTCGGTGCGAATTTTGAATCGTCGCCAGCCGTTTAGCAAACTCATGGAATCATGCGCTGGCCCGACTGCCCACGAATCACACGAACGACGCTAAAAGAAGGCAAGACGAGACAGGATTTACAGGATTATGCAGGATTTAAACATGCGTCTACCTTCTGAGTCCAAATCCTATCAATCTTGTTAATCCTGTCTAATAACGCTGGCCTTGCTCATAAATTGAGCGTGTGGCAGAAAACCGGGGCATGAAGCCGACGGGGTTCTTCGGGGAACTGAAGCGACGCAACGTTTACAAAGTTGCAGTCGCGTATGCCGTCGTCGGCTGGCTAGTCATGCAAGTCGCGTCGACGGTTGTACCGGCTCTTCATCTTCCGGATACAATCACGACTGCGGTTGTGGTGCTGACTTTGCTTGGGTTTCCGATCGCTCTCGTTCTGGCCTGGGCTTTTGAGGTGACGCCGGAAGGGATCAAGCGCACGGAAGCTGTCGATCGCTCCACCCGGGACCCTTCCACAAACCGCATCTGGGTCTACGTCGCCGTGATTGGAGCCGCCTTGTCCGTCGGATTGTTTTTTGTTGGGCGATATACCGTAACAACGGTCGGACATAATGCCAGTCCCGCCCGGACCGAGGCGACTACGGCGGTTGCACAGAAATCCATCGCCGTCCTGCCGTTGCTCAATGAAAGCGGTGATCCGAAAGACGAATATTTCTCCGATGGCTTGTCAGAAGAATTGATCGCCGCGCTTGCTCAAATCAGGGAGCTAAAGGTCATCGGGCGCAGCTCTTCGTTTCGATTCAAGGAAAGGAAAGAAGAGACCAGGACGATTGGTGAAAAGCTCGGCGTTGCGACTCTGCTTGAGGGCACCGTGCGCAAACAGGGCGATCGAGTGCGGATTGTTGCCGAATTGATTAATGCCGCGGACGGGATCGAGCTCTGGACACGAACGTTCGATCGCGAACTAAAAGACATTTTCGCAGTGCAACAGGAAATCGCGGCCGCGGTGGCAACGTCATTGAAGGTGACCTTGCTCGGATCGGAAGAACGGTCTGTGAATCCGGCCACCCAGAATACCGAAGCGCACAACGCCTATCTCCTAGGCCATTATAATTTTCAGCGTCGAGGCCTGGAAGACTATCGCAAAGCGGTTACTCATTTCGATGAAGCGCTCCGCCTCGATCCCAATTATGCACTGGCGTATGCGGAACGTTCCGAATCATGGACCCTGATAGGCGACCTCACCGGCGAAGTTAAAGCTGCCTGGGCAAAGGCGCGCGACGATGCCGAGAAAGCGGTGGCGATTGCCCCGGGATTGGCCGAAGCGCATGCGGCCCTTGGCTGGGTGCGGTTTTTTACAGAGTGGAAGTTTGCGGAAGGGTTGAATGAATTGAGGCGCGCCAAGGAACTTTCGCCCGCTAATCCGACGGCGAACGATTTGCTCGCGCGAGTGATTGTTTATCTTGGAAAACTCGACGAGGCGGAAAAGCAGGCCCGGCAGGCGGTGGAAACGGATCCATTGGCTTTTCCGCCACAAAACAATCTCGGTCGCGTTCTCTGGTTTGAAGGAAAACTTGACGAGGCGGACGCGGTTGCGCGTAAGGCAGCGGAGTTGCAGCCGACGGCTGCTTCAGGCCGTCGCTGGCAGGTGCTGATTGCAATCCAGCGTGACGATGCTGAAACCGCGTTGCGCGAAGCACAGATGGAACCGGACGAAAACTACCGTCGCTTCGAGCTCGCCCTCGCGCAGTACGCGCGCAAGGATCACCCAGCCGCCGACGCGGCTTTGGCCGATCTGCTCGCCAATCGAGTGGGAGTAGCCTATCAGATCGCCGAGGTGTACGCCGCCCGCGGCGAGAAAGACAAAGCGTTCGAATGGCTACAAATCGCATTTGACGAACACGACACCGGCATGCTCGGCCTTCTGGTTGATCCCTTGTTGCGCGACTTGCGCGACGATCCGCGTTACAACGCGTTGGTCGCGAAAATGAATTTTCCCGCAACGTGATGAGCGAAAAGCCTGCGTTTTTCGCCGAACTAAAGCGGCGGAATGTTTACAAGGTCGCGGTTGTGTACGCGGTTGTCGGCTGGCTGCTGGTTCAAATCGCAACGCAGGTATTTCCGTTTTTTGAAATTCCGAACTGGGGCGTGCGGCTGGTTGTGCTCGCAATCATTATCGGATTCCCGATTGCGCTGGTTCTCGCCTGGGCGTTTGAGCTAACCCCGGAGGGGATTAAACGAACCGAAACAGCGGAGATTGTCGCGCGAGAGCACTCCCACGGCGGAGCCTGGATTTATATTGCACTCGTCGGTGTGGCGCTTTCTGTGGGATTATTCTTCCTCGGTCGCTATACGGCGAGGCATGCGGCCACTCCTCAAAGTGATACCACGGCTCGGACCGAGGCGGCGGCAACAATTCCTGAGAAATCAATCGCGGTGCTGCCTCTGCTCAATGAAAGCGGAGATCCGAGGGATGAGTACTTTTCAGATGGACTCTCGGAAGAATTGATCGCCGCCCTTGCTCAAATCAGCGACCTCAAGGTCATTGGCCGGAGCTCTTCATTTCGATTCAAAGAAAGAAAGGAAGAGCCCAAAACGATCGGCGAGAAACTTGGCGTCGCCACACTGCTCGAAGGCACCGTGCGTAAACAAGGCGATCGAGTGCGGATTGTCGCGGAGTTGATTAACGCTGCCGATGGAATCGAGCTCTGGACCCGAACGTTCGATCGCGAACTAAAAGATATTTTTGCCGTCCAACAGGAAATCGCCAAGGCGGTCGCTGAGTCACTCCGGGTCACTTTGCTCGGCGCGGAGGAGAAGTCGACTCAAATGGCCACGAACAGCGTGGAAGCACACAACGCTTACCTCCAGGCCCACTTCCATCGGCAGCGTGGTAATGTCGAGGATTATCGCAAAGCCATTACTTACTTCGATAGCGCAGTCGAGCTTGATCCTAATTATGCCCTGGCTTACGCAGAGCGTTCTGAAACGTGGACTCTAATTGGTGACCTTACCGGCCAGCGTCCGACCGCGTATCCAAAGGCGCGGAGCGATGCTGAGAAAGCGGTCGCGATCGCGCCTTCGCTGGCGGAAGCGCACGCTGCGCTAGGCTGGGTCCGGGCTTTTGCCGAGTGGAAGTTTGCCGAGGGTTTGAGCGAACTACAGCGTGCAAAAGACCTTGCTCCGGCAAATCCCACCGCGAACGATTTGCTCGCACGAGTAATCGTCTACACAGGCCGAATGGAGGAGGCCGAACGTCAGGCGCGACAGGCGGTGGAACTCGATCCTCTATCTGCTTCAACGCAATTCCAGCTTGGCCGAGTCCTCTTCTACGCGGGAAAGCTTGACGAGGCAGACGCCGCTGGGCGCAAAATGGCTGAGTTGCAGCCATCCGCGGCTTCCAGTCATCGATGGCAAGTGCTCGTCGCAGTCCAGCGCGGCGATGGCGAGGCGGCCCTACGCGAAGCGCGATTGGAGCCCGACGAGAACTTCCGTCCGTTCGAACTAGCCCTGGCGCAATATGTAGGTGGCGGCCGCAGGGCATCAGACGCAGCGTTGAATGATCTCATCGCCAATTCCCGGGATAGTCTCGCTTATCAAGTCGCCGAAGTTTACGCTATACGGCACGAGATAGACAAAGCGTTCGAATGGTTGCAAATCGCTTTTGATAATCACGACGGCGGCATGCCGAGTCTTTTAGTCGATCCGCTCCTGCGCGAGTTGCGCAACGATCCGCGTTACAAAACACTGGTCGCGAAAATGAATTTTCCGGCAACGCCATGACGGAAGGGCGGTCGTTCTTCGCCGAGCTGAAGCGGCGGAATGTTTACAAGGTTGCGGCTGCCTACGCGATTG
>JBKPMO010000128.1:0-23478 GCA_046732175.1 Verrucomicrobiota bacterium
GCATGGTATCAAGGACTGCTCGGCTACGCTTATGCCATTTCTGGAGATCGACCGAAAGCCGAACAGATCTTAGGCGAACTCGAAGAGCTGGCAAAACACCAATACGTCAATTCGTCAGCGTTCGCAGCGATTTACCTCGGGCTCGGCGAAAAACGGAAAGCTTTGGATTGGCTGGACAAATGTTATGAGAACCAGGAAAGTGCCTGTTGGTTGCTAAAGGTCGATCCGATTTACGACAGTGTGCGCAACGAGCCGCGCTTCCAGGGGCTGGTAAAAAAAGTTTTTCGCGACGCACAGTGAAGATCGACAACTTCTTCGCCGAGCTACGGCGTCGCAACGTTTATAGGGTCGCTATTATATTCACGAACAGATAGAACAGCATCACGGCGAATCGAGCGATGCCTTCCGAAGGTACCGAACAACGCAAGCTAGCAGCCATCATGTTTACGGACATGGTGGGCTACAGCGCGCTAGCGCAGCGGAATGACAAACTGGCGCTGGAATTGTTGGAGGAACATCGGCAGCTGCTGCGCGAAATTTTTCCACGCTTTAACGGGACCGAGATCAAAACTATCGGCGACGGCTTTCTCATCGAGTTCAGCAGCGCATTGGAAGCGGCGCAGTGCGCCATCGAAATTCAGCGCACGCTTTCCAAACGGAATCATGACGTGCCCGACACGCGGCGCATCGAAGTAAGAATTGGCATACACATCGGCGACGTGGTGCATCGCGGTGGCGATGTCTATGGCGACGGCGTGAACATCGCATCGCGCATCGAGCCGTTGGCCGGCGCGGGCGGTATCTGCGTTTCGATGGACGTGGAACGGCAGATTCGGAATGCGCTCGAAGCGCGCTTTGAGAAACTCGCACCGACTGAACTCAAGAACATTTCTGTGCCGATGGATTTGTTTCGGATCGTCCTGCCATGGGAGCAACGCGCACCGATGGCTGGCAAACCCGCGGTCGCCGCGAAATCGAAACCGGGCGCACGCACATGGTCCGCAGCGATCATCGGAGTTCTCCTGTTGCTGATGATCGGCATCGGATGGTGGTGGACAACGCGATCACGAGAACATCCCAGCAGTGCTTCTCTGTCGGTGCCGCAGAAATCAATAGCCGTACTTCCTTTTGAAAACCTGAGCCATGATCCCGACAACGCCTATTTCGCCGACGGCATTCAGGAAGAGATCCTCACGCGGTTGTCCAAGATTGCGGATTTGAAGGTAATCTCGCGCACTTCGACGCAACGTTTTAAGAGCACGCCAAACGACCTGCCCGAGATCGCGAAGCAACTTGGAGTCGCGCATATTCTGGAAGGTTCTGTGCAAAAAGCCGCCGATCAGGTGCGCGTTAACGTCCAACTCGTCAATGCGGTGACGGATTCACATCTTTGGGCGGATGGATACGACCGAAAGCTGAATGACGTCTTCGCGGTCGAAAGCGAGATCGCAGCCAAGATCGCGGATACCTTGCAGGCAAAGCTTAGCGGAACGGAGCAGCGCGCGATTGCTTCTCACCCGACGCAAAACAGCGAGGCGCATCAATTATATCTGCGAGGCCGTTTCTACTGGAACAAATGGGTTGCGGGGGCCTCAATGCCGGCGGCGCCCGAGTTTGACAAGAGTCGCCAATATTATGAGCAGGCGATTAAATTGGATCCGAACTACGCACTAGCCTACGCGGGACTTGCCGATTTTTACGGTTTTGCCTTCGGATTCGGCTTACTGCCACCCGAAGAGAAATGGGCCAAGGCCCAGGAAGACAACGCGAAGAAAGCGTTAGAACTCGACCCGACCCTTGGTGAAGCCTACAACTCTCTGGCGAGCGACAGACTCTACTACCATCGCGATTGGCCAGGTGCGGAACGGAATTTCCGTCGCGGTTTGGAGTTGAGCCCGAACTTTGCCGAAATGCATGCTCACTATGGGTTCTGTTTGGTTCTGTTTGGCCGCAATGAAGAAGCGCTTGCCGAGGTGCGGCGCGCCCTCGATCTCGATCCGCTGTCGTTCCGGTTTGGTTTCAGTAGCGCGCGACTCTTTTTCTTTGTGCGGCAGTACGACGCAGCGCTCGATCAATGTCGCAAAACACTGGAACTCGATCCTGGTTCGGGTTTCGCCCATGAATTGCTTGGCGACGCCTACGAAAAAAAGCAAATGCAGAAGGAAGCTGTCGGGGAATGGAGCAAAGCTTTTCGCCTCAGTGGACTAGATGACGATGCCTCGATCCTCGAACGCGCTTATGCCGAGTCCGGCTTTGAGCCTGCCGTTCACGCACTGGCACAAAAACAACTCGAGCGAATCAAAGAAAAGACCGCGCGCGGCGAGTACGTGCCAGCCGCTGAGTACGTCACTGCCTACATGCGGCTAGGTGACAAGGAGCAAGCCTTCGCCTGGCTTGCAAAGGCCAGTGAAGAACGCAACCGGCTCGCGTTTGAAATCAAAGTCAATCCGATTTTCGATCCATTGCGAGGCGACTCGCGCTTCGAGAGTCTCCTTCAAAAGGTCTTCGCTCCGAAATGATGAACCCCGGCAATTTCTTGGCCGAGCTGAAGTGGCGCGGAGTTTACAGAGGCGCAGTCATTTATGGCTGAGGCCGACAAAGCAAAGCTGCGACTGGAGATCGCACGTGCTTTTCATGGATATCGTCGGCTACTCCAAGCTGCTGACCGACGAACAATCGGAAGCGCTTCAGGGGTTGAACCAGATTGTTCGCAGCACCGAAGCGGCCCGGGAAGCGGAGGCTGCCGGGACACTTACGATTTTGCCGACCGGGGATGGCATGGCGCTGGTTTTTACCCGGTCAGTGGAAGAGCCGGTCGAATGCGCCTTGGAGATCAGCCATGCCTTGCGCGCGCAGCCAAGCCTGCCGGTGAGAATGGGAATCCACAGCGGCCCGATCCATCATGTGAAAGATGCAAACGATCGTGACAACATTGCCGGCGTAGGCATCAACATTGCGCAGCGCGTGATGGATTGCGGGGATGCCGGTCACATTCTCGTTAGCAAACGCGTGGCTGACGATCTCGCACAAGAGCGTCGTTGGCAGCCGTACCTTCACGAACTGGGCGACGTGGAAGTAAAACACGGAGCTGTTGTCTCATTGGTTAATTTTTACGCCGAGACAATTGGTAATCCCGCGCTGCCGGCGCGAATCAGGAAAGCACCTGTTCTCCCAACTACGATCGCGAAGCACCGAGAACTTTCTCCCCTCGCACGCGCGACTTTCCTCCTGGCGGCATTACTAATCGGGCTTGCAATTGTGTCAGTGATTTTCGCGCCCGCGGTCATGCAGTTGCTCGGGAAAGGTCACGCGGCATCACCACCCCCGACTCCCGCCATCCCATCACCCCCATCGTTAGCTGATACCATTAAGGACACACTCGCCAAGAAAATCACCGATGAGTTGAAAGACGAGCTCTCTGGTAAGAAAAAAAACGCTGCGGTCGAACCGCCTCATACCGGTTCGGCGCTTCCCGAGAAAAGCATCGCCGTCCTCCCGTTTGTGAACATGAGCGCAGACAAGAACGATGAATACTTGAGCGATGGCATGACTGAAGAACTGCTTAACGCGCTGACGAAAGTGAAACGGCTGCGCGTGGCCGGGCGCAGTTCGTCGTTCGCTTTCAAGGGCAGAAACGAGGACGACATTTTTCGCAAGGTCGGCGAGCAATTGCACGTCAACGCCGTTTTGGAAGGCAGCGTGCGAAAAGCCGGCGATAAGCTGCGCGTTACTGCTCAGCTCATCAATGTGGCCGATGGCTTTCATCTTTGGTCAGAAACCTACGACGGCGACATGAAAGACATTCTCGCGATGCAAAGTGACGTCGCAAAACGTGTGGTCCAGGCTTTGCAGGTGCAGTTAGAAGTCGATGACGAACGCGCACTCGCGAAGAAACCGACCGAGAATCCGGAAGCGCATCGTCTCTACCTGCTGGGCCGCTACTATTTTTACAAGTTTACGCAGGCTGGTTGGAGCAAGGCTATTCAATACTACGATCAGGCGTTGCAAGTCGATCCCGGGTTCGCGTTGGCCTATTGTGGAAAGGCTGACACCTACGCCTGGATGTGGGGACAAACGCTGTCTGGCCGGGACGCTTACATTAAAGAAAAAGAGCTGGCGGAGAAAGCGCTCGCTCTCGATCCGAATCTAGCCGAAGCGCATATCTCGATGGGAGTAGTCCTTTTCTGCGCTTTGAATCTTACTGGATCTGAGAAAGAACTCGATCGCGCCTTGGAATTGAATCCAAAACTGCCTCTGGCCTACGAACAGTATGCCTGGACCCTCATGGCCGCGGGCGATACGATGAAGCCCTCGCAAAACAGCAGAAGGCGTTGGAGTTGGATCCGCTTAATGGCCTAATAAATACCGAGCTCGGCTTTTTTCTTTACTGGGCGCGGCGTTACGACGACGCGATTGAGCAAATCCAGAAGACGCTGGAATTGGACCCGATAATGCATGGGGCCCACACGGTGTTGGGTTGGAGTTTGATCTGGAAAGGAAACAACGATCGCGCCAGGGCGGAGTTTCAGAAAGCTATGACCTTGAATAACCTACCCTGGTACCTTAGTTCCCTCGGCTATGCTTATGCCGCCGCGGGTGATCAGGCCAAGGCGGAGCAAGTCCTGCGGCAATTAGAAGATCTGTCCAAACAACGTTATGTATCACCTGCCAACCTGGCGGCCATCCATCTCGGCTTCGGCGACAAGACGAAAGCTTTGGATTGGCTGGAGAAGGCCTATGAAGATCTCGACCCCATGCTTTGGTGGAACCAGGATCAGCTTTGCGACAGCGTACGCAACGAGCCGCGTTTCCAGGCGATAATGGAGAAAGTTGATCGACTGAAAGCGGCTGGTTCACCTCGGCTTGGGCGGGAAAACCCGAGCGATCGACAAGCTCGAAACGCGTATCAAAAGCGCGACAGTAACTACCTTTTCGTCATCAAAGTCGATCCTATGCTCGACGATCTGCGCGGCGATCCGCGATACGAAGCGTGGTGCAAAAGGTGACCGGCGGGAAATGAGCGGGCACCAGAGCCGGCCGTTAACTCGTTAAATTACTCGCCGTCGGACAGCCCCGAAACCTTTCGGGATTACATCGTTACATTAGGCGCTGCTCGCGAGGCCTTTCGGAGCTTCGCGTTGAGTTACCGATACTCGATTCTAGATGCTAGGTCCTATATTCTAGTCCATTCCCGCACGCAGTTTAATCTTCGAGAACAAAGGCGAACATCGCCATTCGCCTCTGAACTCTAGACTAAGCTTTAAGCGACGCGCGCCTTCCCGATTTGACTATTTAACCCCGAAAGGCTTCGGGGCTGTCCGATGGCGAGCGATTCAACGCGGCGGAGGTCAGCGCAGCCTACTGCTTATCGTAAACACCCTTATTTTTGAACTTCTTCCCATTCGCGCCTGTAATTTCCGTGGCGACGGTGCGCGTTTTGCCATCGGTCGAGACTGTGCTCGTCCCAACGGAGCGCATTTTTCCGTCTTTCGTCGTTGTAATCTTGTAGGTGTGATCGTTGACAACTGTGTAGGCCGCTGCGTCCCAAGCAAGGTTGCCCTTCATTTTATAGGTCTTGCCGTCAGCCTGACCTACCCAGACGCCATGTGTCGGTTTGCCATCCTTGTCCACACCGTCCACCGTCACCTTCATTTTGCCCTTCTCCTCCGAATAAGCCACCGTCATGTTCTTGCCTATGTCCGGAGCCATCTTCGATTTCGCTTCGTTCAGCTTCCATGTGCCCATGTGAGGGTTGGCCGCAAAACAAGCCGCTGCCGCCATAAACGACAGCGCCAGAGCTAATATTGCAATTCGAGTTCGCGTCATGCTGCGATTCCGGCAGAAGCGACTCGGGACGTCAATCCTATTTCTCACACCAAATCCACAACGGTCGCAAAGGGCATGCTCTCAAAATCCTTCGTGCCGTTGGTGGACTTGTGTGCGTTGAAAAAGCATTGACGACGAAGCCACCGAGAGTCTTTGATCGACCCATGAAAGCGAAAACTTTATTAGTTACTCTCACGCTCGGCCTCGCCGCGGCCGCCGTCTGTCTGGCCGGCGACACGAAAGCCGAACAAGCACTCCGCGACGCCGATGAGGCCTGGTCGAAAGCCGCGGCCAGTAAGGACGTCGACAAAACCGTGTCGTTCTACTCGGCCGACGCCAGCGTCTTGCCTCCAAACGCTCCCATCGCGACGACTAAGGAAGCGATCAAGAAGCTTTGGGGCGATCTTCTCGCCAGCCCCGGTCTCGTTATAAGTTGGAAGGCCACCAAAGTGGAAGTCGCGAAATCTGGCGATCTTGGTTTCGTTAGTGGCACGTATGAGATCACCGTGAACGACGCCAGCGGCAACCCGACAACTGACAAAGGCAAATACGTCGAGGTGTGGGAAAAACAGGCTGACGGCAAGTGGAAATGTGGAACGGATACCTGGAACTCCGACCTGCCAGCTCCCCCAGCCCCACTCGCCGAAACAAAATAGCTGTAGTGGTGGCAGTGGCGGCCGCAAAAGGCGCCGTTTAATGTTGGAGAGACCTTAGTGTCCCGAGCTTTCTGGTGACCGAAAAGGATCAGACAGGATTTACAGGATTAAAGAGGGCTATTCTCCCAGCCAATCTTGTAAATCCTGTTAATCCTGTCATTGCTGTCCTCAAATCGAACATTGCCTATGCACGATTACACGTTCTGGCACGCTCTCATCGGCGGCAACCTTATCGGTCTCGCCAGTTTGATTGCGACCATCTTGAGCGGAAAAATTCCCGGTATCTCCGGTGTTTTCGGTCGGCTTCTCGTTGCGGCTACACCCGACAAGGAATGGAGATTTTTGTTCTTGCTTGGCTTGATTGGTGGGGCTGCGCTGAGTTTTTCGCTTTGGAACAGCGCTGCCATCTTTCGACCAATGCGCCCGCTTGCTGTTATGGGCGTTGCCGGTCTGCTCGTCGGTCTGGGCACACGCGTTGGCGGTGGGTGCACAAGTGGTCACGGAGTTTGCGGAGTCGGGACGGGCGCGAAGGACTCGATCGTGGCCACGCTCATCTTTGTGGTTGTCGCGATGGTGACCGTCCTTACATATAACCGCGCGGCTTTATGAAGGCAGGAAGACTCTTTCTCATTTTCCTAGCCGGCGCGCTCTTTGGGACTGGCCTCGCGATCTCGGGCATGACCGATCCCGGCCGCGTCATCGGATTTCTCGACGTCTTCGGCGCGTGGGATCCGGCGCTGCTCTTCGTCATGGCGGGCGCGGTTGGCGTCTACGGACTCGGAATGCTGATCTTGCACCGTCTCCAAAATCAAAATCTCAAGCTACCATCCACTGCATCGTCTCCGATTGATCGCCAGCTCGTAATCGGCGCCGCAATTTTCGGTGTCGGCTGGGGACTTGGCGGTTTCTGCCCCGGCCCGTCGCTCGCCAATCTCGGCGCCCTCCGAATCGAAGCCCTGGTCTTCGTGCCCGCGATGGCGTTTGGAATGTTCCTCGCGCAAAGGTTTTTTAAAGCGGATCGATAAGGTCGGACGAATCGATCATGAGCATGAGCACGAGTAGGAACATAAGCATGATGTGCCGGCTCTAATTCGATGTTCGGCGTTCTACATTCGGTGTTTGCATCGCGTCAACCCTTCAACCCTTTAACGCTCCAACGTCCCATCTCCTAGCTTCGCAACGTCCGCAGATAGGCGGTTAACGCGTTGACATCACTGTCGTTCAACTTTTTCGCGAACGACGGCATCTCGCCTTTGATTCCGGCGGTAATTACCGTGCGAATGCGCGCGTCGCTCTTGTGCAAATTGTACAGGTCCGGGCCTTCGTCCCCCCGCGCGTCATCGCCGTGGCAGTGGGCACAGTTTAACAAGAAAAGATGCCGACCTTGCGACGCCTCCGCGCTGAGCAGACCGATAGGCGCGGTTGCGGTACTGTTACTGACAAACGCCGGCGGATGCGATACCGTCCGTACCTCCATGAAACGGGCGAGCCCGAACGTTGCTCCGAGCACCGCGCCCGATGTCAGAATCGCCACCAGCGCAGCTACTCCTTCGTTCCACTTTTTCATTTCGCAACAAAGGCTTAGTGACTGAGCAAGATTTCACCGCCGAAGAATCCGGCAGCGCTGACGAGGGCGCAGGCGACGATCATCACGCCCAGGTAAAACACAGAAGCCCGACGCGAAATGTCGTAGCCAACCAAAAATCGCCACGTTCCCAGAGCGACAATGAGGGCGAAAGCCGGCCACACAAAAAGATGATGACGCCAGACAAGGCCGGTGCCGCCAGTTTTCCATTTACTCAACGCCAGTCCGGAGAAGACGGCGGCAAAACAACTCAGTGCTGCGAAAATTGCCAGCCAATACCCGACGAGCTTGAACTGCCGCCCTCTTTGGCATCGACGCCAAATAAGACCAAGCCCATCGAACAAGGCGGCCGCGAAAATCAACGCGATAGGAAAGTGTGTGGCGCCACCATGAAGTCGTGACCAGAAAAGCGAATCCATCGCGCAATCCTCCCGATAGTCCTGCGTGAGTTCAGCCCAGTGTGCTGTCGACCACGGCCAGTGTGTGATTTCCTTCGAGGTAGTTCACTTCGGTGATTCCGAGAACGGAGCTCAGTCGTTCCGCTTCCACCTTCATCGGTCCCGGTTTGGGAGCGGTGCCGGGCGCAGGCTGCGGGAATGCCGTCGACATCGCAGTGTGAAAAGTGATGTTGCCCTCCACCTTCTTCACCGTCTGGTGGATGTGACCGTTCAGCACCATGACTGATCCGAACCGTCGCAAATAGCCTAACGCCTGTTCTGCGTCGTCGGTCCCCCAGCCCCATTGCGGATACACCGCCCAGAGTGGAATGTGCGCGAAAACCACCACCGGAGTGCTCGACCCTAGCGGCTCCAGATCTTTCCGCAGCCAGTCGAGCTGCTCCGCGCCAAGAATTCCCAGCCCGCCTTCGCGAATATTCAACACATTGACGAGACCGATGAAGTGCACGCCTCTGCGATCGAAACTGTACCAGCCGCCGCCGAGCGCCTTCTTCGCGAATCGTTCACGATAGAGCGCCCCGTTGTCGCTGATGACGTCGTGCTCGCCCGGAACATAGAAAATCTCGCCCGTCTTTATCGTTTTGAGATTTTGCTCGAGCGCGTCGAACTCTTCCGCTTCGGACAGATGACTGAGATCACCGGTGTGCAGGATGAAATCGGGTCTCTGCGGCAGGGCATTGATCCTGGCAATTGCTTTCTGCAACGTCCCAATTACATCCTTGTTCGCGTCTTTGTTAAACCCAATGTGGCTATCGCTAATCTGGGCGAAGGTGAAATCAGCTCCGATTGTGTCCGTCGTTGCCCCAAGGATTTTTGACGTGAGCACGCCACCACTTACCGCCCAAAGCACGCCTGTGCCGGCCCAGGCCATGCATTTGAGAAAACCGCGCCGATCGATCCCATCCGGATTTTTGTCATGCAAAATGTAGTCGTTAATCATAATTGGTCCTTTGCCGCTCCTGACCGGGCGAACCGCGCCTTTATTCCCGAGATCGAAGAATTGCGGGCGCGGGAATAAAATTCCTGCTTCGGTAGTCTTGTTCTTTATGATTGAAAGAACCAAAACGTGATCGGATCGACGGAAAGCGAATTCGAGCGCGAGATTTTGCCGCATCTCGACGCTGCCTTCAGTCTCGCCCGTTTTCTCTTAGGCAAGGACGAGGACGCCGAGGACGCCGTGCAGGAGGCGGCGTTGCGCGCATTTCGCTTCTTCGATGGCTTCCGCGGGCAAAACAGTCGCGCGTGGTTCTTGCGGATCGTTCGCAACACCGCCTTCACGGCTCTGAAGCGCGCACACGGCCATGAGGAAACTGTTTTCGATGAAGAATTACATACGCCCGAGGCTCCTGTGGTTGACGCGGGCGCCCAGATTGATCACCAGCACGATCGCGAGACGGTCCGCGCTGCCATTGCGCAGTTGCCGCCGGAATTCCGCGAAGTCATCACCTTGCGCGAGCTGGAAGATTGTTCCTACAAGGAAATTGCCGATATCGCCAACGTCCCGGTCGGTACAGTTATGTCGCGCCTCTCCCGCGCGCGGGCCCAACTTCAGCAGATTCTCTCCCAGAGTTACACCAGGGGAAAATAAATGGACCACAACGAAGCCAGGGAACTAATTCAACCCTACGCCGATGGCGAGCTCGATGTCTCGAACGCGCGCGCGGTCGAACAGCATTTGCAGGCGTGCAGCCAATGCCGGTCCGCCGAACAAAGTATTCGTGCGTTGCGGATCGCGCTGAGAAGCGATGCGGTGGCCTTCCGCGCGCCACGCCGGTTGCGCAAAAATATTCGCGCGGCGGTCCGACGCGAAGCACGTCGCGATCGAGGAAGTTTATTCTGGTCACTACCATGGATCTCGGCCGCCGCCGCCGCTTGTGCCTTACTTCTGGCCGGCCTGTTCTTCTTCCAATCGGCTCGCTCTTCGCGTAGCGCAATCGTCGATCAAGTCATCGCCAATCACGTCCGCTCGCTCCTCGCGACTCACTTGGTCGATATCCCTTCCTCCGATCAACACACTGTAAAGCCGTGGTTCAACGGCAAGATCGATTTTGCGCCAGAAGTCCGCGACTTTGCCACGGACGGCTTCCCACTCGTGGGCGGCCGCCTTGAGTATCTTGATGGCAAAACCGCCGCCGCGCTCGTTTATCGGCGCGACCATCACGTCATCAACCTTCTTCTTTCCCCGACGACGAACCATCCCGACAAGGGCCTCTCCACCTTCACCCGTCGCGGCTACCATCTGATGAACTGGACTCGTAACGGCATCGAATACTGGGCCGTGTCCGATCTAAACGCCGAAGAACTGGACCGTTTTTCATCGCTCGTTCGCGCCGCGCCCTAATTGCTTCGCTTCAACGCATCAACGCTCCGTTCTCCTTCGCATCGTTTCCAACCTGGCGTTTCTGGCTTCGGCATTTGACGTTCAGTGTTGGAAGACAAAGACCCCGAAAGGGACGTTGCGTGTCGAGTAGTGAGACAAAGCAGACAAGCGCCTTTCTTCTGTTGCCTCGTTAGAAACTCGGATATGATGTCAAAGGGATTTCATGCCGCAAGAGTCCGTCTCAGATCTGAAATTCGAGATCGGGCACGTTCTCTTTATTGACATCGTTGGTTACTCAAAACTGCTCATCCACGAGCAAAGCGAGCAGTTGCAAGAATTGAAGAACGTCGTGCGCGGGACGGACCAATTCCGGCGCACGCAAGCAGAAGGCAAGCTGCTGAGTTTGCCTACTGGCGATGGCGGGGCGCTTGTTTTCCGAAACAGCCCAGAGGAGCCGGTCGCATGTGCCCTGGAGATCAGTAAAGCGTTAAAAAATCATCCTGATCTTCGGGTGCGAATGGGAATCCATAGTGGTCCGGTTAATGAAATCGCAGATTTAAACGAACAAGCCAACGTCGCGGGTGCCGGTATCAACATCGCCCAACGAGTGATGGATTGCGGGGACGCGGGACACATTCTCCTCTCAAAACATGTAGCTGAGGATCTCGAACATTATTCCCGCTGGCGTCCACTCCTGCATGAGTTGGGCGAATGCGAAGTAAAGCACGGCGCAAAAATATCGATTGTTAATCTCTACACGGAAGAACTGGGTAATTCTGAGCTTCCGCAAAAGTTTAAAGAGGAAAAGCAAACTGACGCACGGCCCCATCGGCGTGCAATGCCGATCGCGCGCACTGCAGTCAATGTCAGATACAAACGGGCGATGGTTGTGGCTTTGGGCGCGCTCGCCGCATTGGCCGCTCTGTGGTATTTGGTGCTGCGACCAGGATCGGCAATTAGAGAAACGGCCAAACCGATAACAAACGTCAACTTCACACAGCTGACAGATTTGCCTGGTCCGGAATATTTCCCCAGTCTTTCACCAGATGGTAAATCGCTGATTTATGTCAGTCGCCCCTCCGGTAATTGGGACATCTACCTGCAGCGCGTAGGCGGAAGAAATCCCACGAACCTAACGAAAGATTCTACGGCTGATGATACCCAGCCAGCCTTTTCCCCCGATGGGGAGCGAATCGTTTTTCGCTCCGAGCGAGAGGGCGGAGGCATATATTTGATGGGAGCTACCGGCGAGTCTGCCAGACGATTGTCGGATTTCGGCTATAACCCAGTCTGGTCGCCTGACGGAGAAAGAGTTTTGGTGGCCACCGAAAGCGTCATACAGCCGTCAACGCGGCCAACCAAGAGCCAGCTCTGGACTATTAAGGTCTCAAACGGGGATCGACACTTGGTCGCTGAAGGTGATGCGCTGCAACCCAGCTGGTCCCCGCACGGAGACCGGATTGCTTATTGGGGCCGGCCACAGGGCGGCCAAGGCGACATTTGGACAATCTCAGCTGACGGACGGAATGCGGTTCGCGTTACAAGCGAAGCCTCCATGGATTGGAATCCGGTCTGGTCGCCCGATGGAAGGTATCTCTACTTTTGCAGCGATCGCACCGGCAATATGAATATCTGGCGGGTTCCGATTGCGGAAAAGACCGGAAAACTTTTGGGTAAGCCTGAAGCGGTTACGAGTGGCGCCGGAGCTTCCACTGAACACATCAGCCTTGCGCAAGACGGGCGGCGGATCGCCTATGTCGCACACGAGGACATTAAGAATCTCAGGAAAGTTACGTTTGATCCATCCACGGAAAAGATTGCGGGTGAGCCGGTTCCTATTACACGAGGTTCCTTGCAGTTCTTTTTTCCCGATCCATCGCCTGACGGTGATTGTCTGGCATATTACTCGTTAGGAAAGCAGGAGGATATTTTCATAATCCGCGCAGATGGGACAGATATGCGGCAGTTGACCGACGATGCCTTTAAAGACCGGGAGCCTCGTTGGTCGCCGGACGGCAAACGGATTGTTTTCACATCAGACCGCAGCGGAAGTTCCGAAATTTGGGCCATCAATCGTGATGGCGGCGGACTTCAACAACTTACGCAAATGGCGGGAGCGCATCACCCGGTCTGGTCTCCGGACGGAACTCAAATGGTCTACTCCATTCACACACCCAAAAACGCCGCTTATATCTTTCGAGTCGGGCAAGCCTGGGCCGAACAAACCCCGGCAGCGCTGGCGGCGCTAAGCGACACGAGCCAAACTTTTGAGAGCTGGTCGTGGTCTCCTGACGGGAAACGTCTGGCCGGGCTACGCCATTTCGCAGACGGCTCCCACGCGGGCATCGGTGTTTATGATTTGGAATCCAAAAGGTACGACTGGCTCACGAATTTCGGCGAATGGCCCTTATGGTTCGAAGACGGTCGTCGGATACTTTTTGCTGACCACGGAAAGATTTTCGTAGTAGACAGCGAGTCCAGAAAAAATCACGAGGTCTTTCCTGTTGCTGACGGGGACATAGGCAGCCCCGGACTCTCACATGATAATCGACTTATCTATTTCACTTTCGTAGCTGCGGAAGCCGACATTTGGCTGCTTGAGTGGCAATAAGGGGATGAAGCGAAGCCTATCGGCGATCTTGGACTAGCTTCTCAAGATTGGTACTCACGTGGTCGCCAGGGTTAACGGGAAATGATTCGGCATAAAACACCGAACATTGAATTTCAAACCTAGGCCTCTGCATTCGGCGGTGCGTTCGACATTCGGCGTTCTACGTTGCTTCGATCCTGAGTTCTGGATGCTAGATTCTAAGCATCCATGAAAGCTGTGCGTTTGGTCCAACGCGGGAAACCGCTGGAAGATGTCGAGGTTCCACTTCCAGAGATCGGTCCGTCGGAGATCTTGGTCCGCGTTGCCGCCTGCGGAATCTGCCACTCCGACGCACATTATCGCGCCGGCATATCTTCGATCGATTCCCTGCCGGTTACTCTAGGTCACGAAGTCGCCGGTCGGGCCGCAGCTGCTGGTGAGAAAGTGAGTCACGTTTCTCCGGGTGATCGCGTCTGCATCCACTATCTCGTCAGTTGTGGCGCCTGCGATTTCTGCCTTCGCGGCAACGAGCAATTCTGCCCCAAAGTGCAAATGATCGGGAAACACGGTGACGGCGGTTACGCCGAGTTCATTGCCGTTCCGGGTCGAAACGTATTCGCTCTTCCCGATGAGATTTCGTTCGAGCGAGGCGCGATCATGATGTGCTCGTCGGCGACTACGCTGCATGCCCTCAACAAAGCCCGCCTCAAATCTGGCGAGACTGTTGCAATTTTCGGATTTGGCGGCCTGGGATTCTCGGCGTTGCAGCTAGCGCGCGCTCTGAATTGCGGAGATATCTACGTCGTTGACATCAATCTAGCCAAACTTGCGACCGCTGCCACGCTCGGCGGCGTTCCGATCGATGCGACTGCAGGCGATCCGGTCCAACAAATCCTAGATGCGACCAGCGGGAAAGGCGTCGACGTTGCGATCGAATTAGTCGGCTCTGCCGCGACGATGCAACAAGCTGTTCGGTGTCTCAGCATTCAGGGCCGCGCCGCCATGGTCGCCTTAAGCCGAGAATCCATGTCGCTCCTCCCCTATCCCGATCTTATTAATAAGGAAGCCGAGGTCGTCGGCATCTCCGATCATCTCGCGTCGGAGCTCCCGGGCTTACTGGACCTGGCGCGCAACGGAAAACTCCGTTTCCCGGAAGGCACGCTCCATTTCGTAGATCTCGATGCCACCCAAATCAACGCCGCGTTGGACGCGGTCGAGAGATCCTCTGATCACATCAGAACGGTGATTGTTCCCGAGGCATAATGCCGACCACGAGACCGCGAGAACCGCTGACCAAGGATCCAACAATTCGAACCCCAGCCCTCCAACCGCTTTAAGGGACTCAGGACCGCACGCCGCCGAAGACGGTGAATGGAGCCGTTCGCCAAAAGCATTCCGGTTCGGCAAAACCGGCTTCGGCAAGCAGGCGCAATTCGGTTACGAGCGGTGGGTAGTAGTCTTCCTTTGCCCATTCCGCAAATTGCTCCTGCGCCTCCGCCAAAGAAAGGCCCTGTTCCTCCATGAATTTTGCCCAGCCTTCATACGACGCAGTGCGCACGGCCGGCGTCTCACTCATTACGCAATCGGCGTTGGCGAAAATTCCGCCGGGGCGCAACGCCTGGAAGATGTTGGCGTAGATTTTCCCTTTCGCAGACGTGTCCTTCACGTGATGGAGCGCGATACACGCAACCGCGGCATCGCAGGCAGGTAACGGTTCGGCAAAGGAACGTTCCACAAAATGCACGCGGTCGCCGAACGCGGCGCAACGTTCCCGCGCTACTTCGAGCATCGCAGGATCCGTGTCCCAGATTTCCACACGAACCCTTGGAAATTTTTGTGCCACCGCCCGGGCGAGCGCGCCGGTACCGCCACCGAGGTCGATGACGCGCCCATCTGGCGGCAGGGAGCGAGCGAGCAATTCGAGCTGCACTACGCGCATCGTTTCGTAATGGGGGATCACTGTCCGGATAAACCGGTCGTAGTCCGCGATCATCACGTGCAGGTGATCCGAGACCGAATGCGCCATGGGCTGAGATTATGGCCAAGGGGTAGGCGGGCAAGCGGCGGATTGCGGTAGAAAAAAAATTCTAAAAAAGTGCTTGCCTGTGCATTAGTGATATAGTTATGTATATCACCAGGACACAGAATGGACCGTGAGTGGAACAACAGTCAGCCAATTTATCGACAACTCCGGGATCGTGTCGTCGCTATGATTCTCGACGGTGCGCTCAACGAAGGAGATCCATTGCCCTCGGTCCGCAACGTCGCGGCCGACTACAGGGTCAATCCTCTCACCGTCCTCAAAGCCTATCAGGAACTGGTCGACGGTCAGCTGGTCGAAACCAGGCGTGGCCTTGGCATGTTCGTTAATGCCGGTGCGCGCAATCGGCTCTTGAAGGGCGAACGGGAAAAATTTCTGGCCGAAGAATGGCCACGAGTAGCCGCAACGATTGAGCGGCTCGGAATTACTCCAGAAGAATTAACACGCGCGGCCACAGCCTCAAAGAGAAAGGAACGCTAAAACAATGATTTCGTTTGCACTTATACTAATAACTCTGCCGTCGCGCGTGGCTGGGGTCCGAGCCGGACTGGCGGACCGAGCTCGCCACGGCGAGTCTTCGACCGCACGGCCGGATTCATCGCTCGACGAAAACGTTGTAGCGGCGTCTGCCGGGACGACACCACCACCGCGGGAGGAGCGTTGACTTTATGGCAACGATAGAAGCACGCGGGTTGCGCAAGGTTTTCGGGACAACGGTCGCGGTCGACGGCATTGATTTGCGGGTTGAAGAAGGGCGCATCCTCGGGATCGTCGGTCCCAACGGCGCGGGCAAGACGACTGCGCTCAACGCGATTCTTGGACTTACCTCATATGAAGGATACTTAAACGTCCTCGGACGCGACCCTTGGAACGCGCGCGATGAACTCATGCGCGACGTCTCGTTCATTGCCGATGTAGCGGTGTTGCCGCGCTGGATCCGGGTTACGCAGTTGCTCGATTACGTCTCCGGAGTACACCCGCGATTCGATCGAACGAAAGCGGAAGGTTTTCTGGCCAAGACCGCGATTAAGCGGACGAGCAAGGTGCGGGAGTTATCAAAAGGAATGGTGGCGCAACTGCATCTCGCCCTGGTCATGGCAATCGACGCGAAACTGCTGGTGCTGGATGAGCCTACGCTTGGTTTAGACATCCTATATAGAAAGCAGTTCTACAATTCATTACTGAACGATTACTTCGATCACAATCGCACCATCGTAGTGACAACGCATCAGGTGGAGGAAGTTCAGGATGTTCTGACCGATCTCATGTTCATCAATCACGGCCGGATCGTTCTCCAATGCACGATGGAGGAATTCGAAGCGCGCTACGTAGAAGTGATGGTCCATCCGGATCATGTCGCGAGTGCGCGCTCGCTCAGGCCGATCTCGGAACGGCAGGTGTTCGGGCGCAGCGTTTTCCTGTTCCATCAGGTCGATCGCAACCAGCTCGCCGCGCTGGGTGATGTGCGCACGCCAAGCATTGCCGATGTGTTCGTCGCCGTAATGGGCAGCCGCGACCAAACGGAAGCGGCTGCCACCGCGTCGACGACCGCGGGTCTGCAGGAGGCACGGCGATGAGACCAAGCAATGGGCTGGGAAGCGCACGCGCCTCGCGTGTCGGTTTCGGCGCCCTCGCCCAAACAGGCTTTTTTCAACGGCGGAGAAGGGTTTTCGACAGAGAAAAAAGTCCGCGATGGCGAGGCGCCATCGGTCCGAGCCGGACTGGCGGCTACACGCGAGGGCGCGTGCGCTCCCCAAACATGAGAAAAAATGAATGAACACGGAATCTAACATCTCGAATCCGGGGTCAACTACCCCGGCTACCGCACTGACTAACGAGTCGCAGACACGAATCGCCACTCGCCCGCTCTATTGGTCGGTCCTGCGCGAATTGTGGGAGAACAAGTCGATCTATATTGCGCCGGCAATCGTCGCGGCAGTGCTTCTTGTCGGAGCGTTGATCAGTTCGGGATATCTGCCAGAACGGAGACGTAACGCGATGTTGCTTGATGAAGTTCGCCGTCGTGCCGCCATCGAGCTGCCCTACAACATTGTGGCGATGATGCTTATCGTGACCGCTTTTATTGTCGGCTTTTTCTACTGCCTCGATGCGCTTTACGGCGAACGGCGCGATCGTAGCATCTTGTTTTGGAAATCGTTGCCGGTCTCGGATCTCACGACCGTTCTTTCCAAGGCAATCATCCCGCTCGCGATTTTGCCGGCGACTATTTTCGTGGTCGTCATTGCTACGCAATTCTCCATGCTGCTTATCAGCAGCGCGGTGCTAATGCCGAGCGGTCTTGCGGGAACGACCTGGGCAAACTTCAACCTGTTCCGGGAATCGGTAGTCTTGTTTTACGGCCTGATCGTCATCGCGCTCTGGCACGCGCCGATTTACGGATGGGCGTTGTTGATTTCCGGACTGGCGCGGCGCGCAACATTCCTTTGGGCCGTTTTGCCGCCGCTCGCGATCGGCATTTTTGAAAAAGTCACCTTCAATACCAGTTACTTCACGTCGACGCTGAAGAATCGCCTCTTCGGCGCGGGCGATACGGCGTTCGATTTCCAAATGCATCGCAGCATTTCGATCGACTTGCTGACGCAACTGACTCCGGGACGATTTCTAATGACGCCGGGACTTTGGATCGGATTGATCGTCTCGGCGGTTTTCATCACCGCGGCGGTTTGGCAGCGTCGTTATCGCGGACCAATTTGATTCGTTCTCAAACCGACTCACAACCGAGGAGAAATCATGCATCCAACTGGCAAAGCAGCACGCATCGCCGGCGCGGTCTATCTGTCGCTCGTCCTCGTTGCGCCATTCAGCATGATTTACGTTCCGGGCAAACTCATTGTTCACGATAACGCGACTGCGACTGCCCAAAACATTCTCGCGCATGAGACGATGTTTCGATTGTCGATCTTCGGCGATTTGATCGGGTACGTGATTTTCATCTGCCTCGCCATCGCGTTGTATCGATTGCTCAGCAACGTGAACAAGCTTTGGGCGTTATTGATGGTGAGTTTCGTTTTGGTCTCCGCCGCAGTTGGATTTCTCAACGCGCTGAACAATATCGCCGCCGTGATTCTTTTTCGCGGTGGTGAATTTCTCAACGTCATCGACAAAACGCAGCGTGACGCGCTCGCGATGCTATTCCTGCGTTTGCACACTCAGGGAGAATTCATCAGTGAGATCTTTTGGGGCGTGTGGTTGTTTCCTTTCGGTCTGCTTGCCTTTCGCTCCGGATTTCTGCCGCGTTTCCTCGGCATCTGGCTGATCATTGCGTGCTTCGCCTGGGTCGCGCTCAGCATTACGGCGCAATTCTTTTCGAATTACTACACAACTGCGTTTGCCTGGTTGCAGCCGGCATTCTTCGCCGAAATGGCGGTCATGCTTTGGCTGCTGATCCGGGGCGCGAAAGTTCCTGTGTTGGCTGCGCAAACTTTCTGACTCGTTAAGCCATGACTATCAAACGCGTCTTCAAATGGAGCACACTGCTAATCTTTGTTGGGCTCGTCGCGTGGCTATTCATCGCCTACTGGACCTCCACCAACGACTGCCAACAAAACGCTGCTCCGCCGACTAATCCAATGAAAGCTATCATCTCTTGTGAATACGGCGCCGAAAATCTCAAGCTTCAGGAAATTGAAAAGCCGACGCCGGCAGACAATGAAGTCTTCGTTCGTGTCCGCGCGGCTTCCGTCAACCCGGTGGACGGACATTTAATCCGAGGCGGATGGCTCATGCGCCCTATGAGCGGCATGCGCAAGCCAAAGAACACGCGATTCGGGACCGACTTCGCCGGCGTTGTCGAAGCAGTTGGAAAAAATGTCACTGACTTCAAGCCCGGTGATGAAGTCTTCGGCGCTAAGAATGGAGCTGTAGCCGGTTACGTCTGTGTGAAAGCGGACCGGGCAATCGTGATGAAACCGAGCAACATCACATTCGAACAAGCGGGCTCGGTTGGAGTCGCTGGAGTCACTGCGTTGCAAGGTCTGCGCGACAAGGGCCGCATTCAAGCCGGACAAAAAGTTTTGATCAACGGCGCATCCGGCGGCGTCGGAACGTTTGCGGTCCAAATCGCGAAAGCGTGCGGCGCGGACGTCACTGCCGTTTGCAGCACGCGCAATGTCGATCTTGTGAAATCGATCGGAGCGGATCGCGTGATCGATTACACCAACGAGGATTTCACCAGGACGGATCAGCGCTACGACATCATCTACGATTTGGTCGGGAATCATGGATTTTCAGAGCGCCGAAAAATTTTGAAACCTAACGGCATTTGTGTCCTCGCTGGAATTGGAGGCGCCGGAGTACACCCGGGAATGTCGGGGCGTATCGGCGGTAATTTCTGGAATGCTTTCTTATCAAATTTCACCAGCCAGAAATTCGTCTTCTACATCGCGAAATTGACGAAAGATGATCTGAATGTCCTACGCAATCTGATGCAGTCCGGAAAAGTCTCGCCCGTCATCGATCGCACCTACAAGATCGAGCAGACGGTGGATGCGGTGCGGTACATGGAAGAAGGACACGCCCGCGGCAAAGTCGTAGTCGTCATTGATTAGGCGATGCCCATGAAATGGAAGCGCATACTGAAATGGAGCGCGCTGGCCATTCTGCTCATTCTCTTCGCTTGGTTCGAGTTCAATTACTGGACTTCTACCAACGACTGCGGACGCAGCATTCCCGCTGGAGCTGAACGCGTGAAAGCGATCCGGTATTGCGAATATGGGACGCCTGACGTCCTCAAGGTCGAGGAAATCCAAAAGCCGGTGCCTAAGGACAACGAGCTGCTCGTCAAAGTTCGCGCGGCCTCACTTAACTTTATTGACGCCGGCTTGGTGCGCGGCCCGTTGGTCGGCCGGTTACTCTTCGGATTACGGAAGCCAAAGTTCACCGGGCTCGGGCGCGACTTCTCCGGTATTGTTGAAGCGGTCGGTAATAACGTCACCGAGTTTAAACCAGGGAACGAAGTCTTTGGGGAAAAGGGCGGCTCGATCGCAGAGTACATTTGCGTTCGTAAAGACCGGGTCGCGTTGAAGCCAGCCAAGATTACGTTCGAGCAAGCCGGCGCGATGACGCACGCGGGTTTGACTGCGCTGCAAGGACTGCGCACCGGGAAGATCCACGCCGGTCAGAAGGTTCTGATCAACGGCGCGTCTGGAGGCGTCGGGACTTTCGCGCTGCAGATCGCGAAGGCGTTCGACACGGAAGTCACCGCCGTGGTCAGCACGCGGAACGTGGAAATCGCCGGCAAGCTGGGTGCCGATCACGTTATCGATTACACGAAAGAAGATTTTACCAAGCGCGATGAGCGCTACGACCTGCTCTTCGACAACGTCACCAATCGCTCCATGTCCGAGCGACGCCGCATCCTGAAGCCTGACGGCATTTGTGTCCTTGCCGGGATTGGCGGTGCCGGACCGAACCAAGGGCAGATGTGGCGGATCGCGCGTGGGCTTGGCGTCGCCCTGTGGTCACGCTTCACCGATCACAAGTTCAGAAGATACATCACGACGATGGACGAGGCGGACATAAAATTCCTGTGTGGCCTGATGGCGAACGGCAAAGTGACGCCGTTTGTGGAGAAGACCTATCCCATGACTGAAACCCCCGAGGCTTTGCGCTATTTCGGCGAAGGCCACGCTCGCGGCAAAATCGTCATCACTATTGAATAACCATGGCAACGACCGGCATCAACAATTCACAACGCACGGCGGCGAAAGTCGCGGGGATCACCGGCATTCTCGCATTCGTCCTCGTCGTCTTCGGCAACTATGTATTGCTCAATCCACTCATCGTGCCGCGCGACGCCGTCGATACTGCTCGCAACATTCTCGCACACCAAACCCAATTCCGGTTCGCACTCGCGTGCTTCATCACGTATGGCATCGGCGGCATCGTCCTGCTCACCTCGCTGTATGTGATTTTCGCACCCGTGAACCGTGGTCTCGCGTTGGCTGGTGCGCTGTTCCGCCTTGTCTTTGTGATTCTTTGGTTAGTTGCTCCACTCAACTCCCTCGGCGCACTTCGACTCCTTGGTAGCTCGAGTTACTTACAAGTTTTGGAACCGGATCGCTTGCAGGCGCTCGCACGCGCGCAAATCGCCGCCAGCTTCGACGATTATTATGTCGGTCTGCCGTTCTTTGGATTGGCCGCGACGGTGTGCGCCTGGTTGTGGCTGAAATCGAGGTATATCCCGCGCGGATTGTCGATCTTCGGCGTGGTTGCATCCGCATGGTGCGTGTTTTGCGCCGTTGTTTACCTGATCTTTCCCGATTTCAACAAGATCGTTAACGACTACATCTTCGATTCACCAATGGCTTTGTTCGAATTGGTCGTGAGTTTTTGGCTGCTGTTCAAGGGACTGAAACCTGTCGCGACCATTCAAGCGCAGACTGGTGTTGTTTGACTTTTTCAATCATGATCGATAACCGCCGTTATCTCAAACATTCATCCGGCTTATGAAACGAATACTGAAGTGGATTGTCCGCATTGTTCTTGTCCTGTTAGTGCTCGCGTTCCTGTATGTGTTTGTTGCCTACTGGCGATCGACCAACGAGTGCGGCAAAACCTCTGCGCCAACAAACCCGATGAAAGCGATCGTCCGTTGCGATTATGGCCAGGCAAATCTCAAACTAGAAGACGTTGAAAAGCCAGTCCCTGATGATGATCAGATTCTGGTCAAGGTTCACGCGGTGTCCGTCAACCCGTACGACTGGCATTTTGTTGAGGGCACGCCCTATGTCATGCGCGCGTTCGGCGTCGGGCTGCGTAAACCAAAAGAGATACGTCTTGGCGTTGATTTTTCCGGAACCGTTGAGGCGGTGGGCAAGAACGTGACGCAGTTTAAGCCGGGCGACGATGTGTTCGGTGGGAGAGATGGCGCGTTTGCCGAATATGTGTGCAGACGTGCAGTGGGAGCGGTGGCGCCAAAGCCGGCTGGCCTTACCTTTGAGCAGGCGGCTTCCATTAATATCGCAGGCATCACCGCCCTGCAGGGTGTTCGTGACAAAGGAAAAGTTCAACCCGGACAGAAAGTGCTCATTAACGGCGCATCCGGCGGTGTCGGAACCTTCGCAGTGCAAATCGCGAAATCCTTCGGCGCGGAGATTACCGGGGTTTGCAGCATGCGGAATCTGGAAATGGTTCGATCACTCGGTGCGGATCACGTCATCGATTACACGAAAGAGGATTTCACCAAAGGCGACCAACGCTACGATGTCATTCTAGACAACGTGGGGAATCACTCGTTGTCGGAGTACCGACGCTTGTTGACTCCCAACGGCACCTACGTCTTGATCGGCGGCGGAGGCGCGAATGAGCAAGGTTTCCTCGGCGGTCTTGGCAAAGCGTTAAATGCGGCGGTGTATTCACGGTTCGTTAAACAGAAGATGGGCATGATGATGGCGGACCCGAGCACCAAGGACCTGACCCTTCTCGCCGACATGGTGCAGTCCGGCAAAGTCAAACCGGTCATCGATCGAACTTACAAGTCGTTGAGCGAGATCCCGGAGGCAATCCGTTACGTCGAGGAAGGCCACGCCCGCGGCAAAGTCGTAATAACTGTTGAGTAACGAATTGAGTTATGATCGCGATGCGCGATTCATCTAAATTCGTTTTTATGAGCGGCTTTTTCGAGGAGTTGCAGCGACGGAAGGTTTATCGAGTCGCAGCCGCCTATATCATCGCCGCGGGATTCATCATTCAGATCGCATCGGCAGTTTTCCCGGCATGGGAATTGCCAAATTGGGCACTGCGCCTGGTCGTCGTGCTCTTGCTGATCGGCTTTCCGATCGCACTCATTCTCTCCTGGGCCTACGACGTCACAACCCAAGGGATCCGTGCAACTCCAACTATGGCAGCTCCCGGAACGCATCGTCGGCGAAATCTAATTTTGCTCATTGCCACCGGCGTGATCGTTTCGGCCGCGGCTGGTTTCTTCCTTTTGCCGCGCGCCTCCGCTCGCAAGATCGACAAGTCGATCGCGGTGTTGCCA
>JBKPMO010000129.1:0-9778 GCA_046732175.1 Verrucomicrobiota bacterium
CGTTTCCACCTATTCCGGCGCAAATCAGTTCATGATCGATTCCGAGTTCGGCGTTTTTGAAGCAGATGGCAATGAAATGTTGCTCCGTCGAATTAACGAGATTAATGCAATCGCCCGGCTCCAAGAAGTATCGCGAACGGACGAATTCAAAGCGGCATTGATGAGATCGGCGAAGGCTCCGGTGGCGGCGGTCAAGCGTATCGCCAGCGATCCGGTGGGGACGCTCGAAAGCGCGCCGAAGGGAATCATGAAATTCATGAGTCGCGCAGGCGAATCAGTGAAAGGCATCGGCAAGAAAAGCGATTCCGACAAGTACGAAGGCAGCAAGCTCGAACAGATCAGCGGATTTTCCGATACGAAACGGAAGATCGCGATTGACCTCGGCGTCGATCCTTACAGCAGCAACACGGTTTTGCAGCACGAACTGAATGAAATTGCGAAAGCCGCTTTCGCCGGCGGTGCGACCTTCTCGGTCGTCACGCTCCCGGTTGGGGGAGCGGCTGGGATTGGGCTCACCACGATGGAGGTATCAAATTCGCTCGAACAAGCGCTGCGCGAGAAATCGCCAGGCGACCTCAAGCTCTTGAATCGCAAGTATCTTCTGGGAATGGGAGTGCGCGAGAACGAGGCAGATCGCTTTTTTGCTAACGGCGCCTTCTCGCCCACGGCGCAGACCGCCTTCGTTTTGAACCTGCGATCCCTCGAGGGCGTCGCCGATCGCCGCGCTTTTGTGAAGCTGGCGGCGGAAACCAGCTCCGCCGAGACGGACGCGGTTTTTTGTATTCAAACTGCAGCTCTGATGAGCAAGCTGCACATGGGCGACGTTCCACTGGCGCGAATTACCGCGATCGGCGGTTTCCCTGTGTGCATTGCCAAAGACGGTAGCGTGGTTGTCGCGTTGCAATGGGATTATGCCGCGTGGACGGCGACTGCCGCGGCCTTTGCCGAGAAAGTGCAACGACTTGGGGGCGAAGGCAGCGCGCACAAGCCAGTGTTGGTTGCATTATCGGGACAAGCTTCGCCACGGCTCCAGGAGGAACTTCACAGTCGCGGTTTCACCTTGCGCGATCGTCTCAATCCGGGACCTCTGAAATAGCGTGGGTCACGCGACGGCGAAGTCTTTGTCCTGAGATCGACAAGTCGCACCGCAGAGTGTTGCAAAGCTGAGTGAGCGCTAGGAGAGTATGAGTATACCCTCCGCCTCCACTTTGATGCTGTAGTGTCCGCTGTCTTCAGCGGATTTCGAAGTGAATTGTGCGCTGGCGACAGCGCACGCTACGTCGCTGGCTCCGAATTTCATAGCATCCCACGTTTGCGGGGTCGTCTGATTCCGAGGATTGTTGTGTGTGAAGTCGCAGATCGATGCGTTCAGCGCGCAGATTTGTGAGGTTATTGTCGGCAAGGTCGATGCGGTGAAACTCGCAGTGGCGTGCTTGCTCGCGCGCGGTCATCTGCTGATCGAAGATATCCCGGGAGTTGGTAAGACGACGCTGTCGCAGGCGCTCGCCCGTTCGGTCGGCGCCGCTTTTCAGCGGATTCAATTCACCAGCGACCTGTTGCCGGCCGACATCCTGGGCAACTCGATTTTTGATCGCGAGCAGCAACGCTTCGTTTTTCATCAAGGGCCGCTCTTTTCGCAGGTGGTATTAATCGACGAAGTGAATCGCGCGACCGCGAAGACACAGAGCGCCTTGCTTGAAGCGATGGAAGAACATCATGTCTCGGCTGACGGCGTAACTTATGATCTACCCGAGCCATTCTTCGTCATCGCCACTCAGAACCCGCAGCATCAAGTGGGCACCTTCCCGCTGCCGGAATCGCAGCTCGATCGTTTTCTCATGCGCATCGAATTGGGTGTGCCCGATCGCGCGAGCGAGCGAGCCATGCTTTTGGGTGTCGACCGTCGCGAGATGCTCAAAGAACTGAAACCGGTGTTCAAACGCGAGACGTTGCTCGAGATCCAGACAGCCGTGCGGAAGGTGCACACGTCGGCTGCGTTGCTGGATTACCTTCAGGACTTACTGGATGCATCCCGGCAACGCCATAGCACGGGCATTTCTCCGCGAGGCGGTCTTGCCCTGCGGCACGCGGCGCAAGCGTGGGCGTTGATGAACGGGCGGGAAATGGTTTTGCCCGAAGATATTCAGGCGGTCGGTGTGCCGGTGATGGGACATCGACTGGGCCACGACATTGAGCAGCCCGGCCAGAGCGGTCGTACGCTGGCCCAGACGCTGGTGCGAACGGTTCCTGTGCCGTGAATCTCGCCAGGTTACCGCACCTGCGACCGACCGCAGCACTGGGCGGACTCCTGTTCGTGTTGTTCGCGATGTGGTATGCCGCGTCGAGCCAGAACAACGCCGCAGCTTATCTTCTTTTCTTCACGCTCGGCAGCCTGTTTGTCGTTTCAATCCCGCACGCGTTGCTCAATGTCGCGAGCCTGAAGGCAACCACTGAATCCGTGAAACCGACATTCGCGGGCGATGAAGTTTCGTTGCCGGTCGAGGTCACGAACCAATCAGGGAAACCGCGTTATGGCGTTCGCGTGCAAGTGCCGGACTCGGGCGGTGACGAACAGACAGTGGATGAGATCGCCGCAGGCAGAGCCGCGCGCGTGCTGATTCGGTTCCCGGCACGAGCGCGCGGCGAATACGAGGTGAAACGTTTATGTTTAGCGAGCGCTTTCCCGCTCGGCGTTTTGCGGGCAACGAAACGGATAAATTGTCACCAACGTTTTCTCGTTTATCCGAAACCAGAGGGCGATCCAAGGTTGCCGCGTGATAGCGCGCGTTCGGCGCAAAACAGGCCGCGAGCCGAGCTAGGCGAAGGCGACGACTTCGCGGGCGTGCGCGCGTATGAGCCAGGCCAATCGCAACGTCAAATCGACTGGAAAGCGGTCGCGCGCGGTCACCCGTTGATGACTAAGCAGTACACCACGGAAGCGACCGGTGCGCTCTATCTTGATTTTGCAACGGCGGCTGGCGGCGACACGGAAGCGCGGCTGGCACAACTCGCATTGTGGATTATCGAAGCGGAACGCGCGCGGCGTTCGTACGGGTTGCGTCTGTGCGGAACCGAGATTGTACCCTCGTTAGGGCAGGTACATTTCCACCGCTGCCTCCGCGCTCTGGCGCTGTTCAAATGATCACGAAACGCGACACTCGCATTCCTCGGCGACCGTTGCTCTGGCTCGCGGCCGCCCTGTTGTTTGTGCTGCCGCCGATGTTCGATGGGCTCGCTGCTTGGGTGCCGATGCTGCTGTTATCGGCAATCGCAACCAAGTTTTGGATGGAGCCACGCGGTTACCGGCTGCGTTTTCTCCCGCTGAAGCTGGCGCTCGTCGCCGCTGCGATGGTTGCCATCTTCATAAGCTACGGCGCAATCAAGGGCATCGAGCCTGGCGTGTCGCTCATCATCGTATTGATGTCGCTGAAAATTTTCGAGGCACACACTGTCCGTGAATTCCACTTCATGGTTATGCTGGGTTGGGTGCTTTGTCTTTGCGGATTTTTTCTCGCGCAGGATCTCACCATTGCGGTCTGCATCATGATTGCCTTTATCCTGCTGACCACGGCGCTCGTTCAATTCTATCGCGGATTAGCGGCGGGCAGGATCTGGCCGCCGTTGCGAGCTGCGCTCGTGCTGCTCGGGCAAGCCATGCCGCTAATCGTGCTGTTGTTCTTGCTGTTCCCGCGTGTGACAACGGGTTTTCGCTTGCTGTTAACGCCCAACGCGACATCTGCATCCGGTTTTTCGGATCGGCTTTCACCCGGCAGCGTCGAATCCCTGGCCAGCTCAACTGCCGTTGCTTTTCGCGTTGAATTTCCCGATGACAACCTTCCGCCGCGCGCCGCCCTTTATTGGCGCGGGCTCGTCCTGACGCAGGGCGACGGAATGGAATGGCGTTCCCGCGAGACATCGCCCTCCACCCCGCATTCGTCGCAGGAGCTTCGCGTTGGTAACACTATTCGGCAATGGGTCACGATCGAGCCGCATGGCGCGCACTGGATGTTTGCTCTGGATCGACCGGTTACGGCTTCCCCCGGCGCGATTCTCACGCCCGGCAATTACCTGTGGAGCTGGCAGCCAATCATGAAACCGCGGCGCTACGAAGTGAGATCATCGCTTGATATGGCCCGTCAGGACTTGCAGCCACGCGAACGAGAACGGCTGCTCGAGGTGCCGGCATCGATCGGCCTGAGGGTCCGCGAGCTCGCGCAATCGTGGAGAGCAGGCGATCCGGATTCGCGCGCAATCGTCGAGCGCGCTCTCGATTTTTTCCGCACCCAACGCTTCCGCTATTCGCTTTCTCCGGGCGAATACAAGAGGAACGATCTCGAGGAATTTTTGTTTCGTCGACGTATCGGCTTCTGCGAACACTACGCCGCCAGCTTCGCGACATTGATGCGGCTGGGAGGAGTGCCGGCCCGTGTGGTCGTCGGCTATCTCGGCGGCGAGTTCAACGAAATGGGTCATTTCTATCTCGTTCGGCAATCCGATACCCATGCGTGGTGTGAGGTTTGGCTGCCCGATACCGGCTGGACGCGTGTCGATCCGACCAGTGTGGTCGCACCCGAGCGGGTCAATTTTGGTTTTCAATCTTTCCTGGAAAGGAGCGCTAGCGCCGGTGAGATGAGTTCTGGGTTCAGGCGAACTTTTGCGCGCCAGCCATTCTTTGCCAAGATCCGGGTGACCTGGCAAACGCTGAACTACGCCTGGGACAGTCGCGTTCTCGGCTTCGACGCGGAGGCGCAACAAGCGTTGACGAACGAGATTGGCTTGCCGGACCTAAGACCGGTGTCGTTACTTTTTTTGAGCGCCATCATTGCTGCTGGATTCGTCCTCATTCTTGCGACGTGGATGCAAATGCAGGCACGCGCTCGCCCCGATCCCGTTCAGAGGCTTTACGCTCGCTTCTGCGCGAGAGCGGCGCGGTTGGGCGCATTGCGCGATCCCACCGAAGGCCCCGTCGATTTCGCACGGCGTGCCGGACGAGTCTTACCACAGGAATCAGAACGCATCGCAACCATTTCCGATTGTTACGTTGGATTGCGCTACGGGCGGGAGATGGATTCCCATATGTTGCATCGATTTGCTCACGAGGTGCGGTTGTTCGGATCTACGAAAAAATGAGCTTTCGATTTTAAACCCGACGCTTTGTCATCCTGAGCGCAAGCGAAGGATCTCTCGAATGCGGATGAGGGGACCACACACTCAGGTTGTGTGATCTATCTCCTTTGGCGAGATCCCTCGGTCCGAGCCGGACTGGCGTTGTCTGTTGCGGTTCGGGATGACGCGCGCCTTGTTATCGGACTTACCTCGGACGCCCCAACTCAGCTTGCAGCAGGAGGTTCTGCCTTCGCAGGCGGCGCTTTCCGCGGCGCCGCCGGGGCCGGTTTCTTCTTCGCCGCTGCTTCGGCCAGCTTCGCATCTACTTCTGCCGCTTCCAGTGGATGGATCTCGTGATAGTAATGATTTGACTTCGCCAAGTCATTCTTGCGTTGAAGCAAAGCGTCGAAGCGCTCGCGTTTACTTAGCTCAAATACCTTGTCCATCTTGATCGCTTCAAACGGGCAGACCTCGACACAGATCTGGCAACTCATGCAAACCGAAATATCGATATCGAAGATTTTTGCATAAAACTGCGGTTTGCCCATGTAATCGGGCTTCTTGTCCTCGCTCTTAACGATATAGATGCATTGCGGTGGACACTCCTTCTCGCAAATCTTGCACGCCACACAACGCAATCCGGCTTCCGCATCCTCGGTGTCATAAATCAGGAATGGAAAGTTGCGATAATTCTCTGCTAACGGACTCCTTTCTTCCGGATACTGCACGGTGATCAGCCGTTCTTTGTCGAAATAGCTCCCGGCAAAATTCCTGAGCGTTACTACCATTCCTTTAAGTATGCCGGCGCCGATCATCTCGATTCGTTAAATAGTTAAAATGGCTAAATCGTTAGATAGGTCTGCCCGTTTTAACATTGTAACCCTTTTAACATTTTAACGGTCCACTTCTCCCATCACAATATCTACGCTGCCAAGTATAACCATGACGTCCGCCACGGTATGCCCGAGACAAAGATCTTCGAGGGTAGTCAGGTTGATGAAGCTGGGTGGGCGCACGCGGTAACGATATGGATTGGGGTTGCCCTCGCTTATTAAATAGAAGCCGAGCTCGCCTTTCGGGGCTTCGATGCGCCCATATGCTTCGCCGATTGGCGGTCTGAAAGCACGGATCTTCACCTTCGGATTCATCACCGGACCGGCCGGTATTTGCTCGAAAGCCTGCTTCAGGATGGCAATGCTCTCGCGCATTTCCAGCGCACGCATCATCAGACGGTCATAGGTATCGCCGTGCTCACCTAATGGAATGCGAAACTTAAACCGGGGATAGTATCCATAGCCATCTACTTTGCGGATATCGTAGTTCACGCCACAGGCACGAAGCATCGGGCCCGTAATTCCCGCGCTAATCGCAAGCTCGGGCGATAGTTTGCCCACGTTCTGGGTCCGCGCGATTAGGATTTCGTTTTCCACGATCAACTTCTCAAATTCGTTGAGGAACTTCGGGAAACGATCAACGATCTCTTTTGCCCGCGCCAGCCAATCAGCGCTGGCGTCGACGCGACACCCCCCGAAACGCATGTAGTCACACATCATGCGTGAACCGGAGAGCGACTCAAACAAATCCAGAATCTTCTCCCGCTCGCGAAAAGCGTACATAAGGGGAGTTCCCCAGGCGCCCATGTCACTGAGTAGAAAACCCAGCAGCGAAGCATGGTTTTGAAGCCGGGTTAGTTCTGCTAGAATGACGCGTACGTATTCAGCGCGCTCTGGAACTTCGATCCCGGCCAGTTTCTCGACACTGAGTGCGTAAGCCCAGTTATTGGTCATCGAACAAAAGTAATCAAGCCGATCGGTGTAGGGCATGGAACCTAGATAGCTCGTGTTCTCGCCGATCTTCTCATGGTTCCGATGCAGATAACCGAAGACAGGCTTGAGTTTGCGAACGATCTCGCCCTCGAGCGCTACGTTCATCCGAAACACGCCGTGAGTCGATGGATGCTGCGGTCCCATCGAGACTTCAAGCAATTCTCCCTCGAGCCGCGAGCCCATGCTCACCGGCGGCCGCTCCATGGCTTCGAGTTCCTGGAATGCGACGCTCATTGCCTAATTAATCGTAAAGAAGCCATGGATGAACACGGATTGACACGGACTCAGAATCCAGAAGCCTGAACTTTCCTTATATCGGTGTTTCATCCGTGTGAATCTGTGGCGGTTATTTTCTCTGCTCCATCCAATTGCGGCCGCGGCGCGTAATGTCGTTTCGCTTTCTCCAGCACATCATCGTGCGGCGTCGGCTCGTATTCGTAGTCGTCAGGCTCCCGATAATCTTTGCGCATGGGATAATCTTCGAACTCATCCCACATCAAGATCCGACGCAAATCGGGATGACCGTCGAACCGGACTCCGTAAAGATCAAAAATCTCGCGCTCTTGAAATTCTGCGCTCCGCCAGACCTGGGTGAGTGAGGGTAACTTTGCGCCGGCTGCGCGATCTCTCGTCCGCATTCGAATGATGACCGGTCCGTGTTTGTGGGTCATCGAGTAAAGGTGATAAACAGCTTCGAGGTAGCCGGGAATTTTTTCCTCGGTCGTTTCCTCGACTTCCTTTTCTTCACCGTCCATCAGCTTCTTCACCTTCACCGTTTTCTTTACGGTGCGATCTAACCAGTCGACGCCGGTCACATTGGAACAGAAATCGAAACGCAGTGCGGGATCGTCGCGTAAAAACTTGGCGGTGCCAAGGGCGTGCTCGTTGTCGATCAACAGCGACGGCTGATTCGCCGGACCGGGATTCGGCACAATAACGATCGTCGCTCCGGGCACAGCGCCTTCGATGCGGGATTTAATTTGCTCGAGGCTTTCCATCGTTTTTAGCAAAATTTAGCGCGCTCGAAACGAAGCGGTGAAGTGTGAAGTTGCGATGGAGCGCATCCGAACTCGCGTCGGAAAGCCTGTGTGAAATGAGCGTGACTGGAAAAGCCGAGGTCCAGTGCAAGCATGGTGAGATCGGCGCTGCCATTCGTCAGGTGTTCGATGGCGCGGCGAAGTCGCAGACCGGTCAGTTGCCGATGCAGACTCGCGCCAGTCTCGCGGCGAAAGATTCGAGCAAGATGAAACGGCGAACTGAACACGGCGCGCGCGATTTCGCCCAGGCTCAGCCTCTCGCGAAACCGTCGAGCGAGCACGACCCTTGTTGCACCGACAAGGTCGCGGTGTGCCTGGCGAGTGATCGCGCGGATTGGCCGACGCACCGTGCCTCGCTGGTGATCGGCGCTCGTTAGGCTCTGAGCAAGCAATGACGCGCAGATTTCCTCGACGACGAGCGGCTCAACCGGTCGCTGGGTAAGCAGAAGTCGCCGCAGCCGATGAAGATTTAGCGCAGTCGCAGCAGAGCAAATCGACGCCGAAGAGCGAAATGGACGATTGGACGAATTCTCGATCGAAGGATCGACGGAGTAGATGAAATCGACCAAGGCCGCTTGGTTAAAATGGATCGATGTGCAGTTATCGCCGCCCGCGACCGGATGCGAGACGCGGTAGGATTCGTGCCGATTAAAAAACAATACGCGGGTGCACTCAGCGACCAATCGATCATTTTTCGAAGTTTGCTTAACGAAAACGCCGGTTCTTGGAAAGACGACGCTGTGGCCAGACGAATATTCTTCCGTGGAGCAACCGCCGCGTGGCGCACAGCAATCAATATCGTAAATGACGACCAGGGGACTGCGGAACAGAGCGCGCGAGCGTAGGTAATCAATCACGCAGCAATTTCCCCGCAACGACAAGATTCTCAAATTGTCGGTTCTGGGCGCAACAAATGAGCACGATTTTGAAAGCGGCGATCTGGCCACGATGCCAAACTTCTTGACGTGGAAAAGATTAACGGAACGGCAACCTACCGGCGTCGCGATTTCTGTCGTTTAGCCGGGCTTGCCATCCCAGCTGTGCTTGTTCCAAGAACCGACGCCGTTTTCGCCTCCACTGCACTCGCTGAAGAACCGATAATGAAACCAATTGTTGCTCTAGACGCGCCTTCGAACCTAGGTCTACGTCCTCCAGGTGAGAATCACGAACCGGGGGTGTGGCGACTGCCACAGGCTCTCCGGGCACAGGAAATTTTGCGAAGGCTTGACGCACGCGACGCGGGTGCGGTACCTCGTTTGGCTTACTCGCCGGATGCCGACCCGGTCACGGGCTTTCGTAACGGCCCGCGAATCGCAGAATACACCACGCAATTAGCCGCGAAAGTCGGCGCTCTCCTTGAGGAAAACCTCTTCCCGTTGGTTATCGGTGGCGACTGCAGTATCCTGCTTGGCGTCGCCCTTGCTTTGCGCCGCCGAGGTCGATACGGCCTCTGTTTCATCGATGGCCACAACGATTTTTCGTACGCGCGCGATCCAAAATGGAGAGGTCGTTACGCAGCCGCTGGTCTTGATCTTGCATTGGCAACCGGGCACGGCGCTGACGCATTGACGAATATCGACGGTCTGAAGCCCTATCTTCGTCACGGAGATGTGGCCGCGCTCGGTGTTTATCGTGATCCTGCGGACGAAGAGTCTTACGACATCGACTCTTTCTATCGATCGGGGATTTCCATTTTCGAAGCTGAGCAAGTCCGAAGAAATGGCGCAGAACCCGCAGCAAAGAAAGCGCTGGAGATTCTGACAAGAGACCAGCTATCGGGATTCTGGATCCATCTCGATGCCGATGTGC
>JBKPMO010000130.1:0-17965 GCA_046732175.1 Verrucomicrobiota bacterium
GGCCTGAAGCGTCGCGTCGCGCGGCGACATTCCTTCTTCGATGTGACGCTCGACTGCTTCAACCACCACAATCGCGTCGTCCACCACAAGTCCGATCGCCAGCACCAGGCCAAAGAGAGAAAGCGAGTTGATCGAAAAACCGAACAATGGGAACAGCACAAACGTTCCGACTAACGATACAGGAACAGCGCACAATGGAATCAGGGTGGCGCGCCAGCCTTGCAAAAAAATAAAAACGACGATGACGACCAGCGCCAGCGCTTCAAACAGCGTTTTGACGATGTCGCGTAATCCTTCAGTAACGGAGAGTGTCTGGTCGAGTGAGACGGCGTAATCCATGTCGGCTGGAAAACGCTGCTTTGCTTCCGCCATTAACTTACGCACAGCTTGCGCAGCTTTGACCGCGTTGGTTCCGGGCAACTGATACAACGCGAGAATGGCCGCTGGTTGTCCGTTTAATCTGCCTCTTAAGTTGTAAGTTTGCGCGCCGAGATCGATCCGAGCGATATCTTTGACTCGAACGAAGGAACCGTCCGGATTCGCACGGACGACGATCTCGCCGAATTCTTCCGGCGTTTGCAATCGTCCCTGCGCTCGCACCGTATAAGTGAACTTCTGCCCGCTCGGAATCGGCTCGCCGCCAACCTGTCCGGCCGGATTGACGTTGTTTTGCTTTTGCACTGCGGTGATGATGTCCGGAACAGTGATGCCAAGTTTCGCGAGTTGATCGGGCTTTACCCACAAGCGCATCGCGTATTGGCCGGCGCCGAAAATCTGGACGTTGCCAATTCCCGGCAGTCGCGTGAGTTGATCGAACAAATTGATGTAGCCGTAGTTGGCGAGAAAAATGTTGTCGTAGGTGCCTTTGGGCGAATAGAGGGAAACCAACATCAACGGCGCGGTTGTCGATTTTTTGACAGTCACGCCGTAACTATTCACGTCGGCAGGCAACTGCGATTGCGCTTGCGCCACTCGAAGCTGTGTCAGGACTTGATCGATGTTCGGGTCCGTCGCGACGTCGAAATTGACGATCAATCGAATGTCGCCGCTATTCGCGTTGATCGAATACATGTAGTTCATGTTATCGACGCCGCTCATCTGCTGCTCGATCGGTGCCGCCACTGATTGCTCGATCGTGAGCGCGTCCGCCCCGGTGTAGTGCGTTTGCACCTGAATCTCCGGCGGCGCGATTTGTGGATATTGCGCGATCGGCAACGCGAGAATGCAGACCCCGCCGATCAGCGTCATCAGAATCGCGATGACAATGGCAACGATCGGACGCCTGACGAAAAACTCGGACATCGGACTAATGTTCTCCGGAAGTCGTCGAAACGATTTTCTCGGCCGGCGGCGTCCAATCCTTTACCGTAACAGAACTGCCCGGGCGAACTTTTTGCATCCCTTGCACAATGACTTTGTCGCCCGGCTTTAATCCTTCGAGGACTTCCCACATCGGTCCCATCCGCTCGCCCATTTTCACCGGCTGAACGCTCGCCTTGTTGTCTTTGTCAACCACGAACACTTGATAGCTGCCCTGCAATTCGCTCACCGCTTCCTGCGGAATAACCAGCGCGCCTTTCTTCATGTCGGCGACGAAACGCACCTTACCGAACTGCCCGGGTCGCAACCCATTTTCCGGATTTGGAAATGTCACTTCGTAGCGGATCGAGCCCGTCCTTATATCGAGACTGCGATCCAGCGCGTAAAACTTTCCTTTTTGCGGATAGACACTGCCATTGCCAAGAATCAGGTCGAACACGAGCGAGTTGACGTAGCGCTGGCGTTCGTTGGGTTCAGGATGGCGGCTGATGAAATCCGTAAAGGGTCCTTCACCGGTAGTGACGATGGCCTTGATGGGATCAATTTGTGAAATTGTGGTGAGCGGGCCGCTGCTTGGACTAACAAGGTCCCCAACCTGCGCGGTAGCAATTCCGGCGATACCGTCAATCGGTGCAATTATTCTCGTGTACGCGAGGTTGAGCTCGGCTTGTTCGACGGCCGCTTCGTCAGCTTGAGTATCGGCCCTCGCCGCGGCCGCTGCCTGGAGGGCGGTGTCGCGCTCCTGCGGGCTGGTTACCTTATTATTGAAAAGATCTATGGCACGTTTTTCGTCGGCATCGGCCTTCGCCTGCGTGGCCTGGGCCTTGGCCAGATTGGCTTTCGCTTGCGCGAGCGCCGCGTCGAATGGACGCGAATCGATCCGAAAAAGGAGGTCGCCCTTCTTAACCACACTGCCTTCCTTGTATTCGCGCGAGGTGATGTATCCGCTCACCTGCGCGTTGATGTTGGCGTTGATGAATCCATCGAGCGTGGCGACGCGTTCGAGAATGCGTGGCACATCGCGCGGCTGAACTGTTGTCACCAAGACTTCGGGCGCGCCCGGCGTCACCGGAGCCGACTTCCGCGAGCAACCAGTAAATGTCGATCCTGCAATCAATATCGCAGCGGCGAAAGTAAGTGATTTCATAGCGAGTCCTCGTCGAAACCTGATTGAATCAGCTGTTCGAGCTCACGGATAGCTTCATCTGCATCCGTTCTCTCAATTCGAATGCGCAGGCTCTCGCCTTGAGCGACACCAAGCGAGATCAGGCCCATGACAATTTTACCATCGGCTTCGTTTCCATTCTTCGCGACGCGAATCTTCGAATGAAAACGCATTGCTGTTCGCGCGAACATCGCGGCCGGTCGCATGTGCGATCCGAAGCGATTCACAAATCGTGATCTTCCCCTCCAGTTTCTGTGCTGGCGGATGGAAATGTCGATCAAATTCTTGCTCAGCGAGCAACACTCCCGGAACGAGTGGCCCGCGCATAATGCACGGCGCTGTCGTCTTTTGGTTCGTGTGCGGGGCATTACCAAATGCGTCAGGTCGAACTATCCGCGCGGATGAGCAAAGATTGCGATCGAAGCGAGGACGAAAATGACCGGAAATATGGCGCGGCAGTAGCGATCGATCGTCTTGGCGCGCTCTGTTTGTTGTTTGTTGTCGAGGATCATCGTGACCACAACTTCGATCAGGGACAAGAAGACGAGTAACGTGCTGATTAGAAAAAAGACATCAAGGCGCGTCATGTAAGGCAAGCGCGGAAGCTGCGTATCCGCGGCGAAGCGGTAGGCGATAAGGGTCAACATTGAAGTGACCGCGACACTCAGTTGGGCGCTGGCGTTAATCGGATCGGTCCAAAACACGGCCCAGGACATGATCACGATCAACACGAGCGGAAGAATCACTTTGAGGATGTAATACTGGAGGTCTCGTCTAGCCGTGAATTCGAAAACATAACCGGAGAACTGTAAGCCGGGCACCAGCGCATAGCCCGCCGCTTTGCTATCCCATCTTTCGATCGTCCAGTCGGGCAAGGTGATCGATGGCGAGATACCGGCCGCATCATTCATTCCTTCGCGGATCCATTCCTGGTCCGGCACCAAGCTGACTTGGTCCGGTCGATAGCGAACAGCCACGAATTGGATGTGAAATGTCTGCCGATCGAAGGGAAATGACTGCAACCGCAACGGTTGGGTGAACGCTCCAGCGTAGCGCTGGCGATAGACAACGGTGCCATCAGCACCCACTTCCACCGTCTCCGGTAGTTTGTGGCTGACCGAGTTAGTTTCGTTCGCGATACTCACACGCGGGTGCCAAATCTGTTCGAGCGTGTAGTGCACAATTCCGCCGCCGGTGTGAGCGAGGCGAGGGTCGTTCCATCTCAGCACAGTGGCGATGTCAGCGGTAAAGGTTTGTTGCGCGCTCTCGATGCTATTGATATCCACGACCCAGATTCCGACGGAGATTTGCGTTGGGCCGGAATCGGCCTTCGGCCGCTCAATCAGGCCAGGCATCTCAGCGCTACGCGCGAGGTGGATTGACATCGACAAAAGACCAACGACAAGGAGTGGCTTCATCAATTCCTGGCGGTCAGATTCTCTTTGAGAATCCGTTCAACTTCTTGAATCGCCTGCTGGTTGTACTGCGCACCGTGATTCGAATTCACGATTAACTCAGACTCAGCGCCGTCGAGATGCGAGCTCCAATATGGAACGATCCCGTCAGAGCTGTTCGGCGTGTCGCCTCGTCCGCGGTCTCCCATGATCGAGTGATAGGGAATGCCGGGCGTAATTGGAATTTTGTTCACCGCTTCCACAAATCGATCGTTAGGCTCCAGCGTGTCAACGCTGTTAGGCATGCGCTTGAGCGATCTCGCATCGGGATCGGCGATGAGCAGTGGCTTGACCGACTCGTAAACCGAAGTGAATGGCCGCGGAGTCCTGACTAAACCGGCCCCGATACGCCCGATCCAGCTGTTGGCCAAGTCGCTGCCGCGATGGGGCGTCGAAATGAATATCGCCCGTTGCACGTCCGGCCGATGATGAAAGATGAACACATCTTCGACAATCTTGCGCGTGTCGTTCGGGAGCGGAGTTTTGTTCGGGGGCGTGGCAAAAAAATCGCGCCAGATTTTGTCGCCCGAGTCGGTGATCATTAGCCGACAAACCATTCCGCCCATGCTGTGGCCGACGAGCACGATGCGTTTGTGATTAGGAAATGCGCGCTCGATTCCATCGAGATCGTGCCGAAACAGTGCGGCTGCGTACGGATAAGGATAACCGCTCGGGTAACTGTAGAACCAAAACTGGTAACGCTTCCTGATCCAAGGATCGTCGCGCAAAGAGTCAACCATCGGTGCCCAACTCGCGCCTGTTTCCTGCAAGCCGTGAACAAAAATCACCGACGTGCGGTTTGGATCGTACTGCTGCAACTGGCACAATCGGGCTGTGTTTGCGTACCTTTGCGGATCCATCACACGCGAAAGTCCGAGGCGCTCCGGCCGTTCGTATGCGATCAGCATCGCCATGGGCGTTCTCAGATCGACGGCTAACGGAAAAGTCCTCTTGTTAAGCGCAATTCGCTCCGCTTTAAATGGATCAACAAACTTCAGTTGCGCTTTCTGTCCTGAAAATTCGATCGCTGCGGTGACCGGGGCGTAAACTCGGCGAACCTTATATTGCTCACGAAACTTCGGATTTTCCGCGCGCCCAACTGCAACCAGCGGGGCGCCGACGCCGCTAACCGAAGAACGCGGCGCGAACAATTTCCCGCCAATTTTCAAACCGTCGGTTGGAAACAGATCGTACCGACTCGGATCATGTTCCGGATCGACAGGCTTGGGAGTCGTCAATGTGTAGCTCTCTTGATCGCCAACAACATTGATCTGACCCCGCCAAGGTTGAATGTTCGCGCGCTCAACATTTTCAACAGCGCGAGCGACGGAAAAATTGTAGATGGTCCGCGCTGACGAGTCGCTCGGCCGGTGCTCCAAGATGTTTAATGAGAGTTTGGCGGCCGACAGATCATCCCCCAAAGCGGCCAATGGTTGTTCACGTTCTGCCTCGACTAAATATTCTCTGGCGCGCTGTTGATCACTCCCCGTTGCAACTGGAAGCGGTGCGCGCGTCGTTTTTACTGTTGCCAAATGGGCGCATCCGCAAAGGATCAACCCGCTGGAGGCCAGGATCGACAATCTCATTGCGTGTGTCGTGTTTCGACTTTCCTGTGCTCTGGCCAGATATAGTGGAAGACCAGGCCGGTGACGACGAGACCGAAGAGAATTCCAACAACACGGTCGCGCACGTTATCGAGATCGGTGTCCGGCGCAAAACCCTGGAAAACGCTGTAGAAGAACGCGAATGCGATTTGCAGCCCGGCATAACTGATCCGCTCGCTTCCGGCGGCAACCCAACCCGCGATCGTTGAAGCACCAGCGACAACGACGACGAGTGACGCGATCGTCTCCATGTGCGGCATGAGGAATACGATGGAAAACAGCGCGAGCGCGCCGCCGACCAGGCAGCCGACGAATCGTAATGTTCCCTTATAGAGCGTTGCCTCGGTGCTCTCGAGCGCGATGAATGTGCAGGTAATGTACGCCGTGTGGATTCCCGACCAATCAATGGCTTGATAAACAATGTAACAGAACGTCGCTGCGAAGCTGACTTTGAGTGCGAAATGCACGTGCGCGGGATTCGTAAACGCATCCGGGGCAAATAAATGATGCCCGTCCGGCTCGGACCCTTTTGGTTTCGGTCGCTGTTCAGCAGTTGCGTCCGCAGAATCCGGCAGGAACAGGAGGTGCAGCACAACTGTGATCGCCACAGGGTAGGCGATGGCTACCCAGAGCCATAAAGCTCCTCGAACGATCAGTTCAGGAGAGGGAATCTGTGCGCCAAAGGATTGCGAGTAGGCCACAACAAAGCCGATGATGAATCCAAGTGGGCCAAGCACAAAAACCCTGGACAGATACATTCCAAGAAAGAGCGCGATTGCCATTCCCGGAACGCGCAATTCCGGGTGATCGTAGGTGAATTTATAAAGCAGGAGAGTGGCGCCTACGGCGATGGTCACGCCGATAAGCCCGAGAAGGCCGGTGAGAGTAGTGAGCTGCTTGCTGGGCTTTGATACGAAAAAAACCATGTAGGCGCTTACCGCCAGTTCCGGCACTTGAAGCGCCATCGAAATAATCACACATAAGACCGCCCCACCGACGATGATGGCCGTTCGAATTTCGCGTGGGCGTGTCGGCGCGAGCTCGTTTTTCAGCCAGGCGACCCAATTGGAATCGATCGGGCGTGCTTCGAGAAGGGTTGCACTCATGCAATCATTCCGCGTTCAAGGAGCAACGGTCTCCAGTTCGCCGGCTAAGGTGACTTCGGCGTCTGGGGAGGCGCCGTTTTCGTGCTTTTGATGATCGCGACCGCTGACGCACCCATGCGGAAGAGATCCGGATCTGGATTTTCTACTTCGATTCGCACCGGAAACCGTTGCGCGACCCGAACCCAGTTCAGTTCGCGTTTCACATAAGGCACCCCGGCGGGTGGCAAATCGATCTCGCCTTCGGGTTTAACCGCCCATCCGATTCCCTGCACTTTTCCCCGGAAGCGTTGGTTGGGCGCGGACGAGAGATAAACGATCGCGTCGCTGCCGGGAGCCATGTGTTGAATTTCCGCTTCGCGAAAATTTGCGATCACGTACCATTTGCTCGTGTCCAGCAAAGAGAAGACCGGAATGCCGGTGGTGACATGCGCTCCGACCGAAACGTTGAGATTGATGACGCGTCCGGAAAAAGGCGCGATGACTTTGCAATAGGAGAGATGGAGTTCATCCAGGTTGATGGACGCTAGCACGCCTTCGCGCTGAGCTTGCAGGGTCGTCTCTTTAGTTCGGGCTTCGTCGACGGTCTCAGCGGTCGTAAAATGATTAGGCAGGAGCGGTTCCAGGCGCTGCAAGGTGCTGTGGGCTTGCGCAATCTGTCGATCGAGCGCGGCCAATTCAGCCTTGACCTTTTCCAGAAGGAGTCTGTAATCCTCTGGATCGATTTCGAAAAGTACGTCGCCTTCCTTGACGGCCTGATTATCCTGCACGTTCAGCTTGAGGATCTGGCCACCCACCCGCGGCGCAATGCCCACAACGTTGGCACGCGCCGTCGCGTCATCGGTGCGCGGATGTCGTTCGGTGATGCCCCAGACATAGAGTGTGATCACCACCGCGCCCACCACGACGATCAGACTGACGATTTTGCGGACAAACTTGCGCAGTGCCGCGTCGTCCCCCGGCTTAACCGTGTTCGTCGGTTTCGCAAGATCTGAATCAGGCGCTTGGCGGTGCATAATTATCTAATTCTGGTAAAACAGGAGCCAGGTCGCGAAGGTGAAGATGATCATTAGGCACGAGTAGATTAGCGGGGCCGGCCCAATATACGGTTTCAGATTGCAGACCTGCACGATCCAATGAGCGACGAAGGTCAACGCCAGACCGGTTAAAATACAAACCATCCAGGCTGGAAAGTATGAACCGAGAATATCGACCGTCGGTGAATTGTGACCGACGAAGTGCACGCCAAGAAAGGCGATGACGACGAAAACCAGAATTACCGCGACGAGTTTAATAATTCTGGTTTTCATTTTTTCATGGGCCTGACCGATCGTGTTGCGCTCGGCAAGGGTCTGACTGCGTTTGAAGGTCGTGCTAAATCGCCAGTGCTCAATGCCAGTGCAGTTGTAGTCGTGAAAATTGCCGCCTGCGTATCGTGACTCACGCTGCGAGCGGAAGTCAGATTTCGCTGCGCGCTAACGATCTCTGGATAAGTGCTGAGCCCGTTTTTGTAAGATTCGAGAACTGCGTCGAAGGCGTTTTGCGATGCCGTCACCAGCTTGGCCGCTGAATCCTGTTTGCGCAACGCCGTCTTGAAGTCCGTGTAAGCTTTCCAAACTTCGCGCACTGCGCCGTCGCGGGCTCCGGCAAGCTCGTTCTCGGCTCCGTGCAACTCAGCCTCGGCCATCTCCATTTTGTGGCGACGAGCGAACCCATCAAAAATCGGCACACTGACAGTGAGAAAGGCACCCCAAGATGGCTGGTTATCTCCGAAATATTTCGAGCCGGCAATGCTGACGTCGAGCTCGGTCTCGCTCACGTGTGCGTCGATCGCGACTTTGGGATAATACTCGGCGCGAACCTTTCGAATTTGATCTTCCTTCGCGTGCACATTTGCCAGCTTTGCCACCAAATCGGGCCGTTGCGATAATGCGCGCGCGATCAATTCATCCACGGAGCTGTTTGTTTGATCCGATATCGATCTTTGCCCCAGGTCGCCGACATGAAGCGGCACGGTTGGTAGAAGTCCGATACTTTCGACAAGAGCGACTCGCGCATCGCTCTCCGCGCCAGTCGTCGCTTCGACGTCGAACGCGGATTGCGCGGTCTGTTGTTGTGCCTGCAGAAGCTCCGGCTTGGTCGCGAGACCGTTATTGACGCGCGCCTGAACCGCTTGCTCGACCGTTTGCGCCGCTTCCAATGCGCTCTGACTTACTAAAACTTTTTGGTGAGCGGTGCCAAGTTGATAGAAACGATCCGTTACCTGGAAAACGATTTTCTGATGCGTCGCGTTGAACCCGACGTTTGCCATCATCAGCTGTTCTTTGGCCGACGCCACCACCGCGCTTCGTTCTCCGAAATCAAGCAACAACCATTTGGCGTTTAACTCTGCGCGGTAAACCTGAGCTTCAGTGATTAGGGAACCGCCGCCAGTGATTCGGACATCGTTGAGGCCTGGTTTCGTGATGAGTTTCTTTTCGTTCACGTCCAGCGTGGGAAACGGAATGAAGGCGCGGTCGTAACCTGCAGCGGCAGATGCGACGAGAAATGGATAGTAGGCGCTTTCACTTAAACCGACGGCGGCTGCGGCTTGTCGCGCACGTTCCCATGCGACTCGCGTTTCGGGATTGTTTCGCTCCGCGATGTCAATCAATTCGGCGAGGCCATAAACTTTTCGGGGATTTACGGATACTCGCGAGCTGCCTTCGGCACCATGTCCAGCGAGCTCACGTTCGTAATTTGGAAGGTCCGGTGGCGCCCACGTCTTGTCAGAAGTCGGCGGAGCGTCGTTCCGTGCATAGACCACGGTAGCAGCCAGGAACAACTGCAAAATTAAGTGGCGCATGAACATAGTTCATCCGTTTTGGCCAGCTTTTAGAAGAAGATTTCCGTCGGCCATAGGCTTGCGGCCCGACTCCACCTCTTTTTCAAGCTTTTGAGAACCGAATTTCACGAAACTTCCAGCCTGAAACAGGCACGCTTCGACTTTGACGTGCGGTTCGATTTGTCATTTAATCCAAAATCCGACCAGCTCAAGGGCGAGACGACCTGTGAGAATCAGCCACGGAATGGTAATGACTACGACCTGTAAGTAGCGAGTGGCGTCCCTGTCACCGTCAACGTTCGGGTCTCGACCGAAGAGCCGACGCCAGTGCCGAATGATGTACGCACCGGCGAGCAGATTGATGATGAGAAAGAATGTTCCAGCAACTGTAAGTGCTGGACGAGCGGCAAGGTCAATGAGTGCAATCATAATTTGTGTTCTGTTCATGCAAACACGATCCGCTGTGCAGCACGTCTTTGTGAAAGACTATGTTTCTTGCCTCAGCATATCTCGCGGGCATACTGACGGACGGTGGAATTGCGGCACCTGCGCTACTTCGTTGCCGTGGCGGAGATTGAAAACGTCTCGCGTGCGGCGACACAAAAGCTGCATGTTGCGCAGCCATCATTGAGCCGACAGATCCGCGACCTCGAAGATGAGATAGGTGTGCAATTACTCGAGCGCACCGCCAAATCCGTTCGCTTGACTGACGCGGGCCGTGCTTTCCTTGATGAAGCACGCGCGATTTTGAAACGTGCTGACGAGGCGGTACTCAAAGCGCGCGGCATTGCCGGGAAACAAGAATTGCGCGTCGGCGATTGGCCTCTCGGGACAGCGCGGATGATGCCGGCGCTTCTGCGCGCGTATCAACAAGCAATGCCGAACGTGCATATAAAGCTACACGATTGGACGGTTGACCAGAACATCGCTGGCGTACGGAATGGCCAGCTGCAGCTTGCGATTCTTTTGCCTCCACTCAAGGCGAACGCCCTTAATGAGCTCCGATTTCAAGAATTAGCGACTGCACGTGTTTCTCTTGCGGTTTCGTGCAACCATCAATTCGCGCTGCGCCAGTCCGTTTCTTTAGCTGACGCGGCCCGCGAACCGTTCATCGGACTGATGCCCGAGAAGTATCCTCACTACGAGGAATACGCCGCTGCGATTTTCGCCCGGGTGAATGATAAACCGCGCATCGTGGAGGAGCACGATGGCTGGGCGGGAGTTTTTTCGGCGGTCAGTGCCGGCACCGGAGTGGCACTCTCTTCGGAGGCATTCAGTTACATGTTCAATGATCGGGTTAAACTGGTGCGTCTAACGCCTGAGCCCAAGCGCATCGCGATTGGAATTATTACGCGGAAAGAAAAACTTAGTCCGGCCGCGGAGAAGTTCTGCCAGTGTGCAAAAAAGGCGTTCAGCGCCCTCCGTTAGTTTGGGCAATACCCGAATCGCTGGTTTGTTCTTCTGGTCCGCGCGTTTGCCCGCGAATGCGAGTCACGCGCCCAGCCAGCTCTTCTATATCTCGTAAGGTGATCAGCTGCTCGATTTCTCGGCCGAAGAAAAGATCAAGTGTCCAGCTCGCCATGACTCGCAGCTTCTTGGCCAAGTGTGGAAGCTTCATTAGATATACGGATCGCCAGAACCACCAGGCGATAAAACCGGAAAACTTGATTCCAAACATCATCGCTACACCCGTGTGATGACCGATGCTCGCCAACATCCCAAGCATCTTAAAACGAAACGGCCTGAGCGGCCGACCGAGAATCGTGGCTTCTATGTTCTTCGCCACCACCACTCCTTCCCTTAAGGCGTGCTGCGCGGTCGGCGGATAGAACTTGCCTGCGCCACTTTTCACGTCGGGAATTGCTGCGCAATCGCCAGCCGACCACAATCCAGAGACTCCGGGGACGCTCATGTCTTCGTTAACAAGAAGACGTCCTCGTTCTTTCTGGCAAGGTAAGGATGCAATTACCGGACTTGTTTTCACGCCCGCCGTCCAGATGAGAGTCCGGGCTGGAATCGATGTGCCATCGCTTAACGTGACCACCCTCCCATCATAGTTTGCCACTCGTTGGCCTTTGATCACCTCTACTTTGCGCTCGCGCAATTTACCCTCGGCGTAGCGCCCAAGTTCTTCGCCTAATTCGGGCAGAATGAAGTCCCCCGGATGAACCACCACAACTCGAATCAAATCTTCGCGCAACTGCGGGTAGTAGCGCACGGTTTCCCGCACGAAATCGTTCACGGCGCCCGTTGTCTCAGTGCCGGAAAACCCGCCCCCGGCTGTCACGAAGGTAAGTAACTGCCGGCGCGCCGCCTCACCGCTCTGTAGAGAAGCTTCTTCTAAAAGCGCGACCATGCGGTTGCGCAGCAGCGCTGCATCACTCAAGCTTTTCATCGTTACCGACCAGTCGTGGACGCCGTCCATATTGAAGAAGTTTGTTTCCGAGCCGAGCGACAGAAGCAGATGATCAAACTCGAATTCAACTTCGCGTTTCGCAAAACCACCCAAGCAATGGACGCGCCGCGCGTTGAGATCGACCGCCTGTAATTCGGCTGTGGCCACTTTGACGTGGCGCAGAATGCGTCGGAGCGGATTCACGATGTCACCCGGATAAAGATCACCGGCTGCGACCTCATGCAGCATCGGCGTAAAGAGAATGAAATTCTCGCGACTGATCAGTGTGACTTCAACGTCCGCGTGGCGTGCGAGGCGTTTTTCGAAGTGTATTGCTGCGTAAAGCCCGGCGAACCCACCGCCAGCGATAACGATGCGAGTCTTTTTCATCTTCGTCGGCATCTACATATAGCCGGGGTCGTGAACCCGGCCCGCGGTCAACGACCGCGGCTACAAGTCGCGTGATCAGCTTAGTTTCGTCGTCTCGTTATTTCGAAGAGGAACCAGTTGCGGCGTTCGGTCTCGTCGATCCAGACCTCGATCAGGCTAGTTGTGGCAACGTCGCGATGCTCTTCGCACACGTTGTGCGCCTCGCGCAATCGTGTCGCCAGGGTGCGATTATCCTCAGCAAGCTCGGCCAGCATATCTAGCGGCTCGACGTAGTCGGCGTCGTTATCAAGGACGCGCTGCGTCTGCGAAATATGGCCAATCGATTTCAGCGTCGGACCGCCGATTTTGCGGACCCGCTCTGCGATCGGATCGGTCATCGCGAAAAGTTGATCGGCGTGTTCGTCGAGAAGCAGGTGGTAGTCGCGAAAATGTGGCCCGCTCATATGCCAGTGGAAATTTTTCGTTTTCACATAGAGCGCGAACACATCCGCGAGGATTCCATTCATCGCGGCGGCGATATCTTTTGTCGCGGCCGCGGAAAGATCGGTTCGAGTCGCTAGGGGTGCGTCGCGCCGGTGAAGAAGAGCTACAGTCTTGAGCGAATTTGGTTTTTTCATGACTTAATTACGAACTCTTTAGTTGATCTTGCAAAGAATTGCTGTGGTATTGTCACGTGCCTTTTTCGTGAATTTTCATCGGGTTAAATATGCGGGTCCAGCCGTCGTCGACGTTGAAGATCGCCATGTTGAAGACAAGCAAGGGATCCTTCATTCGGCGACGGCGGAAGATTTTGGTCCGTTTGTCTGCAGGCATGCCTGCTGCTGTTCCGGCAGACCGGCTCAGCCCTTGAGGTAATTCCATCGTATTCATCGGTAGAATAGGACGAGCGCGAGGATCCCCGTCAGGACTCCGAGCAATGGGCTGAAAACCGCGAACCAGAACGAGACGTCGATTGTGGGAGATTTCATCATAAGTAATCCCCGTTAGTAGACAGCGACCTCTCGCAATCCCAACGCCTCGATGGTGTCGCGACCTAGAACGCCGGTTACGCGCTGGCCTTGGTTGCTTTGGAAACGCGCGATGGCACGGCTCGTTTCGGGTCCAAGGACGCCGTCGATTCGACCCCGGTAATAGCCTTGTTGCGCGAGTTTCTCCTGCGCGCTGGCGACAATCGAATCGGCAGACTCAACGGTCACATCATTGTTGTTCTGATCATAATGCTCTTCGCCCTCGTACGGGCCGGAATTGTAGTAGTAGCCCGGAGTGTAACCGTATGGATAGGAATCGTAGCCGTAGCCATAGTAATTGTCTGGGTACCAATACGGCGCCCACGGATAGAACCCGAGGTCGAAAATGATCCACGAGTCGTTAAAGAAGTGGCAGCGATGACCGTGCCACCAATGATCGCGACGTCGATCCCAATCGCGGTGCCAGTTAGTAGAATGTTGGGCGAGGACGTGATTTCTCCAGGCCGCGGGGAGATGTTCGTTCCGCAGGTGGCTGCTTGAATGTGTTCGCGCATTATCGACAGTCCGAGCTCTAGCGTTGGCGAGACGGGCATCATGGGCGCGATTGATACTTCCAGCCTCGAATCGATCAGTCCTCCTATTTGAATTGATATTGTAAGGACGGAATGTCCCTAACCGCTGCTCTCCGACCGGTGAGAACCGCTGGCCAGAATAATAGAGCATCCGCCCGCTGTTAGAAGCACGGGTCGGCACCGGACGGACGTGTGAAACTGCACGACTTCGTGAAGGCGCAGGAGCAGATCCGATAACATTCCCCGCGCCGCCGCCAGCACCGCCGTGATGACCGCCGGCATTTGCCTGCGCGATCATGGCTGCGCTGGCAAGCAACGCCAGCCAATAGAACTTAGTTTTCATAGTTAATTTCCTTTTCGTGTCTTGTTTTATATTTTGATGAATACTTATCGAAGGCCTCCTGCGATTAGCAGCGTTTCCCCGGTAATCCATTTCGAATCGTCGGAGGCGAAGAAGACCGCGGCCGGCGCGATATCATCGGTCTGACCAACTCGACCAAGCGGAGTTTGCGATTCGAACATTTGGCGGAATTCGCCTTTGTCGAATCCGGCCGAGACAACGCCTTCGGTTATGACCATTCCCGGGTTGATGGAGTTTACCCGGACGTTTCGCGGACCGAGCTCTTTCGCTAACGTGCGCGTGATCGCATCCACTGCTCCTTTAGTCGCGTTGTAAACGACTCCGGTGGGTGGTGTAAGCGAGCTGGCGAGCGAACTGATGTTTACAATGCTTCCGCCGTTTGGATTGAAATGCTTGAGCGCCGCCTGGGTTGCCAGAAGCAGTCCGAGAACGTTCGTATCAAACATTCTATGGAACTGCTGCTCGGTGACTTCTTCAACCGGCACGAATTCGTAGACACCCGCGTTGTTCACCAGGATGTCAATCTTGCCGAATGCTTTCTCCGCTGCCGAAAAGAGTTTTTCAACGTCGGCTTTCTTCGTCACGCTCGCCTGGACGGCAACGGCCTTTCCGCCGCCTTTAGCGACTTCATCGACAATTTTGTCCGCATCCGATTTTGCGGACGCGTAGTTCACAACCACCGCGGCGCCCTCGGCCGCCAATTGTTTCGCAATACCGGCGCCGATTCCCTTCGACGCTCCCGTTACTACTGCAACTTTGCCATTCAGTTTTCTGTTCTTCATTTCTGTTCCTTCCATTTTTTCTTGACTCATCCGGCGACGAAGCCTCCATCGACCACCAAGGACGCGCCAGTCGTGAACTTCGCGGCATCGGACGCAAGATAGAGAACCGCTGCCGCAATCTCGTCGCCCACGCCGACCCGCCCGACTGGAACGATCGAAACGATCTGGTCTCGAAATTCGTCTCCGGCGAAACGGTCGAACATTTCGGTCTGGATGACGCCCGGAGCGACCGCATTGATGCGAATATTCTGTTTGGCGAATTCGAGCGCGACCGACTTGGTCAGGCCTTCGACCGCGTGCTTCGATGCGATGTAGACGCTCACCTGCGGGAGCCCGACATGCCCGGCGACGCTGGAGGTATTTACGATGGCGCCGCCACCATTCTTGAGCATGGCCGGAATTTCGTGACGCATGGAATTGAGAACGCCCCAGACGTTGATGTCGAAAATGCGGCGATACTCGGCTTCGGTAGCCTGATCAAGCGGGCCTTTCCATTCGACACCGGCGTTGTTAAACGCGACGTCGAGCCGGCCGAATTTGTCGACGGTGAAATCGACCATCGCTTTCACGTCTGCATCTTTGGCAACGTCCGCGCGGACGAATGCGGCGTCGCCGCCAAGTTTCTTAATCTCGGCGACAACTTGTGCTCCTTCTTTTTCGCGACGGCCGCTAAGAACGACTTTCGCACCCGCACGGGCGAATGCGATCGCGGTCGCTTTGCCGATGCCGGAGGTCCCGCCAGTTACTAACGCGACTTTGCCTGAGAATGTTGTGTTGTTGTTCATGCTATTTCTTTCATTTGTTATTCCATGGTGAGAACGACGCGGAAACGGACTTTGCCGCTGTGCATTTGTTCATAGGCCTCGGTCACACGACTGAGCGGATATTTCTCGATCATCGGATGCACGTTGTTGAACGCGCTGAATTCCAAAGTGTCCTGCGAATCGCGCGCCGTTCCGGAGTACCAACCGGAGACGGATCGTCTTCCCATGATCAACGGCAGTGCGCCGACGCTCAGCGGCTCCAGCGGCGCCGCGGGAATCAACAAATTGCCGTTTACTCCTAATCCTTCGACGACTTCAGAAATCGCCTTCGCGCTCGGCGCCGTCGCCAGAATCACGCGCGCGCCCCCGAGCTTCTGTAATTCGGCTACGGTATCGACAACATTCGAATCGATGTATTGATGCGCACCCAATTTTTCTGCGAGCGGTCCTTTGTCCTTTCCTCGGCCGAGCGCGATGGTTTTAAATCCCATTTGTCGCGCATACTGCACACCGAGATGTCCCAGTCCGCCGATGCCCTGGACCGCCACCACATCGCCGGGGCGCGCTCCAGAATTGCGTAGCGCATTGTAAACGGTAACGCCGGCGCACATGAACGGCCCGGCTTCTTCCGGTGGTAATTCATCCGGAATCGCGGCCAGCGCGGCCGCTGGTGCGATCATGTACTCGGCATAGCCCCCATCGAAATCGATACCGGTGACTTTGCGATTGACGCACATCGCAAAATCACCGCGCCGGCATTGTTCACAGACAAAATCATGTCCGCCGTGCCAACCGACACCGACGCGCTGACCTTTCTTCCAGTTGGCAACGTCAGCACCGATTGCGGCTACGCGTCCCGCGATTTCGTGGCCAGGCACCCGCGGGTATTGCAAACCGGGCCAGAGGCCTTCCTTCACTAACGCATCGCTGTGACAGATGCCACACGCTTCAACTTTCACTCGAACCTGCCCGGCACCTGGCTCCGGGACATCACGTTCGACTAATTCAAAATCTCCACCCGCTTTGCTGATCTGTGCTGCTTTCATTTTCGAGCTCATAATAGCCTTATTCCACACCACGTTTTACCGTGCGCATAGCGCGAAAGCCGGTTCGCAGTTACCGATCTCAGCGAAATCGTGCGGTACGGAGAGATCATCGTGTCTGGTCTCTGCCGGTTGCAGATTGAGTTTGGCAATGTGCGCTTCGACCAAATCAGGAAGAAGCAAATGCGGGAACGACGACAGCTCCCAGGCTTTCGATTCTTCCTCATCAAGGACGAGGTGAACGATTTCGCGCAAATCGGGATAAGCGCGCTCGTAATCTTGCCGCAACTGTTGTTTCAGCTGGGCAAGGGCGACGGAGACGATGTTGGGGAAAACTGCGGTCGGGTTGGTAAGTTCATCAGCTTTCATTGGTATTTTTCCGTTTTATGTTGGTTTATACTTGACTGGTCGTCTATAAAACTGGCAAAAAAAGAGATTTATGATGAAGACATTGCAGAAGCCCGTTTTACCCCCAAAACCTCCATCGCCACCTCCTTAAATCCGCGAAGCAACTCGATGTCGTTCTGAATCCGAGCCTGCGCCATCATCCCTTGATAGCAGGAAAACAGCGCCCTGGCCTTCGCTACTGGGTCGGGCGCATCAATTAGCCCCTCGGCCGCGGCGTCGCGCACCGCTGAAACAAAATAATTCACCTTGCGATCCATGATCCGATCGATCGTCTCGCGCACGATTTGGTCCTGAGTGCTCACTTCGCTGCCGACGCTTATGAACGGACATCCCAGGATGGAGCCACATTTTTTTTGCACCTCGGCCAGACGCTCATGCACAAAGTCAAAATAGCGGTCGAACCGCTCCAGCGGCGGAACCGTCGGCGAAAAAATCGAATCCATTTCTGCTTTCTTCTTATTCCAACAATCCTCCAAAGCAGCCGCCGCCAGCTCCGACTTGGACTTAAAGAAATAATAAAAGCTTCCTTTTTTTGCCCCGGCGCGATCACAAATCGCATCAACGGAGGTGGCGCCGTAACTGTTTTCCCAGATCAAGTCCATCGCGGCATCCATCAGGCGCTCTTTCATGTCGCTCACTCTCGGCATGGCCCAACTGTGCCTATGTAGACTGAGTAGTCAAGTATTTTCTTAAAATTTTTGAGTCTATTTGCCGCCCGCCAAATATTCCACGCTTGCCCCGCTTCAGCTGGACCCGGCCAATCTCATTTGGATGCCGGCGATGGCCATGCCACCTTCGCCGACGGCGGCTGC
>JBKPMO010000131.1:0-34062 GCA_046732175.1 Verrucomicrobiota bacterium
GCGTTCGGTCAACTCGCAGGCGGCGTCGCTCACGATTTCAACAACTTCCTGACCGCGATCCTCGGCTACAGTGATCTGCTCGTTGCTGAGGTCGAGGGTCGCGGAACGGGAGCCAAATACTTGAGTGAGATTCGCAGTGCGGCAGGGCGCGCGACGTCACTGACAAAACAACTCCTCACCTTTAGCCGTCGCGAGCCGTTGGAACCACGCGTGCTGGAAGTGAACAAGCTGATCCATGATCTGGAGCGCTCGATGCTTAGACTCCTCGGCGAAAACATCTCGGTCCTGTGCGAGCTGATGCCGGCAAAGAAACACATCAAGGTCGATCCGGATCAATTCACCCAGATCATTATTAACCTCGCCGTCAACGCGCGCGACGCGATGCCTGCTGGAGGTACGTTGGTGCTAAAGACCGAGGCGGTTGCTACCAACGGCAAATCCCCAGTGGAATTGCCGCCCGGAAAATACGTGAGCATTAGCGTGATCGATAATGGGATGGGGATGACAGATGACGTAAAAGAGCATCTGTTCGAGCCGTTCTTTACCACCAAAGACGATCGCCACGGCAGCGGGCTCGGCTTGGCTACATGCTACGGAATTGTTCGCCAGAGCGGCGGACACATCATTGTCGAAAGTGAGCTCGGAAAAGGGACCGCCGTGCACATCTACCTTCCGGAGGTTGTCGCACCGCCGCCGGCTCCGTACCGCAAACGCCCCAAATTGCCCATCGGCACGGAAACAATCCTGGTAGTCGAAGACGACATTAGCGTGAGACATGTCACGGTGCGGACATTGCGGATGCTCGGCTACAACGTCCTGGAAGCGTTTCGCGCTGACGAAGCCAAACGCTTGATTCAGTGCAACATCGTCAACCTTGTTGTTAGCGACGTCGTGCTGCCTGATATGAGTGGATGCGACTTCGCCGATTGGACGCGAACCAATAGCCCGTCGACGCAAATTCTGCTCACCTCCGGCTATTTGCCCGAGATAACCCTCGACACCCCAGCCAGCGATCTGCCTTTTCTATCGAAACCTTTCGATCCAGAACAGCTGGCACAAACGGTGCGAGCGTCGCTTGACGGTGTCGTCGTCAGCTAAGTCGAAACACTGACGATTCGAAAACGTTGCCGCCCATTTAGGCGCGGTGTATGCAAATCGCGTGGTCAGCTTTGCCGACATTGAAGCCGCACGGGAACGAGCCAAGGGCGCGGTCTATTATTCCCCTTGTCTGCCCTCGATTCCGTTGAGCGAGATCACCGGGATGGATATTTTCTGCAAGCTCGACAACTTGCAACGCACCGGAAGCTTTAAGGAGCGCGGTGCGCGCAATGTGCTTGCGCAATTGCCCGCCGATCAGAAAAAGCGAGGCGTCATTGCAGCGTCAGCTGGGAATCATGCTCAAGCGCTCGCTTATCAGGGCAAGCTGCTCGTCATTCCTGCAACCGTCGTAATGCCAAAGCACGCTCCGCTCATCAAAGTGACCACTTGTCAAAAGCTCGGTGCTCGCGTGGTTCTGCATGGCAAAGATTTTGCCGAAGCCAAAACGCGCGCGCACGAAATCGGCGAGAAGGAAAAACTGGCCTACATCGATGGCTACGATGATCCGTCGATTATCGCCGGTCAGGGGACAATGGGCTTGGAAATTCTGGAGCAGGTTCCCAATGTCGATGCCGTGATCGTACCAGTCGGTGGGGCCGGATTAATCGCGGGCGTTTCGCTTGCCGTGAAAGCGAAACGCCCAAAAGTGAAAGTTATCGCCGTGGAAGCGGAAAACGTCGCCAGTTTTTCCGCTGCATTAAAAGCGGGAAAGCCGACGCGGATCGAAATGAAACCGACCCTCGCCGATGGTCTGGCCATTCCACAGGTCGGCAAAAATGCATTCGAGATTGCAAAATCGCGGGTCGACAGGTCCGTCATTGTCACCGAAGAAGAAATCGCACTTTCCATTTTGCGAATCGTTGAGCTTCAGAAAGGTGTGGTGGAAGGGGCCGCCGCTACTCCTCTCGCTGCCTGTTTGTCCGGCGACCTAAAAAATCTCGCCCGCAAACGTGTCGTGCTTTTACTTTGTGGCGGAAATATCGATCCCAACGTCTTGAGCCGCGTTATCGAACGCGGGCTCGTCGCCGACGGGCGACTGTCTCGCTTCGCCGCAGTGATTAGCGATCGGCCCGGCGGTCTCGCAGATCTGACCGCGCAAATCGCTGCCAGCGGTGCCAGCATCAAACAAGTCGTGCACGATCGCGCTTTCGCCGGCTCTGATGTCTCGGCGGTGCACGTTCTTTGCACGGTAGAAACACGCAACCGCGAACACTTGGCAACGCTGCGAAAGAAACTGCGCGAGAGCGGCGTGGAAACTTACGATCCACGCTAGTAGCACAGCCATCTTGCCCGTTAATTTCAGCGGGGCGACCGCTATACCCGCTTCACTTGAAGCACCCATCGCGCTCCGTAGTCTTTAACGATGCATTCGGCCGAGACGGAGACGATCGAAAAACCGGCAGCAAAAACGCAGGAGCAATCTGCTCCGGATAACTCCGTCGCACCGACAAATGCCTTCACCACTTTCGCCGACCGCCATATCGGCCCGAGTCCGGAAGAGACAGCGCAAATGCTGCGCGAAGTCGGCTTCGCAGACTTGGATGCGCTCGTCGATGCCACCCTCCCGAAAAACATCCGTTTGAATCGTGTTCTCGAATTGCCTGCGGCAAAAAGTGAGAATGACGCATTGGCGGAACTTCGTGCGTTGGCGTCGCAAAATAGAATTGCGCGCAATTTCATCGGTGCCGGATATTCCGGCACCATCACACCGCCGGTCATTCAGCGGAACATCCTCGAAAATCCCGGTTGGTATACCGCCTACACACCGTATCAGGCTGAGCTTGCCCAGGGCCGTCTCGAAGCACTGGTCAATTTCCAAACCATGGTCACCGATCTCACCGCGCTCGACATCGCCAATGCCTCATTACTCGATGAAGCGACGGCCGCCGCCGAGGCGATGGCCCTGTGTCATCACGCCGCCGCCCATCGCTCCCGCAACAAGTTCTTCGTCGCTGACAATTGTCATCCGCAAACCATCGAAGTGGTGCGAACTCGCGCAAAACCACTCGGGATCGAGGTCGTCACCGGCGACTTTGCTGATTTCAGCTTTGATGACGCCATCTTCGGCGCACTCGTGCAATATCCCGCAACGGATGGAGCGATTTACAATTACGAAAAGTTCGCGGAAGCGGCGCACGACGCGGGCGCTTTGTTTGTGGTCGCGGCCGATATTCTCGCACTCACTCTGTTAAAACCGCCGGGAGAATTGGGAGCGGATGTTGCAGTTGGTTCCACGCAGCGTTTTGGTATTCCTCTCGGATTTGGCGGACCTCATGCCGCCTACATCGCGACGCGCGACCAGTTCAAACGCCATCTTCCCGGCCGATTGGTTGGCGTTTCGCACGACGCTGAAGGCCGTCCCGCTTATCGGCTGGCGTTGCAAACGCGCGAGCAACACATCCGGCGCGATAAGGCGACCAGCAACATTTGCACTGCTCAGGTCTTGTTAGCTGTCATCGCCGCGATGTATGCGGTGTATCACGGACCAAATGGATTGCGAGCCATTGCGCAACGCGTCCACGATTTTGCGGCCAAGCTCGCGCAAGGTCTGCTCCAGGTCGGTTTCAAAATTGCGCACGAAAATTTCTTCGACACGATTCGACTCGAACTTGAGCAGGGTTCAAGCCGTGATCTGAGCGAACGCGCCGCGCGTGCCGGCTGCAATCTGCGCGCCGTTAGCGATCACGCGATCAGCATCGCGCTCGATGAAACGACGACCGATTCGGATATTGAAACCCTGATGTCGATCTTCCGCGGCACTGCGGTTCGCGATTATGCGGATGAGAACCTCGACTCGACTTCGTTCCGCATTCCGCAATCTGCAATCCGCAATTCTCCTTTCCTCACCCATCCGGTTTTCAACACTTATCAAAGCGAAACCGAAATGCTCCGTTACTTGCGCCGGCTGGAATCGCGCGATCTCTCGCTTTGTCACTCGATGATTCCGCTCGGGTCCTGCACGATGAAATTGAACGCGACCGCGGAAATGTTTCCGATCTCGTGGCCGAACTTCGCGACGCTGCACCCGTTCGCGCCGGATTCACAAACCTCCGGCTATCGCGAGATGTGCGACCAGCTCGAGCGCTGGCTCGCGGAAATTAGCGGTTTCTCTGCCATTTCATTGCAGCCCAATGCCGGCTCGCAAGGCGAATTCGCCGGTCTGCTAGCCATTCGCGAATATCACGCCTCGCGCGGCGAAGTGCATCGCAACGTCTGCCTCATTCCACAATCCGCCCACGGGACTAATCCAGCCAGCGCTATCATGGCGGGGTTCAAAGTGGTTGCCATCGCAACGCTCAAAGACGGCGATATCGATCTCGCGGATCTCCGTGCAAAAGCCGATGCTCATGCGCGTGATCTGGCAGCGTTAATGGTCACCTACCCGAGCACACATGGTGTTTTCGAAACAACGATTCGCGAAATTTGCGAGATCGTGCATGGCCACGGCGGTCAGGTTTACATGGACGGCGCCAACATGAACGCGCAGGTCGGCCTCTGCCGGCCAGGTGATATCGGCGCGGACGTGTGTCATTTGAATTTGCACAAAACCTTTTGCATTCCACACGGCGGCGGCGGTCCCGGCGTCGGCCCAATCGGCGTAGCGAAACATCTCGTTCCGTTTCTTCCTTCCCCTGCAGACATCGAACCTCAAACGATGCAAGTCCGGCTCGGACCTGTTGGGCCGGTCGCCCAGGCTCCGTATGGAAGCGCCAGTATTCTCACCATCTCATGGATGTACATTCGCATGATGGGCCCGGATGGATTGAAGCGCGCCACCGAAGTCGCGATTCTGAGTGCGAACTACATTGCAAAACGACTCGATCGTTACTTTCCCGTCCTTTTCAAAGGTAAACGCGATCTCGTTGCCCACGAATGCATTCTTGATCTGCGCGAGTGGAAGCGTGTCGGAATTGAAGTGGAAGATGTGGCCAAGCGTCTGATGGATTACGGATTTCATGCGCCGACCATTTCGTGGCCGGTCCCGGGAACGATGATGGTCGAGCCGACGGAGAGCGAATCGAAAGACGAGCTCGACCGCTTTTGCGATGCCATGATTTCGATTCATGCGGAGATGACTGCGATCGCGAACGGAACAGCCGACAAACAGAACAACCTTTTGAAGAATGCCCCGCACACAACCAGGCAGATCGCCAGTGAACGATGGGATCGGCCTTATTCACGCGAACAGGCCGCTTTCCCGGCGCCCTGGCTGCGTGATCACAAATTCTGGCCGAGCGTTGCGCGCATCGACAACGTTTACGGCGACCGAAATTTATTCTGCTCCTGCGTGCCGCTCGACGAAATTGGAGATTCAAGAGAATAAGGCGATATTGCTCTCGCTGGTCGGATCAGAGATTTCACGATTCAGCCGATGAAAGGAATCTGAGAGTGCGCGCCGTCCTGACAGCCCTGCTTGTTTGGCTGATGGGGATCTTTTCCGCAACCGCGGCAGAGAAGATTGCCCTAATCAAGATCGATGGCGCGATCGGGCCCGCGACGGCGAGTTATATTTCGCGAAGCATCGAGCAGGCGCGCACACAAAATGCGCAATGTCTGGTCATTCAACTCAACACCCCCGGCGGTTTGCTCGATTCAACACAATCAATCGTGCAAAATTTTCTCGGCTCGACTGAACCAGTGGTGGTGTATGTCGCCCCAATCGGCTCGACCGCGACAAGCGCAGGTTGTTTCATTACCATCGCGGCCAGCGTGGCAGCGATGGCGCCCGCAACTACCATTGGAGCGGCTCACCCCGTAGCACTCGGCGGTAATCCCGCCGGTGGCGAAGAGAAACTCGACGATACCATGAAGAAAAAGCTCGAGAATTTTTCTGTGAGTTACATCGAAGCGATTGCAGCCAGGCGGCACCGCAATGTGGAGTGGGCGAAAGCGGCGGTGCGCGAGAGCGCCTCCATCAGCGCGGAGAAAGCGCTCGAACTCAAAGTCGTCGACCTCATTGCGTTTGATATGACGGATCTGCTCAAGCAACTAAACGGGCGCGTGATCGACGGCAAAACACTCAACACCGCCGGGGCCGAGATTTCTGAGATAAAGATGTCCGCCTCGGAACATGTTTTCCAAAAGCTTTGGCGCCCGGAAGTCATGTTCATTCTCATGCTCATCGCGATGTATGGAATTATCGGAGAACTAACGACTCCTGGGGCGATTCTGCCGGGCGTGGTAGGAGCGATTGCGCTGATCCTCGCTCTTTATTTATCAGCCATTTTGCCGGTCAACGCCACTGGTCTCGCTCTCATCGCGCTCGCCCTCATGCTCTTCATCTTCGACATCTATGCGCCGACACACGGTGTCTTGACAATCGGTGGAATCATTTCCTTTCTCATCGGGTCGCTCATGCTCTTCAATCGCGCCGATCCGCTATTTCGTTTATCGCTCGGCTATATCATTCCGGCGACGGTGATCACCGCGCTGTTTTTCATTTTCGTGGTCGGAAAAGGCTGGCGGGCACAACTATTGCCGGTCAAAGCCGGAACGCAGACAATGATCGGCAAAACCGTGACCGCATTGACTCCAATCGATTCGAGCGGCGGTAGAATTTTCGTCGAAGGCGAATACTGGAAGGCAATCAGCGACACACCGATCGCAAAAGACTCGCCCATTGAGATTGCGGCGGTGGAGGGACTGACGTTGAAAGTAAAAGCAAAAGCCGGTTGAATCCGGAATTGAAGGATTAACTCGAAAAGCAGAGGAAACTAAAGCCATGCCATTACTCGAAGGTCTCGCAAGACTATTGGGCTGGATTGTTCCAGTCGTCGTCCTGGCCATCATTATTTTGCCACAGGCAATCCGCATCCTGCGTGAATACGAACGGGGCGTGATCTTCCGCCTCGGAAAATTGCTCGGCGCAAAAGGGCCGGGATTGGTTTTTCTGATCCCGATTGTGGATCGCATGGTGCGGATGGATTTGCGCGTCGTCACCATCAATGTAGAGCGGCAGGAAGTGATGACGCGCGACAACGTGCCAGTCACAGTCGATGCGGTGGTTTATTTTCGTGTGGTCGATCCGCAGGCGGCGGTGGTGAAAGTGGAAAACTTTCTCAAGGCCACGTCCCTCATTGCCCAGACGACGTTGCGAAGCGTGCTCGGTCAGTCCCCGCTGGATGATCTACTTTCGCAGCGCGAAACGATCAATCAGACTCTCCAGGATATCATCGACAAGCAAACCGAACCTTGGGGTGTGAAGGTAACGGCGGTCGAAGTGAAGGACGTAGTGCTGCCCGACACGATGAAACGCGCCATGGCCAAGCAGGCGGAAGCAGAACGCGAACGCCGAGCCAAAGTAGTTAATGCTGAAGGCGAATTTCAAGCCGCAGAAAAAATGGTGCAAGCCGCAGCGATGATGAGTAAGGAACCGATCGCGCTGCAACTGCGTTTCCTTCAAACCATGCGCGAGATTTCGAGCGAACATAACACCACCACTTTTCTCCCGGTGCCAATCGATTTGTTCACGCCCTTAATCAAGAAAAGCGAACCGCCCAAGTCGTAGGTCCTACTAAAATAGAGTGGCGTTACTTACAGTAGACGCCGCTGAAAGCACGACATGAAAGCGGGTTTGTGATGATCAGGGGAAGCCCAAATCACAGCCCGGCAGCGCGCGAAAAATCGCGGAATACGAGAACGCAACCGCCGCGAAAGCTGATCGATTTCTTGAAGTCGCCGGATTCCTATCCACACCAGCCACGGCAGGTATTTTCCGTGCAAACTCACATTTCCTGGGTCTTCATTGTTTCGCCTTTTGTTTTCAAAATAAAAAAACCGGTCAATCTTGGTTTTCTCGATTTCAGCACCCTGCAAAAGCGACGTCATTTCTGTCGGCGAGAACTCGAGTTGAACCGCAGACTCTGCCCCGAGGTTTACCTGGAAGTTCTGCCCGTCTATGAGACGCACTCAGGGTTTTCATTCAAGGCAAAAGGAAAAATCGTCGAGTATGGCGTGAAGATGAAAGAACTGACGGGCGGCTGGTTCCTAGGCGAATTGTTGGCAAAGGATTTGGTGGGCAAGCGCGAGATCAGTCGCATCATTTGCCGGCTGCGGCGGTTTTATGAATCGCAAACCCCGCGCCGGGCAATTGAGCAATGGGGAATACCCGACAAACTCAAGATCAGCACCGACGAAAATTTCGCGCAGATCAGACCTTTCGTTGGAAAGACGATCTCGCCCGCTGCGTTCGAAACGGTCCGGCATTTCACGAACGAGTTCTATGTGCGACACGACAGATTACTCCATCGCCGCATTGAGCGACATCGGCTTCGCGATTGTCACGGTGACCTGCACCTGGATCACATTCATTTAACTCCGGAGGCGACAACGATTTTCGATTGCATTGAATTCAACGATCGTTTCCGATTCATTGACATTGCTAATGATGTCTCATTTCTGGCGATGGACTTCGATTTCCAAGGCAGAAGCGATTTGGGAAACTTGTTCCTGCGAAGTTGCGCACGCCAATTGCATGATCCCGAGCTACTGAAACTATCTCACTTCTACAAATGCTATCGGGCGTTAGTGCGGGGAAAAGTCGAAAGCATTCAGGCGGTTTCAATGAGAACAACGAAAGAACGCCGGCATGCGAAAACAGCAGCGCGCTATTTTCGTCTCGCCTTATGTTACGCAGTCCGCGGTTCCGAGTCGTTATTAATTGCTGTCGTCGGACGAGTCGCGACCGGTAAAAGTACTATCGCCCGCAAACTCGGCCGGGAATTGCGTTGGCCCGTTTTTTCTTCGGATCAGATCCGTAAAACCCTGGCTAGCGTGCCAGTCACCAGACGCACTCCGGCAAAAAGTCGCGTCCAACTCTATTCCAGACAAATGACTGCACGGACGTACGAGCAGCTGTCGACGCGTGGAATTGCCGCAACGAAAACGAAGGGAGGCGCCATTGTCGACGCCACCTTCTCGGCTGCGGCCAATCGTGAATCACTGTGTCGGCATTGCAGGAAAGCCGGTATCCGTCTTCAATTTGTAGAACTCCAGGCAGGTCGGACTGAAATTGAGCGCCGCCTGCGAGCCCGTAATAAAACTATCGGCGTCATTTCCGATGCTCGGCTTGAAGATTTGGGGAAATTGCAGGCGGCGTATGAACCATGGCGGTCTGCGGATCTGATTGAAGTTGCTGCCGATCCCGCCATTTCTGAAACCGCAAAGTCAGTGCTACTACACCTGGCCGAGAGGCAACTTCGCCGTTGATTGGATTGCGCCACGTATTTGCAGCTGAAGACGCCTTGGAGCACGAACGGTGTGCACTCGATGTGCTGCGATGAAAGAGAAAATCTTGCTCACAGGCCGTCCCGGCTCTGGTAAGACGACGCTGGTTAAATGGGTGGCCAAAAGTTTACCAAAAGGCGCTGCTGGCTTTTATACGGAAGAAATCCGTGAGCGCGGCGTGCGCGTCGGATTCAGGCTGGTGACGCTCGAAGGCGATGAGGCGGTGTTGGCTCATGTGGATTTGAAAGGGCCCGAACGACTCGGAAAATATGGACTTGATTTGTCTGGACTTGAGACGGTCGCCGTCCGAGCCATGCGCGACGCGGTGCAGAAGCAGCAACTGGTGGTGATTGACGAAATTGGTCCGATGGAAATCCGCTCAGCGGTTTTCCGTGATGCAGTTAACGAGGCTCTCGAGAGTGATGGGCCGCTACTTGCTACAATTTTCGCGCGGCCGTTGCCGTTTACCAACGCAATTAAATCACGTCCCGACGTGCTGCTGATAGAAGTTCGACGCGACAATCGTGACCGGCTGGTTTCGGAGCTGTCCGAAAAGGTGAAATCACTTAACCGAAACTGCTGAAGGTTTCGTCGGAAGGATCAACGCCGGCGGCGCCTGTACTTCTACGCGCCGGATCTGCTCTTCATTCACACCGCGCCGCCGTCCTGTAGGATGTCCAAATTTAGATTGGCGATGGCGCAACAATAACGCAGTCATTCGTCCGTAAACGGGGGGAATCGGCTCATTGGGCACGCTAATGTTCGCACCCAACCCGGTTGGTGTACAAAGGAAGGCGTCGAGCTTGAGATCATCACTCACTGCGGTTCAGAGAATGTCACAGGTAACAACCGCAGGCTCGCAAAAGAAATTCAGCAGATTGCTGGCAAATGTGGGATCGAAGTGTTTACCGCCCACGACGAATTGACCTTTGATCTGAAATAACATCAATATCAGCCAATTAGTTAAATAGCGACACGCGCGCGCATGCCGCGAGCAGCGATTGAGTTTCGGCAGACGTTATGCAAAAACCGAAGGTGGATGATAACCTAACGATGTTAACCGACTTTGGTAAAACGGAAGCGATTTGCGCCGAAGTCCTTCCTGATCCGACACGGGAAGACGGCATTCTCCTTAAAGTACTCGCGCGCGGCCCATTTGAGGAGGGTCAGCAATGCTGGATCATCGATCGCGATGGTTCAAAAATTGGCGCGAAGGTAGAGAACGTTCTGAAGCAAACGATCGACAGCGAAGTAACGCTTTCAACCGTCTTACCCGCGTAGCATCATCCTTTTCGTATCCCGCATTGCTGCTCGCGTTTGGCCGATTTTTTTGTGGTCCAGGCGAGCGTGCTGTCGCCAAAAAAACGCCCGATTATACCATCCGCTGCGTTCGTTAGTTGAAGACTAATGAAATCGAGGCGTAGAAAAATTGAGCGAATTTTTTCATTTCTGCGACTGAACGATCGCGAAAGCAAACCGCGCAAGCATGGCTTAACCGAGATCCGCGGCCCGTACTACTCCGCTTACGGACGGCGTCATCTCGAAGATCTTTTCGAAACCATGGGCGTTTACATTGATTCGCTCAAATTCGCCGGTGGTGCGTTCACCCTCATGCCGAAACAGGCGATAAAAGCGATTATTGATCTTTGTCATGAACACGGCGTGCTCGCTTCCACCGGCGGATTCATCGAGCGCGTCCTTACCCAGGGCCATGATGTCGTGCGGCAATATGTCAGCGAATGCAGAAACCTCGGCTTTGACATTATCGAAATTTCCGCCGGGTTTGTTTCAATCCCAACCGATGACTGGTTGCGTCTGATCGCGCTGGTGCTCAAATGTGGATTAAAAGCGAAACCGGAAGTCGGAATTCAATTCGGCGCTGGCGGCGGAACGTCGACTGCAGAACTCGAATCCGAAGGCACATCCGATCCGGCCCGGGCGATCGCACAGGCCAAACAATTTCTCGATGCCGGTGCCGACATCATCATGATCGAAAGCGAGGGCATCACGGAAAATGTGCGATCGTGGCGAACAGACGTGCCAGCGCGATTTATCGACGAGCTCGGCCTGGAGCGGCTAATGTTCGAAGCCGCTGATCCAGAGGTCTTTGCCTGGTACATAAAAAATTACGGGGCAGAGGTGAACCTCTTCATCGACCATAGCCAGATCGTTCAGCTCGAGTGCCTGCGCGCGGGTATTTGGGGCACGAAAGACTTATGGGGTCGCGTAGTAACGTACAAGAATGGTCACGAGTAGGTCGCCTGTTCGAACGAAACGCCGGCCCGGTCGAAGACTCGCGGTGGAGAGAGCCCGGACTTAACCTACACCCTGCGGCACGACTTCTCGGACCGATTTCACGCTCTCGGGCGCGGTGTCGGCGTGAACAATGGCTGCGCCGTCTCGCGGAATCTTTCTTGCTGCAAAGGAACGGCCTTTAAAAACGCCGTCGAGGATTTCTTTGACCCGAAACGTGAGACCATCGGTCTTGGTAAAACTTTCGATCTTCGGCTCGCAATAGCGAGCTCGCAAGATGATCGCGAGCTGACCAAATCCATAAATTCCCTGGTCGTTCATTTCGACCACCACGATTCGTTTGAACTGGGCGAAGATTTTTTCAATCCCGTTTGCCAACGGATGAATGTGGCGCAGATGAATCGCGCCAACTTTTTCACCATGCTCGCGCACCTGTTTCACCGCGTCGTGGATCGGGCCATAGGTCGATCCCCAGCCGACCAAAAGAACCTCGCCTTCCTTGTCGCCGTAAACCTCCGGCACCGAAATTTCTTCAGCAAGCTTTCGCAATTTGTTCCGCCGTTTTGCTGTCATCGCCATGTGCAGTTTCGGGCTGCCCGTGGGATGGCCCATTTCATCGTGTTCAAGCCCTGAGAGCAGCGGATACTTGCCGTCGAGAATACGCGTACCAGGCGGGACATGCTGCGTGATTTGATCAAGCCGATACGGCACGTGCGTTTGTCGCGGCGTCAAATCAGGTTTCGCGTCCACCATTAATTTGGAAAGATCCGGTTCATCAAACGCTTCGATACGCGTTGCCAGCGATGTGTCGCTCAAGATGAAAACAGGCGTGCTGTATTTGCGGGCGATCCGCGCCGCTTCGATAGCAATGTAAAAACAATCTTCTACGCTCTTGGCGGCGAGCACAACGCGCGGGCTGTCGCCGTGTCCGCCGTAAATTGCCTGATGCAAATCGCTCTGCTCAACATTGGTCGGTAGTCCGGTGCTCGGTCCGCCACGCTGGATATTGCAAATGATTAGCGGGATCTCCGCCATCGACGCCCAGCCGATCGCTTCCGTTTTCAGCGAAATTCCCGGCCCGGCACTACCGGTCACCGCCAGATACCCCGAATAAGAAAAACCGAGCGCGATTGAGACCGAGCCGAGCTCATCTTCCGCCTGCACGAAAATTCCGCCGTATTTCGGCAGCTCACGCCGCAACACTTCCATCACCGATGACCAAGGCGTAATCGGATAGCCGGCGCCGTAACGCACGCCCGCGGCGATCAATCCGTAAGCCAGCGCCTGGTTTCCATCCATCGTGATCTGCGCCCGCCCGTCCGTCTTGGCAATGTGTTCAAATCGATATTGATGTGTCAGCACCTTTCCGACCGGATAGGCATAGCCAGCTTGGAATGCCATCAAGGCGGTGTTAACGATGCTCTCGTTTTTGCCAGAAAATTTTTCGGTAATTATCTTCTTCAGCTTCTCCGCATCGAGACTGAAAATTTTTGTGATTAGACCAAGAACGAAAATATTCTTGCCCTTGTCCTTCGCCGTGCCTCCTAGGGCCTCAACCGTCAACCCAGTAATCGGCACACCTACGTAAACAAACCGTTTGTCGTCGAGGTTCGGCTCGACATTATCCGAATCGTATAGCAGGACCCCACCTTCCTTGAGAAAATCGATGTGGTCCTGATAACTATGTTGATAAAACGCGACCAGAAAATCTGCCTCGTCACCCGCCGACAAAACTTCCCCGGAACCAATGCGCACCTGAAAGATCGACGGCCCGCCTGAAATAGTCGCCGGGATCGTCATGTAAGTCATCACATCCTGGTCGCTGCGGCCGGCCAGTCGCGCCAGAAACGCTCCGGCCGTTTGAATTCCGTCCTGCGAATTTCCGGCCAGGCGAATTACGGCGTCTTGAATGTTTTCCGGCCGGAGATCGGCGCGATCCGGAGCCGGATGGTTCGGTGTAGTGCCCGCTTCCGGGGCAACGGGAGATGGTTGGATAGTATCCGCCATGCGTAAAACTCGAGCTCAATTTCAGGCAATTCTTCCGTTTTGCCAGAGCAAATCTCCAAATCCCAGGCTGCGACCATTAACCCCGGAGCGTCCTAAAATGACCAGGTGGTTTGTGTAAGATCGGAAGTTTGCAAATAGCGCTCCCTATTGCGTGTCACCCCGAGCGACAGTCGAGGGATCCTGAGGAAGTTACCTTAAAGTTTTCGCAGCGGGATCCCTCGACTACGCTCGGGATGACGGCTACGAAGGTTTCGATCGTTCCTACGGCTTCGCCGGCTCAGCGGCCGATTTGGAATCATCCGCCGCTGGTTTGTCCAGTCCCCGCCGTTTTAACAATGGCTCGACGTAGGGATCGCGCCCGACAAAATTCTTGAACAAGCCAAGTGCATCAGCCGAGCCCCCGCGACTCAGCAGCGTTTGACGTAAACGATCGCCATTTTCCCGTTTCAATCCGCCATGTTCCTTGATCCATTCCACCGTGTCGGCGTCGAGCACTTCGCTCCAGATGTAGGAATAATACCCCGCGGAATATCCGGCCGAGCCCGAGAATATATGCGAGAAGTACGCACTTCGATAACGCGGCGGCACCGGGGGAAAATCGACGCCCGCTTTTTTCAACGCCGCCGCCTCAAATACCAGCGCATCCTTAGGCACATCCGATGGATCAAGTTGATGCCAGGCTTGATCAAGCAGTGATGCAGCCAGGTATTCCGTCGTCTTGAAACCCTGATTAAACTTTTCCGCCGCCACCACTTTGTCGAAGAGCGCCTGAGGGATCGGCTCCCCAGTCTTGTAGTGCTTGGCAAAGTTCTTCAGTACCTCCGGCCAACTTGCCCACATCTCGTTAACTTGCGATGGGTACTCGACAAAGTCCCGCGGCACGCTGGTTCCGCTAAAACGCGGATACTTCACGTTCGAAAACATTCCGTGGAGGGCATGACCGAACTCATGGAAGGCGGTCCGCACTTCGTCATGAGTCAGCAGCGTCGGCTCGCCCTCTGGCGGTTTCGGAATGTTCAGATGATTCGCCACCACCGGCTTGGTCCCGAATAACCCGCTTTGCTGGACGTAGGCGGTCATCCATGCCCCGCCCCGTTTGGAAGGCCGCGCATAATAATCGCCCAGAAACAGCGCGAGCGGCTGACCATTGGCATCAAACACTTCCCACACTCGCACGTCGGGATGATAAACCGGAAGGTCGTGGCGCTCCTTGAAAGTCAGGCCGTAGAGTTTTCCCGCGGCAAAGAACACGCCGTCAGTCAGGACGTGATTTAACTCGTAATACGGTCGCACTTCCGATTCATCGAATTGATATCGGTCCTTGCGCACCTTCTCGGAATAGAAATCCCAATCCCAGGACGCGATTTGAAAACCGCCTTTTTCCTGATCAACGACCTTTTGCATGTCGCCCGCTTCGCGCCGGGCGTTGGCGATGGCCGGCACCGCCAGATCAGCTAAAAGTTTGTTCACGGTCGGCACAGTCTTCGCCGTCTGATCTTCCAACTGATAGGCGGCGTGATTGTCATAACCGAGCAGCTTGGCCCGCTCCGCCCGCAATTGCGCCGTGCGCATCACAATCTCACGGGTATCGAATTCTCCGCCCTTACTATTACGTGAGAGCGACGCTTCCATGATACGTTGGCGTAACGCACGATTCTGCAACGATCCGAGCAATGGCTGGCCGGTCGTGTTCTGCAAACGCAACACAAATTTCCCTTCCTTGTGTTCATCCTTGGCGGCAGCGCTCGCGGCCGCAATCTGGTTATCGGAGAGCCCGGCCAGATCTTCCCGCCGATCGACCGCGATGGAGCTGGCGTTCTTTTCCTTGAGAACGCTCTGATCGAACTTGGTTTGCAGCGTCGCAAGCTCGGAGTTGATCTTCTTCAACTTCTCCTTGTCGGAATCGGACAGCTTCGCGCCTGCACGAACGAAATCTTTATAGTAGCGCTCCAGTAAATAAGCCGATTCCGGGTCGAGCCCCAGCTTCTCTCGGTTGGAATAAAGTTCCTGAACACGCGCAAACAGTTTGCTGTTCAAAAGGATCGCGTCGTGATGCGCCGATAACTTCGGCGCTAGTTCAGTCTCAATTTTTTGCCGCGCCGGATTGGTATCGGCGGCGTTGAGATTCGAGAAGGTCCGTTGCACCCGATCGAGTAATCGTCCGGTTCGCTCCAACACGACAACAGTGTTCTCGAAACTGGCCTTGTCCACGTTCGCCGCGATGGCGTCGACTTCCTTGAGCTGCTCCTGCATCCCGGCTTCCGTTGCCGGCACAAATTGGTCGTCCTTGATCTTGTCGAAAGGCGGCAGGTGATACGGCAGCGGACTCTCAGTGAGAAATGGATTGTCAGCAGACATTGGTGAGGAATTCTTTTCAGCGGCAACAGCTATAGCCGCGATTTGCATCGCTGCGAGCAGCGCGATGAGGTGCGCTGCCGATGATTGGGTCGAGAAAGACATATGTCGAATTTGTCGAGCCTGAAACTTGTCCGCGTCGGTACACAAAGCAATCGCGCATCAATTTTGGGTAGCGCACGCGTCTCGCGTGTTGGTTTCGACGTCTCGTCGAAACAATCCTTTTAGAACCTCCGCGATCGCGAGACGCGCTCGCCAACACGCGAGACGCATGCGCTACCCAGAACCTGCCATCGCCACTCGGGATAATTCCGCTTACGCTGCGGGGTAATGAGAATTCTCTTCGCCACTCTGGTTCTGTTTCCGTCGATTACTTTCGCTACCGAAAATGTGAGTGCTCCAACTTTCGACGCGTCCGCCGCGGAACGATTCGCAAATCTCGCGCTCGCTTGCGTCCACAAGGAATACCCAAACAAGATCAGTCACGTCTTGAACAGCGATGCAGATGTAGCGCCGCCGCGCAAACTCACGCCCGCTTTTTGTGGTTGCTACGATTGGCATTCATCCGTGCACGGACATTGGCTCCTTGTTCGATTGCTACGCACATTTCCAGACGCACCGTTTGCGGTCGCTGCTCGCGGTGCCTTAAAGCAAAGCCTGACCGCTGAAAATCTGAAAGAAGAAGCCAACTACCTTCGCGGACAAGGCCGCGCCAGCTTCGAAAGGCCTTACGGATTATCTTGGTTGCTCCAACTCTGCGCCGAACTTCGCGAGTGGGATGATCCGCAAGCTCGCGAGATGTCGGCAAACCTGCGTCCTCTCGAAGAGGCGGCGGTCGACCGATTGAAAACGTGGCTTCCGAAATTGTCTCACCCGGTCCGGATCGGTGAACACGATCAGACGGCGTTCGGTCTCGGACTGATGCTGGATTATGCCCGCGCTGCCGGAAATGAAGAGTTCGCGAAACTCGTTAGCGATTCAGCGAAGAAGTTCTTCTTCGCCGACAAGAATTGCCCCCTCGCCTATGAACCTTCTGGCGAAGATTTCCTCTCGCCCTCGTTAGGCGAAGCCGACGTGATGCGTCGCGTTCTCCCGCAAAATGAATTCGCCAAATGGTTGAAAGAATTCATGCCGCAGATTCCAACGAAAGCAGCCACCGATTGGTTGCCAGTCGCCGTCTCGCCCGATCCTAGCGATCCGAAGCTCGCACACCTCGATGGTTTGAACCTGAGCCGCGCCTGGATGTTGGAAGGAATTCTCTCCGCGTTACCATCAGATGATCCGCGTCGCCCGGCCCTGCAAGCGACGGCCGACACCCATCGTCGCGCGGGGCTGGCCGCAGTAACCGGCGAGCATTACGAGGGCGGTCACTGGCTCGGCAGCTTCGCCGTTTATCTCACCACCAAACGTGGGCTTAACAGAACGGCGGCCAAGACACCGTAAACCGACGGCCCTTCCACGTGCCCAGGACGCGGTCCGAACCGGACTGGCGTTAAAGCGCGTCCCTCCGAGAAGGAAACATCATGGCGTGTAACTAATGCCTTTTCTTGCTGCCTGCTGGCGGATCGTCTCGGCGACTTTCTCGTCGAACCCATCGCCTTTCCCAGCTTCCGCCAGCCGCTTGTTCTCCGTCTGAATATAGGCATCACGTCTTTTCGCGAGCTCTTGAACTTCCTTTTGCAGGCTATCGCGTTCCGTGCGCGTTTTGGCGATCCGCGCTTCAATCTCCTCTTTCGTTAGCTTCTGGAATTCTGCCGGCAGATCCTTCTTATCGATGGATTCGAGCTTCACTTCATTACAAGCCAGCGCATCGAGTAGTTCGCCACGGCCCTGCACGCCTTTCTTTGTCTTCGCGTTGTAACTTAGGCGATCGGCCGCGGCACTGGCCGGCGCGCTTTCCGCGAAAGCTTGTTTCGCAGCTACTTCGCGCCGCACATCAGCGTCGCCGTAGGGAATCAGAGTTTCGCCAATCTTCTTGTTCAACTTTGCCAGCTCGTCATCCATCGGCGTAGCGATCACAGCTACACCGCCAGATTGCGCGATCACGGCGTAACTACCTTCCGATGACTTTGCTATCTCTTTCCAGATCGGAGTAGTCTCCGCGATACTTCCGCATTGCACCGTGTTGATGATCAAATCCTTCTTTGCCGCAATCCGGCAAAGCTCGGGGTATTTTGGTCCATCGGCGTAGTCCATGTGCGGCGGTGCATCGCCGACCAGGAAAATAATCTTCAAGACTTTGCGATCCTGACTCCACGGCATCTTCTCAATCGCTTCCGCAAGCGCCTCGTTCACACTTTCCGGTTCGTCGCCACCGCCCTCTGCTTTGAAATCGCGTAGATGCGCATAGATCCAATCGATATCGTCGGTGAGCTGGAATGATTTAACGACGTACTCGTCGCCACGATCGCGATAACCAATCAAGCCGAGCTTCAATTGCGGTGTCGGCTTCGCACTAATCATTTCATTGGCGATGGACCATATTTTCTGTTTCGCGCCCTCGATCAGGCCACCCATCGATCCGGTAGTATCGAGAACGAAACAAACCTCCATCCGCGGCTTGTCCTCGTTAGGCGATTCCTTCGCGACCAGCGCCGTGCCAGCGATCAGGAAAGTGAATAATAGAGCAGTTGTTTTCATACAGTTTGTTCCTTTCTATTCGGTGATTTCATAAACAGTGTCGTCGAAGGCGAGCAGGACGTTCTGGCCAAGCGCCATCCAGGGCGCGGCCTCAGGGTGTTGCTTAAGAAGATCGAAGTAGGCTTCGGAGTTGAACTGAACACGTTGCCGCTTGGTCGCCTTCTGCGCGTTCGCATCAATCCATTGCTTGCCATTTTGGAAAAACGCGCGGCCGTTCACGAATTTTGATTGCCGCGTGTACTGCGTCAGACGATCGGATTCCGCCGGCGCCGACGGAGCGTTGAGAGCGAAGCCGCGCAGCGATTCGGCGACACCATAACTAATTGAAGTTCCAGATTGCTCGGCAAACTTGAATGCGTTTTGACTTCGCGCGTTCGCCACTGCATCGGGGCCGTCTTTCTTCTCCTTAAATCCGTCCCAGGCTTTCGACACTTCCGCGCGTGCCGGAGCGTCCGCGCTCATACTTTGCATGGAACGGTCTGCCATCGGCACCCGGCGCCGATCTTCATCTTCAACGATCAAGTAGGCGGTGTAGGGAGTAACTATCCCGTAGCGCCGTGCCAGGTCGGTGGCTTCATCGCGCAGCTCAGTGGTTTCGCCGTGAATCCGAATTTCATCCAACAAAAAGCCAACCCGCCGCGTCGTCCACAACCGCGCCACATAATCGTTAGATGAATCATCGAACTTTACTTTGTAGGTGAAGGTTTGCTCGCGGCCATTGGTTACGCCGGTCAGCTTTGCTTCGACTTCGCCGGAACCGGTGTACCGGCCAGTCAGAACGACCTGATCGCCTTTGAACAAATCCGGTAATTGCGTCGGATACAATTTGCTCGTCCGAACCCCGCCGCCGAACTCCAGGCGCACATTTGTCAGCAACGGTTCCTTGATTCGGGTGTAGAAATTCGAGACCTTTACTTCAAGGTCTTCATTCTCCAGCACGTATTGACTGAAGGCCCGTGTTCCCTCCGCGATCTGATCGAGCAGTTGCGTGTTTACGTCCGACCCGATCCCGAACGAGAAAATACGTGCCTCGCCAGCCTTCTTTACATCCGCCACGATTTCATCCGGATTGCGCGTCCCAACGGTCGGCAATCCATCAGTCAGGAAAATAATGACGAATGGGCGCTCGCTCTTCTCAGTGCGCGCCTTGAACGCGATTTGCAAGGCATCGGCAATGGCGGTGCCGCCAATCGGCTTCAGATCGGCAATAAAATTCGACGCGCGCTTTCGATGTTCGGAATCAGCCTCACTCAGTTTGCCGAAAAGCGATTCCGCCTCGGTCGAAAATCGGACGATCTCGAAGCGATCGTCTGCGTTCAGATTCTCGACGCAGAATTGGAGCGCCTTTTTGGCTTGTTGCAATTTGGCGCCCGCCATCGAGCCCGAGGTATCAACGACAAAGACCACATCTTTGGGCGTAGGCTTGGCTTCTTTCACAACTGTCGGCGCGGCCAGAAGCAGGAAGTAACCGTCTTCGCCACCGGCTTTGTGTGTGATTAGGCTCAGACCGACATCGCGTTTCTCCGAGCTATAAACGAGCTTGAAATCGGTATCCGGTTTTTCATCCTTCGATTCATAACCAATGACCGCGCGATTCGGTCCTTCTCGTTTAATTTCAACCTTGTGACTGGGCGAATAGATGGAAGCGAGTGGCTGTTCCGTTTTTACTTCGACCTTTACGCTCAGGCTTTTGATCGCCTGCGCGGAAAACTTCTCCGTGCTCAACGGATAACTGTAGGTCACCGTCCCGGCATCGGAGCGCAGCAGTTCGGTGTAGGAAATTTTGATTGGCTTGCGGCTGCGTGGCTCGATCGGAAATATGCGGACCTTAAATAGATCCCGCCCCGCGTATTCCAGCAGCGCCGGATCGCGCATCTTGCGTACGATATCCTCGTAAATCTGGCGCGCCTTATCCGCCCGCAGCAATTCGGCGTCCACCATTTTGCCGCCGATTTCCATGCTGAATTTGTCGATGTGCGCGCCTTTCGGGACCGGAAACATGTAGGTGCCTTCGAGGCGCTGATCGTTCGGATTGTAAAACTCCTGGTCAATCGACGTGACCGCTACCTGGCCATCGATCTTGACATCGACGTGATGACTGGACACCTCGAGCGGTGCGAAAGGGAAATGACCGGGAGGGATTAAGAAAGGGCGTTCAATGACGATGGGTCGTTCGATGACAATAAAACCATCTCCACGTGCGTGAAAAATGGCACCGAACAGACAGGCTGCGAAAATCAGGGCTTTCATTGCCTAGTTAGTCGGCAACCCCGGTAAAATGCTCCCGTTTTTTTGAACTGCAGGCGGGCTGGCAAGTCCGCTGCTCTAGCGGCGGTCTATGACCCGCCGTCTCCGGAAACTCTGTTTCCACTCGGGATACCCCGCGCCCGGTTTACAGTCAACATGCCAAGCCCCTTAAGTAGGGGCGATTGACCTCAATTGCCCCGCCTGAGCACAGGTCGAGCTTGGGACAGGCACCGCCGTTTGGTGGCACAGGGAATGGTATTAAGGGAATGCAACCCGCCCGAAAGAACGTAGAATCGCTTTCCCTTAAATGAGTGATCATCGAGCCACGATTGCCGATCCAGGAAAGGTCGATGCGGATTTAATCGAACTCTGCCGCCAGGGTGACGCCGACGCCTGGGATGTGTTGTTCGATAAATATTATCCCGTTGCGGCGCGCTTTGTATTCCAATTGTCCGCCGATTTCTGTCATGAAGACACGGAAGAGATTTGCCAGGAGACATTCCTCGCCGTAGTGCGCAACCTCGGCTCATTTCACGGAAAGAGTTCCTTTCAAACCTGGCTGCTCCGCATCGCCGCGAACAAGGCGATGGATTTCCGCGGGAAAAGTCGCGCCGAGAAACGTGGCGGTAGCTTCGTCCATTTCTCGCTCGACGGCGCGGGCGAACACGAACAGATCGAATTGCCGTCGAGGGGACCCGGCCCCGACGCCTTACTGGCCAATGCCGAAACCTGTCGCCTCGTCCGGCAAAGCCTCGATCAACTAGACGATGATTGCCGTGAAATCATTGAGCTGCGTTATTATGGCGACCTGAGTTATGCCGAGATTGCTGATGAGCTGCAACTAAATCCCAAGACGGTCAGTTCGCGTCTGAGTAAGTGTCTTGATCGGCTCAGCGCGATCGCGAAAAAAATCTTTCCATCGGAACATTCATTTGCCGTCTAACTTAAGAAGTCATGTCGCTCGAACCAAAGAAACCGATTGAAGACCTGCTGGAAGCAACGGCCAAGGCGCGGCGAGCACAGTTCGGCGCTGATCCACAGATGCCGAACCCGATGCGAGCGCAGCTCCACCACGAAATTGCGCGTGTCGCGCGAAGCGATGAGTCGCGACGATCGCAGAATTGGTTTCGAGTTCTGTGGCCGCGCCTGGCCTTTACTACGGCTTCCGCCCTAATTCTCGTTAGTATTTCAACCCTGTGGTGGTGGCACGAACATCAAACTAGTACCGGCGAAACGCTAGCGATGCAGGAACCGGCCAAGGAAGCTCCGCCACCGGACAAGGTCTTCCAGCAAGGTGCAGCGGCTGCGACTGGATCGGCTACGCCAATTTTCGCCGATAGCAATGCCGTGGCGTTACGCCCCGCTGAAACAGCCAAAGACGCCGACGCTTTGGGACGCTTTGCCGGTGCTCCGACTGCGGCCAGTACCCCGCTAACCGACGGGCTTGTCGCGGGCGGAAATAAGACCGATCAACCAGTGCTTTCCGACAAATCGTTAGCGGAGGTAGGGGCGATTGACCTTGCCAGTCCGGCTCGGACTCGCCCGCCGGCATCAGCCGCAAAACCCGCGGCGCCAGCAACTGCCTCGCTCGCTCAGACTCGGCAGAATTTTCGCCGGCAATTTTCAAAGGACGCCGCCAACCAGGCGTTTCGGAGCAAACTCAAGCAGACAGCCAATATTTTGAATGAGTTTCAGGTGGAACAAAGCGATCATCAAATTCGCCTGGTAGATGCCGATGGTTCGACCTACTCCGGCAAGCTCGAACCTTTGGCGCAGAATGACGTCCGCAGCATTTACAATCAGAAAACGAATTATAACGTGCCGGCATCACGCGCGGCTCCAACCGTTGATGAGAAGGCGCAGTCGGCTAATGCCGAGTACTACTTCAGTGCCACTGGCTACAACACCAGTCTCAAGAAGTCGCTCGTATTTGAAGGGAATTACATTGCCCCATTAGGGGTCGCGCAAAAGAAAGTGGCGAAGGCGAAAACCGAATCCGAGGAACGCGATGAAGAATCGGCGGCTCGGATCACGGGTGTCGCGAAAGTTCACGGCGAAGCCCCCGTCCAAATCGACGCCGTTGCGGTGCCGTAATAGTTTCTTCGCTCGCTGTTGTAGGGCAACCGCGCCGCTTGCCGTTTTAGAAAATGGGCGACTTGGAAGTTGCCCCTCCCAGTTGGGTTGCGAGATCGCAACACGCGCACGAGATAAAGGCTTGACTGGGAGCGGCGGGGTCCAAGCCGCCGAAGATTGTGTATTGATTCAAATTCCAAGCTCGGTCGCAGCGTCGCGCCCAAATTGAAACCCGCTCAGCTTCTCAGCAAAATTTTTGCCCAAGGCGAGGACTTGAAAATTTCGGCCGAGCATTTCCGGATGCAAAAGCGTCTGGAGGGCGCGCTTTTCGGAAGCGTCGAATTCTACTTTTGGAAAAAATTTCGAAACGATTCCGGTGAGGAAATGATGTTGATCGGTGAAGCCGATCAGCTTGGCGCCGGACGATAGGGCCGCCTCAGCCAGATCTGTCCACTCCACATGCGCAGAAATATCAGCCAGGCCGATCTGCTCAAAAGAGGATGAGAGCTTTTTCTGTTTCGCCCTGATTTGGAGCGAGCCTTCACGACGATCAAGAGAGTAGAACTCTGTGCGAACGAAACCGTAGTCGATCGTCAGAATCACGCCACCCGAGAGTTTCGAGGCCATCTCGCCCATCAGTTTCGGAGCCACCACATTCACTTCCGTTTCGAAACCGGCCGGAAAAAATCCCAGCTGGTCGAGTCGCAACTCAGAACGACTGACCTTCGCGGTCGTGAAGGTGAAATTGTTACCTGCGGCGGTAACGAATTTCTCTTTCCAATCCGTCGCACCATTCGCGATGCCACTGGAAACGATCAGGTGAACCGGCAGAGAATCGAACAGCTCGTTGGAAAAATAAACGCCGGCAAATGGGACCAGTTGGTCAATCGATTCGAGCCAGCAAATTTTGTCGATGAATTCGCGCAGGTTTTTTCGCTGTCGCTCCCGCCAAACCAGAAACGGCTCCACTATTGTGTAGGAGGTCGCAGCGGAACATTCGCCGGCAGATTGGCGCAACGCATTCAGCACATCAGCGGCAAAAATGCCATCGTGCGCTCCCTGCTCCACGATGGTGAAGTCGCCCGGCCGTCCCAGCTTCTCCCAAATCTCGGCAAACTGCGCAGCCAGCAATTTTCCAAACAACGGCCCGACACTGACGTTGGTAAAGAAATCGCCGCGCCGCCCGATACTGGCGCGCCCGCTGGCATAATAACCATGCTCAGGATGATAAAGCGCCAACTCCATGAATCGGGCGAACGGAATCGGCCCGTCCCGTTCAATCTCGCCACGAATAAATTGAAGTAGCTCAGAATTTTCCATGGAATTGCTTTGGCCTTTGGATTTTCCGGTGAATTGCGCCTAAGGTTTCCCCTCTAACTCTATTCCTGTTTCTTCCGTCCAGGCATGCCTGTTTCTTTTTTGATTCCGACCTCCCCCTACCGTTCCCGCCGCCGGTGGTATGCGCGACCACAATTTTACCTGCCGGTCACGCTGACTGTTTTGCTTCTGATTATTTTCGGCGCGATTTACTTCGGCATTGTCTCCTCGCAGCTAAAACGCGAAGCCGCCACTTACGATCTGAGCAAGCTTGAAGAGATGGAATCGGCCAGCGTGATCCTCGATCGAAACGGAAAAATTTTCGGACAGATCTATGTCGAGAACCGCGAAACCATTCCCTACGAGCAATTGCCGCACTATCTCGTGGACGCGGTGGTCGCGATGGAAGACAACAAATTCTACCAACACCGCGGCTACGATCTTTCCGGCATTGTCCGGGCCGCCTTAAAAAATTTTGTCGCCGGTCATGTCCGGCAAGGCGCAAGCACGATTACCCAGCAGCTCGCGCGCAACAGTTTCGCGCTCAAGGAAAGAACCTATCGGCGGAAACTTCTGGAAATCTACCTCGCGGAACGCATCGAGCAGCATTACGACAAACAGAAAATCATGGAGCTGTATCTGAACCGAATTTATTTCGGAGGCGGGCTCTACGGCGCGGAAGCAGCGGCGCGCGGTTATTTCGACAAACCGGCGCGCGAGATGTCGCTGGTGGAATGCGCGACGCTCGCGGGCATCATCCGAAGTCCGAATCGACTTTCGCCCTGGTCTGACCGGGAAACAGCGCGCGAATCGCGTAACGTTGCCTTGGCGCGTATGTGCGATCTCGGATTCATCGATCGCCAGCGTTGCGCCGAGGCGCAATCACAAGATGTCGTCATTGGCAATCGACAGAACGCGCAGGGACAAACCTACGCGGTCGATTACATCCGGCAGAAGGTGATTGAGGCGGTGGGATGGGATCGCGCGATGAACGAAGGGTTCCGCATTCACACCACCATCGATTCCGATTTGCAAAAAGCGGCCGAAGAATCACTGCGATCACACCTCGATCAGGTAGAAAAACATCCCAATTATCGGCATCAAACTTACGCAGAATACACCGCGAACTTTCGCAAAACGCGGCCCGGAGCGAGTCCACCGCCGGCACCCGATTATTTGCAGGGGGCAGTGATCGTATTGGACAACGCGACTGGCGGCATGCTTGCGCTGGTGGGCGGTCGCGATTTCGAGCACAACCAATACGATCGTGCACTGCAGGCGCGTCGGCCGGCGGGAACCGCGATGACGCCATTCGTTTTTGCCGCCGCATTCGAGAAGGGAACGTTTCCCGGCTCCGTGGTGGAGGATTCCGCGCTCGATAATCGCGCAGTCATGATCGGCGGCACGACGGGAATTCTCGGCGAATGGGGACCTGAAACAGCGGAGAATCGATACGAAGGGCCGATCATCGCGCGAGAGGCACTCTCAAAATCGAAAAACGGCGCCACCATTCGGCTGGGAATGAATCCCGGAGTGGAGAGTGTGATCGATCTCTGCCGCAAAGCCGGAGTCAAATCTCCGCTGCGACCATATCCGGCGACATTTCTCGGGAGCAGTGAAATCACTTTGTCCGAACTCGCATTGGCTTACACCATCTTCCCGAACGGCGGTTGGCGACCAAAGCTGCCGCACGTTTTGGAACGGATCGAAGAAAAGGACGGCACGGTCTGGCATGCGCAGCGTGATTACGGCAAACAGAGCGTGATCAAACCCGAGATCGCCTACGAAGTGCATTCGTGCCTAGTCGACGCGCTCGAACGCGGCACCGGCAGGGACGCACGCGCCAACTTTGGTTTGAAGAAAATGGAAGCGGCCGGAAAAACTGGGACCGCTTACGATTTCACCGATGTGCTTTTTGCCGGATACGACAGCGCGATCACCTGCGCGGTTTGGGCTGGGTTCGACAAGCCGCAGCAGATTTTTCGCGGCGCGTTCGGACACGATATCGCGTTGCCGGTCTGGGTGGATGTGATGAACGCATCGGCCGGGCATTATCCACCGAAGGAAATCCGACAGCCGCGCGGATTGGAGCGAGTGAATATTTGCGCGAAATCCGGTTTGCTCGCCACCGATAAATGCATCGAGAAAATCAAGATGGCCGAGGGCGAGATGGACGAGAAAACGACTTATCGCGAGCTTGCGACATCCGCGCAAAAACCAACGGAGACGTGCAACATTCATGGAGAAATGCATGCTTCGCTGACCCGCGACCTGCCGGTGTCGGAATTTCCGCGAGCGGCTCTGGCGGTGGACACAAGCGCAGTCAAATCGATTACGCCCCAAGAACCGACCCTGCTGGCGACACGCGATCCATACAATTCCGTGCATGCGCTGGTGAATCCGCAACCCACGCCTTCGCCCTCGCCGGAAGCGGAAAAAGAGATGACGTCCGAGGAAATGCCCGATCCGACAAAACCGGTATTGAAAGCGATACCGGTGCAACCCGGCGATGGAGAGACGAGCGAACTAACCGCTTCGCCTGTTCCGTCAGAGACAGTAATAAAAGCGATCAAACCGACGGGGTCGCCCGTGGAAATTCGACGCGCCATTCCCATTGTACGACCAACTCCGCAAGCATCCGAGCCCCAAGTTCGCCGCGCGGAACCGGTAGACGAAGACGAAAGCAATTAGACATCAGCTTTACTCTCACAAAGTTCAAAAAGGACACCAAGAAAATGCGCTAGTCCGGCTCAGACGCTTCGTGCCCTTTGTGTTCGTTGTGTGAGATCTTCTTTTCATGACGCATGACCCTAAAATAGCGCCTGCGGACGCCGAAAATTTTCGGCTTGCAGTATTGAATCCCGGCGGACGCGATCATGAGCAGCATTTTGCTGAAAATCCTGCGCCGCAGGCCAATGAACATCCGCCGGTGAACTTTCACGCGTATGCGGCGTGCACCCACGGAGTAGTCTTTCGCGACACTAAGCGCGCAATTGCGAGCAACTGGCCGGTGTTACTGCTTTTGCGTGGCGATTTCCGAGCGAGCGAGCGAGCCCTTGCGGAATTGAAAAAATCGAAACGAAAAACTGTTGTCGCATTGAAAGAAACCGGTGCACACCAGATTGCACAGCAGTTGAGCGATCCGGCGCGTTTCGCTCGGTTCGTCAAAATCGCGTGCGAAGCCGATGGCTGCATCGCAAGCACATCGGAAGCTGCCGAATTATTTCGTTCATTCCGCCGCGACGGCGGCGTTGACTTCATCCCCACTCCTTACCCCATTGAGGATGAGAATTGGAACTGGGCGATGGAGCATCGTTCCGGAATATTCGTCGGCACGCGCGAGCTTACCGTCCCCACTCGGCATCACTTTGCGGCGCTTCTTGCTGCAAAAAAATTGAGCGACGAAACGAAGGAGCCGGTCACGGTTTTTAATTCCGACCGCCGGCGCGGCGCCAAATTCATTGCTGAAATCGGCTTCCGTAAAATTCGGGTTCACGAAAAGCGCATGGGATATCGCGCCTATCTGGGCGAGGTGGCGCGTCACAAAATTGTCTTCCAGCTCGATCGCAGCCGTGTCCCGGGGCAGGTGGCCGGCGACGCTCTTTTGTGTCGTTCTGTCTGCGTCGGTGGCGATGGCTCGATCGAGCGGATCGCGTTTCCGAAAACCTGCGGCGAAAAAAGGGGTGACGACGAGTTAATCGAGATCGCGCAGCGGCTGCTAACGAATGAAGATCAGCGACAAGAAGTTGCTGAGGGCGCGACGAAGATTGCAAAGGAAAAACTCTCGTTCCGCGGAGGCAAAGAACATCTCGCGCGCTTCTTCGCCAGCTGCGCCTCGTAAGAGGAAACGAGAAAACTATCGCGCAATCTCGCGCAAATAAATGTCCTCAAGCCGACGGGTTTGTTCAACCTGACTGAAATGCTTCGCGACGCTCTCCGACGCAGCGTGTCCCATTGCTGCGAGGCGAGCGGAATCCTTCGCGCAATCGATCAGAGCATCGGCTAACGATTCGTAGCCGCGTTCTTCAACCAGAATTCCGCTTATATTGTGTTCAACCGCTTCTGGAATTCCTCCGTGGCGAGTCGCGAAAACCGGCAGTCCGGTCGACATCGCTTCCAACATCGAATTCGGCACGCCTTCCTGATTTCCGTCCGGACCGGTCTCGCTCGGTTGCAGGAAAAGATGCGAAGAATAGAAAAGCTCACGTAATTTCTCCTGCGAAACGAAACCGGCGAAATCGACTGACGACGCGATCTGCAGCTCCCGCGCGAGCGATTGCAACTCGCCAAGTTGCGATCCTTCACCCGCGATAGTGAGTTTCGCGCACGGAAACTCCTTTCGAAATTTTGCAAACGCTCGCAATGCCGTCTTCAACCCCTTCTTCTCGATCAGCCGGCCCGCTTGCAGCAACCGCCACTCGCCATTGTCGGGCACGCTGCGTTCGCGCGTTGGAAATTGATCCAGCGGAATTCCCGTGCGTTGAATTTCGATCTTCTCTGGCACACATCCGAGATCAATTACCGCTCGCCGTAATGATTCGGAACGAACCAGAACCCGTCGCACCAGCGATAACATCTCCTCGGTTGCATGCCGATAAGACGGCTTTTGCAGGCCGACCAAAACATCTGCGCCATGAAACGAAACTATTGTCCCCTTTGGCCAATGGCGAATCAAGGGCCGCAGCAGTGCCGCGATGTGGCCAAAATAGATATGCAACAACTGTGCGTCGCTTCCAGTGAGCGCGCGCTCAATTTCACGAACTTCACCCGCAGAAATCTGCCATGGCCGATCAACAATCTGTTTGAACCAGATGCGACGCAGAAAATGCCATGCCGGCTTTCTGACCACCCAAATATCTTGAAAGGGAAAACGCTCTTCGTTTTCCCGTTTCTGCGCAACCACCACCGGCCGGAGCCGCCTGAGCGACGTGATCTGCCGGTAGATGTGCAGCATCTCCGGCTTCAGAAAGGTCGCACAATAGGACGCGACTACAGGAATCTGCGAAGCGCGTTCTAGAGTTGCCAAGCTAAGCTCGGGTTGTAGAGGCGCTCGCCACGGCGAGCGCCTTTTCATTGGGCTCGGCGCTTGACACAAGCGCCGCTACAACGCAATCGCCTGTTCAAAAATAAAATTCGAACAGCTTAATGCCATTCCATTTTCCCGGATCTTCGGGTTTGCCGTTCCGGTGTCCCGGATATTCGGGCTTAGCGGTCAGGCTTTGCTGCGCGGTTCCGTAACGCGCCGGTGCCGCCGGATTCAGCATTTGCAGCGGATTGCCGCCACGAACGGCACGCGGAACGACTCCGCCGGGCGCGATCGCGGGTAGCGGCGGAGCCGGTTTCGGCGGGCCCGGCACCTTACGCGTAATAACCGGCGCGGTGTAAGTCTCGGCAAGTGCGGCGCTTGCGATCAACATCATTCCCACAACTGCGAACAACTTTTTCATATTTCCTTCCTCTAACGGAACTGTCTTGCCCGATTTCGTGCTCCGGCTCAATTATATTTCGATGGACTACCTTGAAAAGGCCGCACGTGTCCTCGAAATCGAGATTTTTGAGCTACAGCGTTTGCGCCAGCGTTTGGGTAAGAGTTTTGCCGACGCCATCGAGCTCCTGAAAGCGACCGTCGACGCACGCGGGAAAATTGTCGTGCTCGGTGTGGGAAAATCCGGTCACATCGGGAGCAAAATCGCCGCCACCCTTACCAGCACCGGTTCGCCCGCGGTGGTACTGGATTCGCTCAATGCTTTGCACGGCGACCTCGGAATGGTGGCGGACGGCGATGCCATTCTGGCGCTGAGTGCGAGTGGTGAGACAGAAGAGCTGCTGCGGATTTTGCCGGCGATCGCGCGATTTCAGGTGAAGATCATTGCGATTTGCGGCGATTCCGGTTCGACGCTGGCAAAAAACGCACACGTCTTCCTCGACGTAAACATCGAACAGGAAGCATGTCCGCTGAACCTTGCGCCCACTTCAAGCACGACGGTAATGTTGGCGCTGGGTGACGCGCTCGCGATGGTGCTGCTCGAGGCGCGCGGATTTCAAAAGCAAGATTTTGCCAAATTTCATCCGGCCGGAATGATCGGCCGCAGTTTGCTCATGCGTGTGCATCAGATTATGCGGCCGCGCGAGGCGTTGGCGTTGGTAGCGTCCGATAACAGGATTCGTGACGTTTTGAAAACCATGACCGCAGTGCGCGCCGGCGCCGCCGTCATCGCTGATACCGATGGGAAATTGCTCGGCATTTTTACGCACGGCGATTTCGCCCGGCATTTTCAAAAAGATCCGAAAGTGGGCGAGCGTTTGGTGGCGGATCTGATGACGTTGAACCCGGTCAGCGTGCACAAAGACAAACTCGCGGTTGAAGTTCTCAATCTTCTCGAGAGCCATCGCATCGACGATCTGGTCGTGGTGGACGACAACAATGCCCCTGTCGGCATTGTTGATTCACAGGATCTGACGCGATTGAAGTTGTTGTAGCACTCGTCATCCCGAGTGTAGTCGAGGGATTCCTCGGCTTTCGCTCGGGATGACGGCAGCGCCCAAATGTTTGCGACACGACAGCGCATGTCCCTCTAGTTGATTTGCATCGCAATCTGTGTAACCTCCGCGCTCCCAATTCACGGTTCACGATTTAACGATTCACGACTACTTTCTTCCCAAAATGGCTGCGGCAAACGACCTCCGAAAAGGGATGGCGATTAAATACAACGGCAACACTGCCATTGTCCTGGAAGTGCATCATCGCACCCCGGGAAATTTGCGCGCCTTTGTCCAGGCCATCATTCGCTACATCAATACCGGCAAAAGCGCCGATGTCCGTTTCGGTTCCACCGACAAGGTCGAGCTAGTCGATATCAACCGCTCCACGCTCGAATTCAGCTACAAGGACCACAACGGGTATCATTTCATGGATCCGGAGACGTACGAGACGGTGACGCTACAGGAAAACCTACTCGGTGATGCCAAGAATTTCCTGGTGGAAAATCTGCCGGTGCAAGTTCTCTACGCCGAAGGTAAAGCCGTGCAGGTGGAACTTCCGGCCTCGGTCAGTTTGAAAGTGATCGAATCAGCCGAGGGCGTCCGCGGTGATACCGCCAGCAACGTAACCAAACCAGCAAAACTCGAGACCGGCAAGACGATCAACGTCCCTCTCTTCATCAAAGAAGGCGAAACCATCAGGATTGACACCCGCACCGGCGCCTACATGGGCCGCGCGTAGATGCGCGTTGAATAGTTAAAACCGTTGAAGCGGATTATCCGTGCCATCCGCGGTTAGCAATATTTGAAGTGTCTCCACTAGACTCGCCATGACACAATGATTCCATGCCGCATCGCCGGTCACCTTCTCCGCGTCATCGTCGCAAACCGCCACGAGTAAAAATCGTGCGCTATGTCGTGCCGACGACACGGCGCGCGCCGGATCACTCGATGCCGCTGACGGTGCCGACGCGCTGGGTCAAAAACATTATCGCAGTTTTTCTGTTGCCATGGTGCGCGATCCTAACGCAGACATTTTTCACCGCCTTCGCCCGAGCAACGATTCATCAGCGCCTGTGGGCGGGCGCGGAATTTTGGTTCTTCTCCCTCGGCGTCGTTCTTTGGCTAATCGCGTTCAGCGGTTTGCCACGGCCGGTCATCGTCTACGTCTTTGGTCACGAGGTGACTCATGTTCTGTGGGTTTGGGTAATGGGCGGACGCGTCAGTAAATTTCGGGTGAGCGGCGACGGCGGCCATATTATAACCAACCGGACAAATTTCCTGATCGCGCTCGCCCCGTATTTTTTTCCCCTCTACAGCCTGCTCGCGATTCTGGTCTATGGGATCGCGAGCTTATTCGTGAACGTCGCACCCTACGGCCAGCTCCTCTACGCCATTCTCGGTATTACATGGGCCTTCCATCTCACCTTCACCTGCTGGATGATTCCGAAAAACCAGACTGATCTGAGCGATCACGGAACTTTTTTTTCGCTCGTGTTCATTTATCTCATGAATCTTGTGCTTTTAAGCGTCCTGCTTGTAATTGCATCTCCGCAAATCACTTTTGCCGGTTTCGGTGAAGATTTGGTGGCAAACCTGCGAAGTTTTTCGGAATGGGTCGGTGGATTGCTAAATTGGTTTACCCACGCCCATCAAGCGTCGGTGAAATTGCCGGGGCAGTAAGTCGTCGGTCCTTTGGGGGCCGACGAATTCCCTTCCGGGTAGCGCACGCGTCTCGCGCGTTGGGGATGACGTCTCGTCATCGCGGACTTTCCTTGACGCTTACGCCGGCTCTGTAATTCCCGTTTCCGCAAAAGACTGTTTCGGCGAGACGCCGAAACCAACATGCGAGACCCGTGCGCTACCCAGAGTTTATGGCGCCGTGCGCCTAGGAATTCGTGAACACCGCAAAGGGAAGCTGCGACATTGCTTCCGACAATTTCAGCGGTGAATTTTCAGCACCAACTTCGCGAGCGCTAAAGACATCGCGCAAACCAGTCAGACCACATGCCAGATTAGCATGCGTATCCTGCCAGCGTTCGCCGACTGGTGGAAACCCGACCCGCGATGATAATCGTGGCACAATCACGATGATTGCACGGTTCTGGTGGCGCCTCACAAAACCGATCGCGCAGTCGGCGAACGCGCCGCCAAAATTGATCGGCTCATAAGTTCCCGCGCGGAACAGCTCCGCATTGTCGCGCCGCAAATGCAAGAGCCGCTGAGTTAGACGCAACTTAATCCGACCATTGGCCCAGCATCGCATCAGGTCGCTTGGAGGCACATTCTCGACCTGTCTTAACATCTCACTCCGTAGTGCGTAATCGACCGGGCGCCGATTATCGGGATCAACCAGGCTGTCATCCCAAAGTTCGGTTCCCTGATAAACATCCGGCACGCCCGGCGCCGTAAATTTGATCGCGATCTGCGCGAGTGAATTGATCGCGCCCAGTCGGGCGATTTCTTCTGCCACCGGCAAAAACGCCGGCACAAACTTGTTACGCGGGCTCGTCTCCAAAATCCCGGCGACGAAATCCGCCATGGCGTCATCCCAATTCTCGTTAGGCTGAATCCAGCTCGTGTTCAGCTTCGCTTCCTTCAACGCCTTCGCCATGTAAGCCTGGATGCGGCTAACGAATTCTGGGCTGGCCGATGAGGCCGGCACTCCATCAACATTGACTGGCCAGGCCCCGAGCAGGGTTTGATATAACAAATATTCCTCGCCGGCATCGGGCGCCTCTGCGTCGTCGATTTGCTTCTTGAAACGGCGGTTCGCGGTCCGCCACTTTTGCAGCGACCGCCCCCACAACTGCGGAATCTCCGAGATCGCGAGCATCCGCGCACGCACGTCTTCGCTGCGTTTGGTGTCGTGTGTCGAGGTCGCGAGCAGACTGTCCGGCCAACCGCGCTGCCGCTGCAGATTGCGTTGGTGAAACGCCTCAACGCTCAGCCCAAAGAAATGTGGTTCGCCTCCGACTTCGTTCAGCGCGGCTAGCCGGTTGTAAATGTAAAACACCGTGTCTTCGAGTCCCTTGGCTATGATCGGGCTGGTGAATTGTTGAAACTTGAGCACGAATTGCGCGTGCGCAGCGCGTTGCTCTTCATCGAGGTTTTCCGGAAAACGAAAGAGCAAAAGATCGCGCAAAAAGTTGAAGACTGATTCCTCGATCGCGGGATTGCGCCGTTTTGCCGCCGCCACCGCACGCTCGATCACCGCGCGATCTTCCGGGCTCACCGGTTTTCCCGGCTCCAGATAAGTGCGATAAACGGGGAAACAGGCAATTGTCTCGCGCACCGCCCGGGCCAGCGCTTCCAAAGTGTAATCGCGAAACCAGCGATTCTGTTCCGACAACCGATCGACCATGT